>JAMHUH010000001.1:0-10209 GCA_035904925.1 Nannocystaceae bacterium
CGAGCAGGCTGACGAGCTGCTCGGCGCGCTCGAGCTGCTGCTGGGCGAAGACACCGCGGCCGGTCGCGTGCTGTGGTGGACGGCCGCCGAGTTGGCCCATCGCGGCCCCGCCTTCGGCCACGCCGAGCTCCCGACGCGCGAGCAAGTCGAAGCCCGCGACCTCGAGCTGATCGAGCCCTTGCTCGCGGGTCGAACCGAGCAGCTGGTCCGCCGCTGCATGGACGCCGAGCCGAGCCAGCGACCCAGCGGCACCGCGGCGCTAGCGACCCTCGTGCAGATGTTGCCGATCGGACATCGAGCCACGCTGATCGGCCACGAGGTCGTGCCGGCGCCCGGCGAGCTGCCTGGCTGGATCGGCTGCGCTGGCGTGATCATTCGAAATGGCCGCGGCTCGCGAACATGATCCAGCCTGATCCAACACGATCCCCAAAATGATCGAGGGTGAGTCCGAAGTCGCCTTCGGCTCACCCTCTTCGTGTCTACCTTCGAGATCGAAGGTTCAGTGGTTCAGTTGGGCTGCGGCTTGCCTGGATGGCCTGCCGAGCTGGCGAACTCGACCGCGCTGACCGAGCTGTGCGGCTTGAGCATCCGCAGCACCTGTTCGGCGCCGTGCTCGGGGCTGATCGGCAAGGTGCCGTCTTCGTGGATCGCCGTGAACCCACCCAACCCGTTGAGAAAGGAGAGGACCGAGACAGCGAGCACTTGCGGGTCGCCGCCCATGAACACCCCTTCGACGATGCCCCGCTCGATGACCCGGGCGTAGAGCCCCTGCATCAAGCGAAACAGCTCTTCGAGCCTCTCTCGGAACGGCTGCTCCTGCGCGGCCATGGTGACCAGCAGGTTGAAGAGCCGAACCTCGTCGGGATCGTCTTGCATGGAGCGCAGGTGAGCCATCACCAAACGCCCCATGGTGCGGTCTGCAGGTTGATCGGCGACGGGCTCGAAGTCCCAGCGCTCCTGAAGCACACGCACGTAGTTCGCGAGTATCTCGTGGAAAAGCTGCTCTTTGGCTCGATAGTGGAAGTACACCCCACCCTTGCTCAACCCCGCTTCCCGGGCGATGTCGAGCAAACGAGTGGCGGCATAGCCTCGACGCACGAAACATCGAGTTGCAGCCTCACGGATTTGTTGTTTACGTTGATCGTCCGATCGCGCTCTTGTCACCCCTTGTCTCCCTGCGGGCTCGAGAAACGACACACGCGGACAACCTAGCGAAAATCGACAGCGTCGCCAAAGCCAATTCGTATCTCTTCAATTACGCATCACTAGGGGCCAAAATCAGCGCTGCGCCGCGCACGCGTGCGCGATCCGGCTCGGGGGCCGCACCATTGTGGCCTTTGGAACATTGATCCCGACGGAAACACCCACATTTGCACCTGACCTTTCGACCACACCCTTCTTGCGCCTGAATAGCATTGGAAGCAGGGTCGTCCGTGGCCATTCGAGGATTCATGCCCATCGCTCGCCCCTCCCCCTACTCCCTGGCTTCCTTGCTCCTGTGCCTCGCACTCCCGGCCTGCTCGTTCCAGTGCAGCACCTCGAAGTCGACCAACCCCGGCTCGGTCTCGCATCCGGTCCACCACGACCACTACGACAAGCCCAAGCCCAACTCGGGCAGCAAGCCCAACACCAGCAGCAAGTCCAACTCGGGTAGCAAGCCCAACCCGAGCGACGCCAGCAAGCCGGCCCCCGCGCCGGCCCCCGCTCCCGCTCCTGTTCCCCCCGACAGCCCCGTCGCCAACGACGACCCGGCTCCCGAGCCCGCTCCGCCCGCCAAGCCCGCCCGCGCCAAGCCGCCGCGCAAGCCGGCGACCGAGCCCCAGGACCCGGTTCCCGTCCCCGACGTCATGCCGGTGGATCCCGCCGATCCCGAGCCCGTCCCCAGCCCCTGAATCCTCGCTGCTCGGAATCGAGAAGCCCGCTCGACTCGGTCGAGCGGGCTTCTTCGCGAGCCTCACTCGGCGTCGTCGAGCACGAGCAGCAGCGCGGGCAGCATGATCAAGCTGGCGAGGGTCGTGCAGGCGATGCCCACGACCATCACGCTGCCGAGGCTGATCAGCCCGCCGTGGCGACCGAGCAAGAGGCCCGCGAAGCCGACGATCGTGGTCAGCGAGGAGAGCAGGACCGCGCCACCCGTGCCGCGCAGGATCTGATCGAGGTCAGCCTTGCCGCCGCGGTTGCGCGCGTTGAGATCCCAGCGGTGGATCATGTGGGCGCCCGCGTCGACGCCGATGCCCAGCGTCAGGGGGATGACCACGATCGTCGCGACGTTGAGCCGCAGATCGAGCAAGTGGAAGAGCCCGATCATCCAGCACATCCCGATCAGGACCGGGAAGAGCGCGAGCAAGCTCTTGCGGATGCTGCCGAAGTCGAGCAGCAAGAACGCGACGACCAGCAAGACCGAGTAGATGGTCGCGCGGCCGAAGCCGTTCATGATCATCTCGTTGTGGTACCAGAGCGTGATGCCCTGGCCCGCGGCGTTGGGGTCGATGGCCTCGAGCTGCTCGGTGAAATGATGCGCGCCAGCGTTGGTCGCGTCCGAGTCCCAGATCAGCTCGCGCGGATAGACGTAGAGCGCCAGCCTCTCGCTGCCGTCGATCGCGACGAATCGCTTCTCGAACTGGTCGGGCAGATCGCCGACGACCCAATGGCCCCGCTCGGCGACCGCTCGCGCGGTCGTCCACGCCCGTCCGAGGATCTCGGCCATGTCGTCCTCGATCTGGTCGAGGCTCGCGTCGGCGACGATCGCAGGCGTGCCCTTCAAGCGCTGCTTCAGCTCCGCGAAGGCCTTGCTCGCGGCTTGGATGGCCGTGACGTCGCGCCCAGCCTGCTCGGCCGCGAACGCGACTTCGTCGAGCGCGTCGACGACACCGCCGACTTTGAGCGCCAGCGCCTCGGCGCTGGGCTTGCGCCCGCGCAGCTTGGCCCAGTCGGGGCTCGCTCCGGCTTGGGCGAAGTCGGCTTGCAGGGCCCCGAGTCGCTCGGGCGTGAGCTCGGGCAAGAGGTCGGTCGGGCTGTCGACTCGGCCCACGCTGTCTTGGTCGCGCAGGGCCTCGGCCCGCTCGCGGGCCTGGTCGAGATCGTCGGCGGTCACCCACGCGAACCACGGCGTCATCGCGCCGTCTCGCTCGAGCTTCTCGAGCCCGACCGAGGCCTCGAAGCCCTCCGGCAAGAGATCGAGGTAGCGCGGGTTGTAGGGCGGCAGCGCGACCGCCCCGATGAAGGCGAGCCCGAGCCCGACCAGCAAGATGACCAAGGGGGCCTTGCGAGCGAAGCGGGGGATCAGGTCGATCAGCTTGAGCGGGCTCGGCGGGGTCTCGCCGACGTCGACGTTGCCACGTCCGAACACGACCGGCAGCAGCAGCAGGGTGACCAGGACGCAGACGACCAGGCCGATCGCCGTGATCACCCCCATCACCCCGTAGGAGGTGAACTCGGTGGTCGCGATGGCCAAGAAGGCCAGCGCGGTCGTCAGCGCGCCGGTCACCACACCCGGGCCGGACTTGAGCAAGGCCGAGCGCATCGCCTGCCGCCGGGTCCAGCCGCGGCGCAGATCTTCGTCGTAGCGGGCGAGGATGTGGACGGCGAAGTCGATGCCGAGGCCCATCAGCACCGCACCGAAGCCCGAGGTGATCGGGTCGAGGCTGCCAAAGAGCAGCCGGAGCGCGCCGAGGCTGACGATCGTGCCGACGCCGATCGGCAGCAGCGACACGAGCGAGCGCCGAAACGAGCGGAACGCCCAGAGCAAGAGCAAGAAGATGCCGACCATCGTCGCCGCGCTGGCGTCGATCAAGCCGCGCTGCAGCACCGCTTCTTCGTCGACGACCAAGAAGGGCAAGCCGGTGAAGATGATCTCGGTGTCTTCGAGCTCGAGCTCGTCGCGGATCGCTCGCAGCCGCTCGACGGCGGGCGCGTAGTCGGAGACTTCGTCGCCCGCGAACTCCGGGAAGATCGCGACCAAGAGCCGCTCGCCGTCGTTGCTGACCACGTAGCCCTGCTCGTCGAGTCCACGCTCGCGCAGGTCGGCGGCGCTGGGCATCATGCTCGCGCCCTCGGGGCCCGCGAGCGAGCGCAGCAGCGCTTGGGCGTCGACCGGCGGACCTTCACCAGCGTCCGAGGCGAGCTTGGCATCGAGCGCGCGCGCGAGCGCGGCGAGCTGGGCCAGCTGCGCGTCGGCGTCCTTGGCATCGACCTCGATCTCACCATCGAGCGCAGCGAGCATCTGGGTCTCGACCAAGCCGAACACGCCCTCGAGGCCCTGCTCGAGCGCGGGCTCGAGCGCGGTGTCGGGCGGCAGGCCAGCCCGGAAGCGCGCGAGCGTCCCGGGCTGCTGGACCAGCAAGGTCTCGGCGATCGCCCGCGCGTCGACCTTGGCCATCGAGCGGCCGCGAAACGCATCTTCTTGGTCGAGCTTCTCGACCAGGCGATCGACCGTCGCGCGGCGCTGCTCCGCCGTACCGCCCTCGATGATCGCGACCGGCGCGTCGGGGTAACCGAAGGCGTCGAAGAACGCGATCATCCGACGCTGGTAGTAGTTGTCCTCCGCGACCAAGCTGAAGCGCGAGGTCGAGATGGTCAGCTGGCTCGCCGAGAGCGCGCCGAGCACGGTCAGGATCGCCAGCGTCAGGCCAACGAGCCAAGGCCGTCGAATGCCCAGCTTGCCGAACCCGGCGAAGAATCGGTCGCGCACGCGCTCCGCCATCGCGCCCTGTTAGCCGCAACCCGCTGACAAATGCAAGGGGCGAAGGTGCGCGAGCGCGCCCGAAACCCGAGTCCGAGCGGCGGCGATGTGATCCAGCCACCACAAACCGAGTCGGCCGCCCGCGGCTGAAGGCCCCGCGGCTGAAGGCCGAGTCAGCCCGCGCGTCGACGCGTCTTGGGCTTGGCCGCGGTCGCAGCCTTGCGCCGGACCTTCTGCAGCGGAGGATCGGGCAGCAATGGTTGCTCGCCACCCAACTCGAGCTCGGCCTCTTCGCGGGTGACCAGCTTGCGTCCACCTGGACCGCGCGGCTTGGCCGGCTTGACCGCGGCCGGCTTGGTCGCGCTCGCCCCACGAGCCTTGGCCTTGGCGACGCTGGGCTTGCCCGTGCCCGACGCGGCCTTGCTGCTAGTCGCCGCGGCCTCGTTCATCTGCCGCTTGAGCTCGACGCTCGGCTTGAAGTCGATCGTGGCGCTGGCCTCGATCTCCATCGGCTCGAGCGTGCGCGGGTTGACGCCTCGTCGAGCGCTGCGCCGCTTCTTGGTGAAGGTGCCGAACTTCGGGAAGGTGAAGCGCGGCGGGCTGCTGCTGCGGGTCAGCTTGCCGCGCACGAAGTACTGGCCGAGCTCGGCGAAGGCGAGGTCGAGCACTTCGGTGACGACCTTCTTGGTGATGTCGGGGGGCAAGTCGCGCGAGCGAGCGATGCGATCGATCAGTTCGGCCTTCGTCATGAGCGAGTCGAGTCGGAGGTGTGAAGCCGAGGAGCCGGGTAGGTCTGAAGCGTGAAGGTCGGAGACACGCCGCCCCGCGGCCGCGAATGGCGGACCGAAGGACTACGTGAGCGAACGACGTGCCTGGACGGGGGGCAGGCGGCGGGCGGCGAGGCGGGCGAGCTTCGCAGCGCCCAAGCGAGACGAAGACTGTAGAGATCTCGCCCGCGCTCGTCAACCCGAAGCGGCGATCATGCCGAGCAAACTGGCGTGTTTCGGGGAGTGACGATTGTCGCTCGTCTTCACGCTCGTTCGCGTCGCTGGCTGGCACACGTCCGAGTCACGTGTGCTGGACCAGTGAGAGCGCGCGACGAAGATCGGCGAGAACTTTTTCGTCTTCGGACTTGATCGCGCCGCCGCGTTCTGGTTCGGCCTTGGCCGCGGCTTCTTGGTCGCGACGCAGCACATAAGAAGGATGGTAGGTCACGACGACCGGCACGCGCAGGCCCGACTTGGGCTCGAGGTACTCGTGCAGCTTGCCGCGCATCTCGTACATCTTGAGCTCGCTGGCGTCCCTTCCCGCCGCGCCGAGCAGCGCCGCGCCAGCGAATCGACCGAGCGCGACCAGGACCTGGGGCTGAATCGCCCGGATCTGCGCGTGCAAGAAGGGCGAGCAACGATCGATCTCCTGCGGATGCGGGTCGCGGTTGCCGGGCGGTCGACACTTGAGCACGTTGGCGATGTAGACCTGTTGGCGATCGAGGCCGAGCGTGCGCAACCATTGATCGAGGCGCTTGCCCGCCGCACCGACGAAGGGCTCGCCGATCCGATCCTCGTCGCCACCCGGCGCCTCGCCGACGAACATCAGCGCGGCGTCGGGGTTGCCGACGCCGAACACGATCTTGGTCCGCGTCCGGGCCAACGGGCAGCGCTGGCAGTCGCCGACGTTGCGCTCGCGCAGGTACGCGAGCTTGGTCGTGGCCGTCCATTGCTCGGCCTGATTGTGCAGTGCGGATTGTCGATGGTCGGGCGGCGGCGGCTCGGAGTATGTCGATTGTCGGGGCGGGGGATTCGGTAGGGTCGAGGGCGCGACGGGGCTCGCCGTGGGCTCGCGCGTGGGCGCAACGAGAGGCTCGGGCTGGACCGGCGCAGCCTCGGCCGGCGCAGCCTCGGCGCGCTCGTCCGGCGACACCAGGCTGCGTGGCATCGGCCCGGCGCCGACATAGTGAACGCCCGCGAACTCGCGCAGGTGCTCGAGGTGACGAGCGAACGCGCGCGCGAGCTGCTGCACCTCGCTGGGCTCGGCGGCCATGCCTGCCTCTACCATGGCGCGCGGCCCAACCAACGAAAGGGCCGCCATCGGGTGATGGCGGCCCTTCGCTGGCGATCAGCCCGGGTTCAGGGCGTCGCCGTGCAGGACACCTGGCCGATGGTGATGTCGTCGACGTTCCAGGACCCGCGCTGGAAGGCCCCGGGCGCGGCGCTGTAGCACCAGCGGACCTGCATGGCCGCGTTCTTGTGCGCGGTCACGTCGTAGGAGAAGTTGAGCCAGTTCGGATCATTGGTCTCCGGCGCGCCAAAGGTCTCGAAGATGATCACCCAGGCGTTGCCGTTCCAGACCTCGATCTTGTTCTTCTGGTAAGGCGTGTAGTCGCTGTAGAGATCGCGCCAGTAGTTGACGAACACCGAGGGCAGCGCGCTGCTGTCCATCGCCGGGCTGGTCAGACAGAAGAAGGTGTTGATGTTGTTGCCCGCGGGCGCGCAGCCGCCTCGGACGACGCCAGCGATCCCGTTGTCGTTGGTCGGCGTGTGATCGGTGCCCGGATCGCCGCAGCCAGCGACCGCCGTGCCGATCGACCAGTTGGTGCCGAGCGTCCAGTTGGCCGAGTTGTCGGCGAAGGGCTCGAAGAAGAGGTAGGCGTCGGGGTTGTCGGGATCGGTGCAGACGCCGTCGGTGCAGACGTCGTTGGCCGTGCAGGACTGACCGTCGTCGCAAGCGTTGCCCTCGTTGGCCGGCGCGGCCACGCACGAGCCGTCCATCGGATCGCAGGTGCCCGCGATGCAGACATCGTCGAGCCCCGAGCAGTCGACCGGATTTCCGCCCAGACACTCGCCCGCCATGCACATCGCACCCGGAGCGCACAGACCACCGCAGTCGGAGCCTTCGTTGATCGGGTTGGCCAGGCACGACCCATCCATCGGGTCGCAGGTGCCTTGGTTGCACGCGTCGTCGAGCCCCGTGCAGTCGACCGGCTGAGCCGCGCACACGCCCGCCGTGCACACGCCTCCGACCATGCACAGGTCACCCGAGTCGCAGTCGAGGCCCTCGTTCGTCGGCGTGGCGACGCACTCGTTGGTCATCAGGTCGCAGCTGGCGGTGTTGCAGCCGTCGGCGAGCCCCGCACATTCTTCATCGGTCTGACAACCGAGGGGCGCACAGATCCCGCCGTCGCAGTTCGCCGACACACAGTCCGCTGGCCCGCCGCACATCTGACCGTCGGCACAAGGACTGCAGGCCGAGCCGCCACAGTCGACGTCGGTCTCGTCTTGATTGAGCAGCCCGTCGGCACAGGTCTCGCCACCGTCGGTCGTCGTGTCGGTCGTCGTGTCGGTCGTCGTGTCCGTGCCGGTTGTCCCGACCGTGTCACCGCTGTCGGTCCCGGTCTCGCTGCCACCGACTTCATCGGTGTTTGTCGAGTCATCCGAACAACCGACCGCGAGAACGACGACCAAGCCAAACCATGGTGAGTAGTGCGAGCGCTTCATCCATCCAGGCTAGGTTTCATTTCGGGACAGGGTCAATCAAAATGGGTTGCCAGGCGGTCGAAACGCATAGCTACTATTCGAACCACGCGCGATCGAGCTCGTCGAGCAACCATTGTGCAAGCTCGGACTTGAGCCGTGGAGAACCCGAGCCGCGAATGCTCGGGGTCGTCCCGCGCGGGTCCTCCAACAAGAGATAGCCAGCGTTGGTCGGGGTCGCGAAGCCCGTTTGCGCCACTCCGACCCGATTGACGAAGAGCGCGTGGCAGCGTTTTCGCGCCAGCTTCTCGGCCCCCTCGCGCAACAATGTGGCTTCGACCTCGGCGTCTCGCGCGTCGGCGCCGACAGTCTGCGCGCCAAAACCCAACATGCGGGTCTGGTCTCCATGGCGGGCGGCGAGGGTGGCCAAGATGTCGGTTTCGCTCGTCCACGCCATCGTCGCGAGGCGATCGAGCACCTGCGCCTTGGGGACCTTTTCGCGCGCGGGCTCGGCCGGGATCAAGTCGGCGACCGCCGCGACCATTGCGAGCACGGCAACGGGTGCTCGAGCGAATTGTCGCTCGCAAGCGTCGAGCATCTGCGCGCCGGTCTCGACGTCGATCCGCTCGACGCCCGCGGGGGTCGCGAGCGAAACCGGCCCGGCGATCAAGACCACGTCCGCGCCCTTGTCCGCGGCCGCGGTCGCGATCGCAAAGCCCATGACGCCGGTCGAGGCGTTGCTCAGGAAGCGGACCGGATCGAGGTAAGCGCGGGTCGGCCCGGCCGTGACCACGACTCGTCGACCCGCCCACGCGCGCGATGTCGAGGTCGAGCTCGACGGCGCCTCGACGAGCGCGCGCGCAGCCTCGACCAGGATCGCGGGATCCATCATGCGGCCCTCGCCGATCCAACCGCAGGCCAGCTCGCCGCGATCGGGGCCGACGAAGTGAGCCCCGCGATCACGCAGCGTGGCCAGGTTGGCTCGGGTCGCCGGATGCCGCCACATGTTGGTGTTCATCGCTGGAGCCCAGAGCACCGGCGCGCGCGTGGCCAGCAGTACGGTGCTGGCGAGATCGTTGGCGAGCCCTGCGGCCGCGCGCGCGAGCAGATCGGCGGTCGCGGGCGCGACCAAGACCAGCTCGGCCCAGTCGGCCAGCTCGATGTGGCCGACCTGGCCCTCCTCGGCGGGATCGAGCAAGCGGCGGCGAACGGGCCGCGTGCTGACGGTCGCGAGCGCGAGCTCGGCCACGAAGGCGCTCGCGGCCTCGGTCGTCACGACTTGAACGTCGAAGTGATCGGCCCGCAGCTTGCGGACCAAGTCGGGCGTCTTGTAGGCGGCGATGCCCCCCGAGACGATCAGGAGCAGACGGGTTCGCGCAGGCTCGCTCACCCGCGCGAATCTACGAGAGCGCGACGCTGCCGACCACTTCGATGCCGAAACCCTCGAGCCCGACGATCTTGCGCGGGTTGTCGGTCAGCACGCGGATTCGGCGAACGCCGATGTGCTTGAGCGCCTGGGCGCCCAAGCCGAACTCGCGGAAGCCCGACTCGCGCGGGCGCAGGCCGCCGTGATCGGTCGGCGAGCTGCCGGCGAAGAGCGCGTCGCCGCTCACGGGCGAGCCGGCGAGCACGTAGAGGAACACGCCGCGGCCGGCCTCGTCGATCCGACGCAGGGCCGCGCGCATCCGCGTGGCCGAGTCGTCGCCGAAGCCGAACACGTCGCCGACGACCTGGGCCCGCTGGGCGCGGAGCAAGACCGGCTCGCTGTCGTCGATCACACCCTTGCTGAGCGTGATGAAGCGGCTCTCGGGCTCGACCAAAGAACGGAAGCTGCGGATCGTCCAGCCCGACTCGGCGCTGACGCCCAGCACCGGCGACTCGAAGGGCGCCTCGGCAAGCTGCTCGATCAGGCTCTCGCGCTGGAGTCGGTACTCGATCAGATCGGCGATGCAGACGATCGGCAGGCCGTGCTCGCGGGCGAAGGCCTCGAGGTCGTCCATCCGGGCCATCTCGCCGTCGTCGCGCATGATCTCGCAGATCACACCGGCCGGGCCGCAG
>JAMHUH010000002.1:0-14119 GCA_035904925.1 Nannocystaceae bacterium
CGGTCCGCTTCCACAGGATCCCGCTTCGACGCAGCCGCAGCGTGCCCTCGGCCGAGCGCATGAAGAGCAGGATGATCGTGTACTTGGCCCAGTCGGGGACCAGGTAGCTGCGCAGCGCTCGGCCGGGGCTCTTCAACATCCGCCCGACCCCCTGCAGCAGCGTGATCGGACCCGGCGCGTTGCCGCCCACGTGCGGGGCCATCAAGGCCCGAAAGAAGCCCGAGCCTGCGCCGTAGCGGACGACCTCGAGGTGCGAGTGATCGTCGGTCTGATAGATCGATCCGATCGCCACGCCGCGGCTCAGGTCCTCGTCGCGACGCTCGCTGACGACCCCGATCAGCGACTCGGAGTTGGTCCGGACCCGACTCCCGAGCTGGGCCGAGAGCTTGGGCAGCGAGCGCTCGCGCAGGCGCAAGAGCAGGTCGATGGTCCCGAGCACGCCGCCCGAGAAGATCACCTGCTTGGCCAAGTAGCGGCCGGGCTTGCGCATGCGACCGAGCATGCCCGCGCCCTCGAGCGTGTGGATCTCGTAGCCGCCCTCGGGCCGCGGCCGCACGTCGACGACCTCGCACTCGGCCCGGAGCTGCAGCCCGAGCTCGCGGGCGAAGTGGAGGTAGTTCTTGTCGAGCGTGTTCTTGGCCCCGTGCCGACAGCCGGTCATGCACGCGCCGCATTGGATGCAGCCCGTCCGCGCGGGCCCGCGACCTTCGAAGTAGGGGTCGGTCGCGGGCTGGCCGGGCTCGCCGAAGTAGACCGCGACCTCGGTCGAGTGGAAGGCCTCGGCCTGGCCGCGCTGCTCGGCGATCGATCGCAGCAGCCGATCGGGCGTGGTCAAGAAGGGCACCTTGGTCGCGCCGAGCATCCGCTTGGCGACTTGGTAGTGAGGCGCGAGCTCGCGCTCCCACTCGCCGAGGTGCGCCCAGGCTGGGTTCGCGAAGAAGCTCGAGGTCGGCGTCGGCAGCGTGTTGGCGTAGACCAGCGAGCCGCCCCCGACGCCCGCGCCAGCGAGCACGGTGACGTGACGAAAGAACTTCATCACGAAGAGCCCGCGAAACCCGAGCTTGGGCATCCACATCCACCGACGCAGATCCCAGTTGGTCTTGGGGAAGTCCGCCGCCTTCAGCTCGCGGCCGCGCTCGAGCATCAGCACGTCGTAGCCCTTCTCGACCAAGCGCAGGGCCGAGACCGAGCCGCCGAAGCCCGAGCCGATGATCACGAAGTCGTGCTCGGGGATCGAAGCGTCGCTGCTCGGCATGCAGGGTCTCTATCACGCGGGGGCTAGAGCGGCGACCGGTTTGAATTCACGCGCTGATGCACGCCTGGGGCCGCCCGTGGCGGTGTCGCTCGGCGCTCGACGTATGTTCAATACGCCTTCGGCCTCGCTCCTACCCACGGACGGCCCCAGACGCACCTCAGCACGCGAATTCAAACCGGTCGCCGCTCTAGCGCTGCGAGGAAGTCGGTGACGTGCTCGACCACGCGCTCGACCTCGCCGACCCAGAACAGGTGATCGTTGCCCGGCAGCTCGACGAGGCGAGCGCCGCTGCGAGCCGCGGCCGCGCGAGCGCCCGCGATCGGCATCCACCGATCGCCGAGCCGGTGGATCAACAACCCCGGTCGACTCGTCGGGGTCGACTCGGAGAATTCGAGCGTCGCCGCGAAGCGCAGCAGCGCCTGGGCGCTCGAGGGGCTCGCGCCGGTGCGGAGCAGCTCGGACCAAGCGCGCAGGAACTCGGGCTCGCGGGCGCGCGAGGGCGCGAGCAGCTCGGCAAAGAGCGGCTCGCCCCAGCCACGCTCGATCGCGGCGCAGAGCGGCTCGACGCGGGCCGTGGGCAGCCCGTGGAGCCCGACCCCGACGCCGATCCAACCATGCACGCGCTCGGGCTGGCGGAGCGCGTAGTGCTGGGCCAGCACGCCGCCCTCTTGCAGACCGAGCAACACCGCCGAGCGCGACTCGATCGCGTCGAGCACCGCGCTGATCTCGGTCAGCGCCGCGTCGAGGTCGAGTGCTTCGCTCGCGCGATCCGAGAGCCCCGTGCCGCGGCGATCGAAGACCGTGACCCGAGCGTGCTCGCCGAGGCGAGCGAGCGCGCGGGCGTAGTCGGGCTCGCGCCAGGCCAGCTCGCCGTGGGCGAACCACGAGGGGATCACGACCACGTCGAGCGGCCCCGCGCCGAGCGAGCGATGGGCGACGCGGGTCGTGCCGCAGCGAGCCCAGCGAGTGAGCGGGTGCGAAGGCGAAGCTCGAGCGCCGCGAGCTTGGCCCATGCCCGCGCGAAAGGCCTGGTCGAGCAAGCCCCAGGTCCAGGTCCAGGCCGCGAGCAATTCTTGGTTCATCTGCGCGCCCTCGGTCTCGCCGAGCAGCTCGAGGAGCGTGTCGCGGACGTGATCGAGCTGGCTCTCGTCGACGCCGTAGAGCACGTGGCGGGCCCCGAGCTCGGTCAGCGTGGCCTCGAGCGTCGGCGGGTCGCGCAGCAGCGAGACCGCGAGCCGCAGCGCGTCGGACAGCTTGATCGCTTGCTCGCGCAGCGTGTTGGGGAAGAGCGGGCGCAGCTGCGGGTGGCGTTCGAACAAGCGCGCGTAGAAGCGCAGACCAAACTGACCCTCGGCGAGCACCCGGGTCAGCGACGCCCGAACCAAGTCGCCGCGTCGCTGGGCTGCGCTCTCGGGCCCCTGCTCGTGCTTGCGGATCGGCTCGGGCAGGAGGCGCAGCGCGTGGAGGTCGTCGGCGAGCCGCTCGAGCTCGTCACGCAGCCGCGCGGCCGACTCGGGCCGCTCGCGCGGATCCTTGCTGACCGCGCGATCGATCAGCGCGGCCAGGTTCGCCGGTACGCCCGGGGCCAGGTCGTCGACACGCTCGAGCGGCTCGTCGACGATCGCCCTGACCAAGGCGCTCGCGTGCAGACCCGCATGCGCCGTGCGGCCGGTCAAGAGCTCCCAGGCGATCAGCCCGAGCGAGTAGACCTCGCTGCGCGCGTTGGCAGCGTGGCCCAACCACAGCTCGGGCGCGACGTAGCGCGGGGTCCCGACGATCGCACCCGCGTGGGTGGTCGAGCTCGAGGCCGCGAGGTTGGCCAGCGCCGAGGCGTCGAGGATCATGCTGGCCGTGTGATCGCTGGACCAATCGAAGGAGCGCTCGCTGTGCGAAGCGCTGGGATCTTCGCCGATCGGGCGCTCGAGTCGGGTCGGGTCCGCCAAGCTCGACGCGGTCGTGACCGACTCGACCTCGAGGATCTTGGCCAGCCCGAAGTCGATCAGCTTGGCCTGCCCACTCGCGGTCAGCATCGCGTTGGCCGGCTTGAGATCGCGGTGCAGCACGCCAGCCTCGTGAACCGCCTCGAGCCCGCGTGCGAGGTCGATGGCGATCGCCAGCGTGCGTGGCCAGGTCGAGTGTCCGATCAGCGTGTCGAGCCCGACGCCCGCGACCAGCTCGTAGGCCAAGTAGGGCTGCTCGTCGACCTCGCCGAAGGTGTAGACGACCACGACGTTGGGGTGCTGGACCCGGGCGAGCGCGCGGGCTTCGGCCAAGAAGCGCTGGCGTGCTTGCGCGCTGCGGCTGGCCTCGGTCACGAACTTGATCGCGACGTCGCGGGCGAGCTTGTGCTCGTGCGCCCGCCAGACTCGGCCCATGCCCCCACGACCGAGTACGTCCAGCAGCTCGTAGCCCGACTCGCGCATGCGCTGAACGAGCGCGGCGTCCGTGTGAGGCATCCCGAGCAGCGTAGCGCAGATCCGCGCACGCTCGACATACAAAGCCGCGCCGGGCTTCAGCGGCCGAGCGCGAGCCGGGCTTCAGCGCCCGAGCGCTTCGAAAGTCTTGTGCGGACCGAGCTCGATCTTGGTCTTGCCGATCGCCCGCATCATCTTGCCGCCCGAGCCGAGCTGGCCCGGCTCGTCGATGCCGAACTCGAGGTAGCGGGCCGAGGTCCCGGTCTCGCCGACCGTCCCATCGACGCCGACCCACTGGCCCAGCCAGATCTCCGCCCAGGCGTGATAGCCGGCCACGCCCGAACCATCTTCGTTGGCGGCGAGCACGATCCCATCCACGACGCGGGCTGGGATCCCGGCCGCGCGCATCAAGGCGACGACCAAGACCGCGTGCTCGGTGCAGTCGCCCGAGGCGTTGCGCAGGACCTCGGTCGCGGTCGCGCTGCCGCGGGCGCCGGCTTCTTTGGCGATCCCATGAAAGACCGCCGCGACGACCTTCTCGGCCGCCTTCATCGAGTTGGTCTCGCCGCCGACGATCTCGCGGGCGAGGCTCTGGATGGCCGGGTTGTCGGACTGGGCCATCGCGGTCGGCTCGAGGAAGCGGGCGATCTCGGGCTCGAGCTTCATCGGCAAGCTCGGCGCGACGAAGCCCGCGGCCGGCCGCGTGGTCGTCAGCGTCATCGCGTAGGCGTCACCCTGGCGCTCGACCTGGTGATAGTGGTTGTCCTCCCACAGATCGGGCGAGGCCGGATCGTCGCCCTCGACGGTCACGGCGATCTTCTGCTCGCCGAGCTGCCACCACTCGGGCTCGGTCGTGCCGCTGACCGGCAGCTCGGCGTTGATGGTCCCGCTTGGACCTTCGCCGCCGAGCTTGGGCGGCGTGTCGACCATGGTCGCGATGAAGGTCCCCGACGCGTCGAGGCTCATCGGCACGAAGTCGTGATCGACGATCGAGGTGACCAAGGTCCCGTCCTCGGATCGCTCGCGCATCGAGTAGCCCGGCAGCGACTTGCCTGCGTGCTCGTAGTTGGCCTCGCCGAGGAAGGTCACCTCGATCTTCTCGAAGCGCTCGCGCTCGCTCGAGAAGGTCGAGTAGGTCGCGCTGACGGGGGCCTGGGTCTCGCGCCACTGCGCGAGCAGATCGAAGTAGACCTGCAGCGAGGTCCGGTAGTCCGCGGGCACCGGGAACTCGAGCGTCTGCTTGCGATCGGGCCCTTCGTACTCGCTGATCAGCCTGTCGCCCTCGCGCCGGAGCTTGCGGGTGATCGTGATGCCGGCCTCGCGCTCGACCTCGACCTCGGACACGAATTCGTGCTGCGGATCGTAGACGGTGATCGACTCGCTCAGCGTGTTGAAGGTCGCGTCGGCGCCTCCACCTTGGCGGGTCATCGAGAAGGTCACCCGCTCGTGCGAGGTCCAGGTCCCGTCGGCCGCCTTGTCGAGCCGCGTCTCGACCATCCCGAGCGTCTGGCCGCCGACCGTGATCGCCAAGATCCGGTCGGCGCCGCCCTGCGGGTCGATCTCGCTGGTCGCGGGCTGGTTGGAGTCGCCCTCGTCGCCCGGCGGGACGCTGTGACAGCCGATCGCCCAGAGCAGGGCGAGCGGCGCGAGGAATCGTAGGCTTCGCGAGCGGGAGGCGGGGGGACGGCGCACCGTGCAAAGGTGACAGTCGCCCGCAGACCGGTCCAGCGACCAAAACCGAGCGGTGATCTCGCCGAATCCTCGCCAATTTCCGTGAGGTTCCCCGCGCGACCGTAAGACAGGCGTAAAAACCGCAAAGCTGGGGTGAGCGAGGTGAAAACAAACCGCGGTGTCGGGCGTCTGGGGGGCTCGATGCGCCTGCGAACGATTCTTCCCCGGACGCTCCTCCTCAGCTTGATCCCGATCGCCGCGATCGCCCTGAACGCCGACGCGCAGGGCCGCCGACTCGAAGTGGCGCAGATGGACATGGCGTTCGGTGAGCAGGCCTTCTTCGGCGGCGGCTTCGTTCCCGACTTCAGCTTGCAGGACATGCCGCTCGGCGGCGTCGAGGCCCCGAGCGTCGGGCCCCACGTCGGAAGCCACGGCAGCACGGTGATCGCCGACGGGCGCGGTGTGTTGACCCTCGACCGCGACAGCGGCGAGCTGGTCCGCAGCGATCGTCGGGGCGAGCGGCTGGCCAGCCTGAAGTTCCACTCGGACGCCGGCGAGCTGGTTTGGGACGGCCACGATCGCGTCTACGTGGCCGACCGGACCGACGACCGGATCGCCGTGGTCAGCCCCGGCGACGCGACGGGCCAGGGCCTGAAGGTCATCGACGGCGTGAAGATCCGCGAGCCGCACGGGCTCGCGCTCACGCCCGACGGCAAGACCCTCTTGGTCACCAGCGTCACCGCCCAAGCCCTGGTTGCGATCGACACCGAGACGCTGACCGAGCGCTGGCGCCTCGACCTCGCCCAAGAGCCCCGCTCGGTCGCGGTCTCGGCCGACGGCAAGCAAGCGCTGGTCGGGTTCTTGTCGACCGGCGCGATCGCGATGGTCGACCTTGGCAGCACTCGGCCCAGCGCCGACTGGCTGGCCCTCGATCCCGCGCTCCCGACCAGCGTCGATCCCTTCTCGGGTCAGCTGGCGATCAACGACTTCGGCGTGCCGGTCTCGCCGACCGAGTTCCAGGACGTCGGTCGTCGTTTTGCTCGCAACGCCTTCGCGGTCGGCTTCATCGGCGACGGCCTCGCGGTCGTCCCTCACCAGCTGAGCACCCCGCACTTGCCGGCCAACGGCGGCGAAGACACGGGCACCTACGGCGGCGGCGGTGGCTTCCTCGCTCCGATCACCCACCGCGTGGCGATGATCGACACCGAGCAGGCACTGTCGCCCAAGACCGCGTTCGCCGAGATCGGCCTGCATCAGCCGCGCGCGCTCGCCTACGACCTCGGCAGCGACACGCTCTACCTCGCGGGCTACGGCGACGACCGGGTGATGGCGATCGCCGACGTCTCGCGCAGCTCGATTCACCTCGCCTGGGCGACCTCGGTCGCGAACGATGGCAGCTGCGCGCCCGATGGGCTCGCGTTCGAGGGCACGCAGGTGTGGGTCCACTGCGAGCTCGGTCGCCGGCTCGTGTCGATCGACACGAGCACCGCCGACGCCAACTTCGGCAGCCCGAGCGCCCTGAGTGGGCCCGAGCTGGCCTCGACCACGCGCTCGGCCGCCGAGCTGCGCGGCGCCGATCTCTTCCGCCGCGGTCGCGATCAACGGGTCTCGGTCGGTGGCTTCATGGCCTGCGCGAGCTGCCACCCGGAGGGCCGGACCGACGGACTCTCGTGGCGGATCGAGGGTCACAACCTCCAGACCCCGCTGCTCGCCGGTCGCCTCGTCGGGACCCACCCCTACAAGTGGGACGGCAAGGACAAGGACCTGCCGACCAGCTTGTCGAACACCGTCGGTCGGCTCGGCGGCTCGGGCCTGAGCGAGGGCGACGTTCGTGACCTGCGGGCCTTCCTCGAGGCGCTGCCCCAGCCCAAGCCGCCGACCCTCGACAACGACGCGGTCGCGCGCGGGCGCAAGCTGTTCGAGAGCGAAGACACGGCCTGCTCGGCCTGTCACGAAGGCACGAACCTGGCCGATGGCCAGCAGTACGACTTCGCCACCAACCTCGTCCAAGTCGACACGCCTTCGCTGGTCGGGCTGGCCTACTCGGCGCCCTACTACCACGACGGCAGCGCGCGAACCTTGCGGGCGCTGCTGACCGACAAGGCCGCCGTGCATGGCATGGGCAAGACCTCGCAGCTCGACGACGCGCAGATCGACGATCTGATCGCCTACCTCGAGTCGCTCTGACGCTTCCGCAGCACCGACCACGACCCGCGCTCGCCTGCGATCCCGTCCGAACATGCACGGGGTCGCAGGCGAGGTCTTGCATCGCCTACACTCGAAGCTCGCCATGCGCTCGCACGCCCGACTCCCCTTGCTCCTCTCGACCCTGCTCGGACTCGCGGCCTGCAAGGCCAAGACCGACACCGCGAACCCGGGCGATCCGAGCAAGCCGGGTAGCGAGCTCGGCAAGGGCGATCCGCGGACGCCGACGAGCAAGCCGATCGTGTTCGCCAGCCGCGGCGCTCCCCACAGCGCGCCGATCACCGTGATCGCGCTGAGCCCCGAGGGCAAGGCGGCGATGACCCGCGACACGGCCGGCGGGGTCCGCTTTTGGCCAGCGCTCGACGGCTCGCGCGAGCCTTTGGTCGTGCCGATCCGCGACCCGCGAGCGATGGCCCTGGCGCCGGCCAAGGGCGGTGGTTGGGTGGCCGCGCTGGTCGACACGGCGGGCGGCGCCCGCCTGATCACGATCGACGACGCCGGCCAGATGCAGCCGCTCGCCAGCCTCCCGCCCATGGCGATGATCGCCGAGATGGTGATCATGCCTGGCGCCGAGCAGATCCTCGCGGTCGGCACCGATCATGTGATCCACCTCTACGATCGCCAGGGCAAGGAGCTGGCCAAGCTCGACAAGGCCAAGCTGCGACCGGCCTCGCTGCGGATCGCGAGCGCGGCCGAAGGCGGCGCGCGGGCCTTCGCGTTGACGGCCGGCGAGTTCGACAAGACCGGCCACTTCGCGGTCGAGATCCTCCCGCTCGAGCTCGGCCCCGACAGCATCGCGATCGGCAGCGCTCGCCAGACCATCCACCTCGACGGACCGCCGAGCGCCGACAACCCGACGATCGCACCCGACGGGCGCGCGGCGGTGTTCTTGCAGCGACAGCGCAACGGCGGCACGAGCTGGAAGGTCCACGGGATCCAGCTCGATGACGGGCGCTCGATCTCGGTCGACACCGAGCTGGTCAGCCCGGCGCCGCCGCGGATGGGCCTGCTGAGCAACGGTCGGGTCCTGCTCGACGACGGCACTGGACTCGGCCGGATCGTCGACCTCGGCAAGAAGCGGACCGAGGTCACCGGCCTGCGAACCAGCCCCAACGTCAACCACCTCGCGTCGAGCTTCGCCGGCGCGACCCGGGCGGTGCCGGCCAACACCTGGCTGGCCGTGCACGATCTCGACAGTGACGAGCTGACCTACCTCGGCTACGAGCAAGTCAGCGTGACCGACGTCGGCCTCTCGCCGCAGGCCGAGCAGGTCGCCTGGGCGCTCGGCGATCGACTCGCGGTCGAGCAGATCGCTGGCGCGAGCGAGGGCGAGGTGCTCGAGGTCCCCGGCACGCGTGGGATCGGCTTTCGCAACGTCGACTTCGTCGACGCCAACACGATCGTGGCGCTCGACTGGTCGGGCGGCGCGCGGATGCTCGACTGGCGCAGCGGCGAGATCGTCGACGAGATCGACGTCGGCAACAACGTCAGCCTGGGCAGCTACGTGCGGGCCAGCGACGGCGCGGGCGTGCTCTTCGTGCGGACCAACCTGTGGCAGAACCCGCTGGTCATCGAGGTCGGTGGGCGCGAGTTCCTCGGTCGCTACCTGATCTACGGCAACGCCAATTTCACCGGCGTGCTCGCACCTGCGGGCGAGAGCATCGATCACTGGGGCGCGTGGGCGCTCGACGGCCTGGCCAAGCTGCGCCGCTATCCGCTCGCCGAGCTCCGGCCTGGGCTCGACACCGTCGCCTCGCTCGATCGCGGCGAGGTGCTGGCCTTCAGCAACCCCGAGCAATTCGTCGTCGATGCGCGCGGTCAACAGTGGTGGGTGCGGACCGAGGCGGCGTCGCGACCGAGGCTCTCGCGTTCGAAGCTCGGCGCGGGCCAGAGCGAGCGTGACCTGCTCTTGCCGACCGGCTTCATCACCATGCTCGAGCCGAGCCCCGACGGTCGCCGGCTCGCGGTCGTGCAGGCGCGCGACGCCGTCCAAGTCGTCTCGATCCTCGACGCCGAGACCATGCAGCTGCTCTGGGCCCGGCCGGCAGCGGCCGTGGGTGGGATCGCCTGGTCGGAGGACGCCGAGCAGGTCGCGATCGCCGGGCAGTTCGCGGGCGGCGTGGTCTTCGACGTCGACGACGGCAAGACCGAGACCTCGCGCTGCGGCATGGCCTTCGAGGCCCGCAAGACCCCGCCGCTCAGCGGCGGCTTCTTCCAGCAGCTCTCGCTCTGCGAGCAGTAGCGCTGCGAGTCCCTCCGCCAGAGCGGGTCGCTGTGCTCGGGCGCTTCGTCGTGATCCCGCGATCGGTCTCGGCGCCACCCCACCGATCGCGAGGCTCGATCACGAGCGCGATCGCGAGGTGACGCCGAGAACATCGAACCTGCTCCAGCGATCCACAGCAACGGGTCTGCTGGACCCGAGATGGGGATGACGTCGCCGCGCGAGGATGGCAGACAGACCTCGCGGCCGATCTTCTGTCGGTCGTGCATGCATGCCTGCGCTGCTCGGCCCCTTGGCTGGCTCGGCCATGACCTCGACTCCACGCACCGTCGCTCTGCTCGTCGATCGTGACGAGGTCCAGCGCGAGCTGACGGCCGAGATCCTCGAGTCGCTCGGGCACGAGGTTCACTTCGCGACCAGCCAGCGCGAGGCCGAGCACAAGCTCGACAGCACGCTCTACGACTACACCTTGATCGATCTCGACATCCCGCTTAGCGAGGGTCGGGATGCTCGCGTCGAGCGAGGTCTCAACCTGATCAGTCATGTCGCCGGCCTGCCCTTCGCGCGGCGGCCGGGCATCCTCGCGAGCACGGCGCTCGGTCACGATCACGAGCTGTGTCGACGGGCTTTCCACGCCGGCGCCGACGACTTCATCAAGAAGCCCTACGAGCGCGAGAACGAGTGGCCGGCGCCGCGCGTCCGTCGACTCCTCGAGCTCCGGTCGACGCGACATCGACTGGTCTTGGCCCGCGCGAGCGAGCCGAGCCCGAGCGAGGAGCCGAGTTCGAGCGCGAGCGAGCCGAGTCCGAGCGAGCCCGAGCACGAGGCCGAGATCTGCTTGATCGGCACCGAGCATCGCCGCCGCTGCGAGCTGGCGATCGACGGCCGCGCGCTGAGCTTGCCCCGGCAGCAGTTTCGCCTCTTCGTGCATCTGTGCGCCCACGCCTACTCGCACCCGGGCGAGTTCTTGCCGCTCAGCAGCGTGCCCGGCTTCGCGACCGGACATCGCCAGGCGCTCGGTCGGGTCCGTCAGGAGCTGCAAGATCAGCTGCCCGGTTGCTGGCCGCGACTGACCGAGCGCGACGGTCGAGGCGGCGTTCGCTTGCGCGTCCACGCGCGCGCGATTCGAATCGCCGCACCGATGCGCGAGCAACAAGGCGAGCTGGCCGGGCTCTTCGCTCAGCGCATGGATTCGAAGCGAGCGCCGTAGAGCTTGCGCTGCTCGACCCAGAGGTGCAGCTCGTGCGCGAAGCGGATCGAGCTGATCGGGGCTCGCTCGACCTGCCAGGGCGGGACGTCGGTGAAGTAGGGGTCGTAGACATACTCGCCCCCGAGCTGGCGCTGGCACAGGGCGATCCGACCCGCGTTGCCTTCGTCGATCCCGTTGGTGCCCTGGCGCTCGGCCGGGAGCAGCGGACGGATCACCGGCGGCAGC
The DNA here is from genome assembly GCA_035904925.1 of Nannocystaceae bacterium. Lineage (GTDB taxonomy): Bacteria > Myxococcota_A > Polyangia > Nannocystales > Nannocystaceae > Plesiocystis. The sequence continues at coordinate 11,202 of JAMHUH010000002.1, forward strand.
GAGACCAAGCCCAGCGCGACCAAGCCCGAGACCACGGCCAAGACCCGCAGCGGATAGTCTTGGACCTTGCACGAGCGGCGCAGGAACTCGCGCAAGCCCGGGACGAATTGTGCGAGCCGAACCAGCACGCCGCTGCCGAGGTAGAGCCAGACCCAGAACGAGGTGAAGAAGCTCGAGTAGATGTAGACGCCCGAGATCTCGTAGTTGAGCGTGCCGGGCGGGGTCGAGAAGGTCAGGCCGGCGATCGCGATGTCGAGCATCCGGCTGAAGTCGAAGGTCTCGCGCGAGAGGCAGCCGACCATGTACGCGTGCTCGGAGGGGACCAGCGGCAGCAAGAGCCAGCCCGAGATCCACAAGAACCCGAACACGATCATCGCGGTCGCGACCACGTCGACGCCGAGCCAGCCGAGCTTGCCGAGCCACGAGCGGGTCGTGCTCATGCGCCCGAGCACCCAGCGGCTCTCGACCAGCGAGAGGTAGTCCGGGATCAGGTTGGTCAGCACCGTCGCGCTGCCGTACATCAAGATCAGCAGGCCGGTGTTGCTGCCGACCGCGTGATCGGGCTGGGCGAGCACGCCTTTGTTGGCCAGCCAGACCACGAAGGCGGCGATCAAGGCCAGCGACGAGGCGACGACCGAGCGACCGACGGCGGGCAGCGCCAGCTCGCCGCCGAGCCAGCGCGGAAGCGCGATCTTGCGGACCCGAAAGAGCGCGTCGAACCACTCGATGAAGGCGCGAGGGAGCGCGTCGACCCGGGCCTCGGCCTGGGCGTCGTCGATCAACCAGTTGCCCAGCTCGCGCCGACTCTCGCGGTTCAGCCAGCGATCGCCGAGCAAGAACAACACGACCACGAAGCCGACGACGGCGGAGCAGGCGACCAAGCGGTCCATGGCGAGGATTGTACGGGTTGGTGACGATTCGCGCACCGGGGGGCTGGTGAAATCTCCATCGCTCGACGGCGAGCCGACGAGCCGCCAACCTGAGCGCCGTGACCGAACACGTGTATCGAATCTGTCGGGCCGCCGACTGGGCTCGCGCTCAGGTCGAGGGCGTGGTCCCGCGCTCGGAGCTCGATGTCCGCGATGGCTTCATGCACCTGTCGAGCGAGGGCCAAGTCGCCGACACGCTCGCGCGCCACTTCGCCGACGCCGACGACCTGGTCTTGCTGACCCTCGCGCTCGATCGGTTGCCGCGCGAGCAGCTGCGCTTCGAGCCGAGCAGCAAGGGCGAGCTCTTTCCCCATCTCCACGCCGAATTGGCCTGCAGCGCCGTGCTTGCCTTCGATCCCTTGCCGCTCGACGATCGCGGCCGGCATCGCTTGCCGCTGCTGCTCGATCGCACGGGCCGGCGCTCGGCGGCGTCCGATCGCGAGAGCCCGCCCGTCGGTGTGCGCGTGCATTGGAACCCGGAGTTCGGCGTGGCCGAGCTCGACTATCCGACGCCGCTGCGGATCGGCGACGAGGCGACGATGATGGCTTGGGAGGCGCTGCTCGAGCGCTCGCTCGCCAAGCTGGTCGAGACCCATGGGGGCAAAGTCCCCCTCGTGGTTCGGCTCGACAACCTCTGGGTCGCGCCCAAGCTGATGCCGCGCTACCTCGAGCTGGTCGACAAGGCGGTCGTCAATTGGGTGGCCAAGCTCTCGCGCTGGTCGAGCGACGAGTCGATTGGGACCATGCTCGCGCACGCCAACGACACCCGCGCGCTGCCTGCCGACGTCTTCCGCACTCGGGCTGAAGCGCTCGCGTTCTTGCGCGACGCTCCGACCCGGGTCACCGACTCGGTTTGAATCCGAGTCAGCCGCCCGCGGCTGAAATCCGAGTCAGCCGCCCGCGGCTGAAATCCGAGTCAGCCGCCCGCGGCTGAAATCCGCGCGCGGAAGTTCGGGTGGTCTGGGCTACGCGAAGCGCCGTGCAAAAACCGGAGTGATCCGAGCTCCGCGTCGCTGGCTATCCTCGCCGCATGCGTCGCGTCGCCCGAGCTGCTCTGGTTGGTTCTTTGTTGTCGTTCACCGCCTGCGTCAGCGATGCGGACGATGGCTCGACCGGCGAGTTCGGCGATGAGCTCGGCACCGGCGACACGGGCACGAGCTCGGCCGACACCAGCGGCGAGAGCAGCACGAGCACCGGCGACACGAGCACGAGCACGAGCGACTCGAGCACGAGCGCGAGCGACACGACCAGCACGACCGACACGACCACCGGCGATCCCGGCAACCCTTACGACGCCGCCGCGCAGCACTGCGTCGACACCATCAACATGTACCGCGCGACCTTGAACCTGCCGCCCTACGAGCGCTGGGTCGAGGCCGAGGAGTGCTCGAGCGGCGAGGCCGAGAGCGACTCGATCAGCGGGACCCCGCATGGCGCGTTCGGGACCTGCGGCGAGTGGGCCCAGAACGAGTGCCCGGGCTGGCCTGGCCCGCCCGAGCAGCTGCTCGATGGTTGCCTCGCGCAGATGTGGGCGGAGGGCCCCGGCGAGCCCTTCTCGGAGCACGGCCACTACATCAACATGAGCAGCACGCAGTACACCAAGGTCGCGTGTGGGTTCTTCCAGACCGGCCAGGGCAACTATTGGGCCGTGCAGAATTTCCAGTGAGTCGACCGAGCCGAGCCGAGCGGGGTCGAGATCGCGTACCATCGCTTCGATGCTGACTCGCGCGCTGGTCTTCGCCTCGTTGCTCTCGACCCTCTCGTTCGTGCTCGCCTGTGAAGGTGGCGGCAAGGACGACGAAGCTGGCGACGGTGGTGGAGACGACAGCGCCGAGCAGCTCTGCGTCGACACGATCAACGACTACCGCGCGACGCTCGACCTGCCGCCGCTCGAGCGCTGGACCGACGCCGAAGGGTGCTCGAGCGGTGAAGCCAAGAGCGACTCGGAGTCGGGCACGCCGCACGGCGCGTTCGGGACCTGTGGAGAGT
>JAMHUH010000003.1:0-7599 GCA_035904925.1 Nannocystaceae bacterium
CGCGGGACCGGCGAGTACGAGCCGCGCGAGGTCGTCGAGCAGCAAGACAGCTGGCTGGTCTACATCGTCGCGCTTCGCTAGCCCTATCTCTATCTATCGGCGCTCGCGTTCCGCCCGAATGTCGATCTCCTGCTGGATTTCGCGGGCGCTCATCTCGCGCCCGCGCAATTCATCCATTCGCGCGATTTCGTCGAGGCCACGGGCAATCTCCGCTGCATAGACTCGTTCCGTTCAGGACATACATCAAGTCTTCGTCCGAATTCACGGTTGGATCTGCAATGACTCGAATGTCTCGACCGGCGCGCGCGACATAGTCGTCGAACGATTCGCCTTCGTCGCGCGTGGGAGGAGGTGGAAGCACGGCGTTTCGTTTGTAGCGCACGGGCGAATCCGTCGACGCGTCTGCGTCCTCCTCCTTCGAGGCGATTTGGTTGGTCCAAGTCACGCTTTGCTCGCCAATGGTATGATTCCAATACTCGCGGATTCCCGCGGTCAAGGCCGCCTTGGCCGGCTCGAACTTCTCCGTTCGCGCGGTCTCGTCGTCGACACCTTCGAAGCGGATCTCGAAGTTGATGTGCAGATTGACCTCGGTCTCGGTGACCTCGCGCTCGAAGATCGGTCCGAGCTGGCGGGTAGCTGGTCCGGAGGAGGGCGGACGTGCCGACCTCGGCTACGAAATCCCTGGTTCGTGCGAATCAACGATGTTATCGTCGTTCATGGCACGGTTTTCGTGGCTGTTGTTGTCGTGGCTGACCGCGTGCACCAAGCCGGCCAGCCTCTCGGCCTCCGACTCGTCATCTTCGCAGGCGACGATCGATCCCACCGGTGAGGCCGCCGCCGATCGCGAGCTCTTCGAGGAAGAAGAACTCGCCCGCTTGCGCGCAGAATGTGAGGAGGTGTGTGAGAGGAGGATCGATCGCGACGCGTTCATTCGCAGGGCGGAATATTATCGTGCCGTTCAAGGGGAGCCCGAGCCCGAGCTCGTCGAGGTCACTGATGTCCCTCTGCTCTTCGTGCTCGAAGAGGCCGGAAAAGCGGTCGCCGCGGTCTACATCGACAGCGAGGACTACGTGATCTCGTGCATGCTGACGTCGCCCAAATTGCCCCGAACCAAGTTCGCCCTCGTCAACTGCTGAGTTTGGTCATGAAGGGGCCGGACGTGAAGCCCCGCGAGGATCGCCCCTGCTGGCCGACGAGGCGCAGACGACCCTTCGGCTGCTCGCGCCGATCCTCCGGGAGGTGGGCCTGATCGACGAGCTGGTGATAGGCTCGCGGGCGCATGGCCGAGCCCTTCCCCTCGCTGATCGTTCGCGCCGATGGCTTCGCCGCCCAGGGCGCGTTTGCCCAGGCTCAAGCCGAGTTTCTCGACCCCGATCGCGAGGTCGTCGCCCGCTTGAGCGCGCTGCTGCGCTCGCGCAACGCCGGCGTGGTCGCCCACTTCTACATGGACCCCGAGCTGCAAGGGGTGCTCTACGCCAGCGACTGGCCGCACATCTTCGTGTCCGACTCGCTGGTCATGGCCGATCGCGGGGTCGCGATGGCCCAGGCCGGCGCCGCGCAGATCGTCGTGCTCGGCGTCGACTTCATGTCCGAGAACGTCCGCGCGATGCTCGACGCCGCCGGGCTCGAGCAGGTCGGTTGCTATCGAGTCGCCCGCGATCCGATCGGCTGCTCGCTGGCCGAGTCGGCCGAGTCGCGGGCCTACGCGGCCTGGCTCGAGCGAGCCGCGGCCACGCCCAACTCGCTCCACGTCGTCTACATCAACACCAGCTTGCGGACCAAGGCGCAGGCCCAGCATCGGGTCCCGACCATCACCTGCACCTCGAGCAACGTGGTCAAGACGGTCCTGCAGACCTTCGCCCAAGCACCCGAGGCTCACGTTTGGTTCGGGCCCGACACCTACATGGGCCAGAACCTCCACGCCTTGTTCGAGAGCCTGCTCGAGCTCGACGACGCCGCGATCCGAGCCCTGCACCCCGCCCACGATCGCGCGACCATCCAGGCCCTGCTGCCGCGCTTTCATTGGTTCGAGCAGGGCAACTGCGTGGTGCACCACATGTTCGGGGCCGCGGTCGTGGCCCGGCTCGAGCACGACTACGCCGACATCGACGTCACCGCCCACCTCGAGGTCCCGGGCGAGATGTTCCGGCTCGCCTTGAAGGCCCAAAAGCGCGGCCGCGGGGTGGTCGGCTCGACCGCCGACATCCTTCGCCACGTGCTCGCGCGAGTCGATCAGGCCGTCGCCCGCGGCGCGCACGAGCGGCTTCGCTTCGTGCTCGGGACCGAGGCCGGCATGGTCACCGCGATCGTCCGAGGCCTGCGCGAGCGCCTGGCTCGCGATCCCGCGATCGAGGTCGAGATCGTGTTCCCGGTCGCGAGCGAGGCGATCGCGACCACCGGCGATCGAGCCCTGCCAATCATCCCGGGCGTCGCGGGAGGCGAGGGCTGCACGACCCTCGGCGGCTGCGCGACCTGTCCCTACATGAAGATGAACAGCCTCGACGCGCTCTTCGATCTGCTCGAGCAGCTGCCCGACGCCGGCCAAGCCTGGGACCCGAGCACGCTCGCCGCCTTCGAACCCGAGAAGTACGCCGAAGTGATCGCCGGCAAGACCGTCGCCGAGCTCGGCAGCGAGCCGATCCTGCACATGCGCGGCTTCCAAGCCACGGGCCAGCTGCCGGCGGCTCTGGTCGCCGACATGCACTCGCGCTGACTCTGCGAACAATCTCCGTCGCTCTCGAGCGCCCCCTCGCGACGAGCAAGACGCCGCCCGAAAACCGGAATGAGCGAGCGAACGCGAAGCGAACAGGCGCGAAGCGCTTGCGAGGAGGGCCCCAGTTGGACTCCGTCCAACTGGGGGAGGGCGGCGGAACGCCCTCCTAAAACCAGTCGCGCTAATCCGCCGCAGGCTCGAGCAGCTCGTCGTCGAACTCGTCGACGTCGCGCTCGAGATCCATCGACGCGATCAGATCATGATCGGTCGTCCGCATCACGCGGGCGCGCACGAACTCGCCGGCCCAGCCGCGCTCGGGCTCGTCGACGACGTCGCACAAGATCACCTTGCCGTCGATCTCCGGGGCTTGGCCTTCGTGGCGGCCGTCGAGCAGCATCTCGCTCTCCTCCGAGACGCCGTCGACCAAGACCTCGATCACCTCGCCGCGCAGGGCCGCGAACTTCTCGGCTCGGATGCCGGCTTGCAGCTCCATCAGCGCGGCCGCCCGCTCGCTGGCGAGCTCGTCGGAGACTCGCTGCGGATGGATCGCCGAGGTCGTGCCCTCCTCGCGCGACCAGGGGAACACGCCGAGGTGATCGATCGCGCCCTCGGCGATGAAGTCGTAGAGCCGCTGGTAGGCGGCCTCGTCCTCGCCCGGGTGACCGACGAGCATGGTCGTGCGCAGCCAGATCTTGTTGGGCGCGCGGCGGAGCTTGTCGACCAGCTCGCGGACGAGTCGCTCGCCGTAACCACGGCGCATCTTCTTGAGCACCTCGCTGTCGACATGCTGGATCGGCACGTCGAGGTAGCTGGCGATCTTGGGGTGGTTGGCGATCCGATCGATCAGCCCATCGCTGACGGCGCTCGGGTAGGCGTAGTGGAGCCGGATCCAACGCAGCCCGGCGATCTCGCCCAGCGCGTCGAGCAGACCTTCGAGCTTGGCCGGGGCCAGGCCGCGCTCGTCGAGGTCGGTCCCGTAGGTGGTCAGGTCTTGCGCGACCAAGCAGATCTCGCGGGTGCCTTGCTCGACCAGCGCGTGGACCTCTTCGACGATGTCGAAGACCGGGCGCGAGCGCTGCGGGCCACGCAGCTTGGGGATGATGCAGAAGCCACAAGGGCGATCGCAGCCCTCGGCGATCTTCACGTAATTGCTGTGGCCGACCCCGTAGGTCTGGCGCGGGGTCGAGTGGTCGTAGAGCCACGAGCGACGACCGAGCTCGCTGACGCCCATGCGGGCCGCGTCGCCACCGAGCACGCGCTCGAGCCCGAGCATGTCGGCGCTGCCCAAGAAGTGATCGACCTCGGGCAGCTCGGCGGCGAGCTCGGTCGGGTAGCGCTGGCTCAAGCAGCCGGCCACGACCAGCTGGGTGGGCTGACCCGCGCCGGCCTTGACCCGGGCGAGCTCGAGGATCGTCTCGATCGACTCTTCTTTGGCCGCCTCGATGAAGCCGCAGGTGTTGACGACCAGCATGTCGGCCAGCTCGGGCGCGTCGACCAGCACGTGGCCGTGCGCGCGGACGAGGCCGAGCATCACCTCGGTGTCGACTTGATTCTTCGGGCAGCCGAGGCTGACGAAGTAAACCTTCTTGGCCGCCGTGCCCGTGAGGCTCGGCCGAGAGGCCGCGGGGCGAGAGCCGACGATCGGGAGGCTGACCATGGTCGGGACACTTAGCCCGCAGCCGCTACTTCTTACAAGCGCCGCCCGCCTTCGCCAGCCCCGCCGCACGCAGCTCGCGGCCGCTCGGACCTGGCCCCAGCTTGGCCCGCTCGCTCGCGCCGTGACCCTCACCCAAGATGTCGCGCATGTACGCCTCGTAGTCGAAGGTGTCGGAGTGATCGGGCGTGTGGCAGTCGAGGCAGACCGAGACCGGCGCGCTGCGCAGGATCGTCTCGGACACCGGATCGTCGAGGTGCGCGCTCCCGGGCCCGTGACACTGCTCGCACTGGACCGAGCGCAGCAGCTCGTTCTCGACCACCTCGCTGCCGCCCGGCTTGCGAAAGCCGGTCACGTGGCAGCCGACGCACGAAAGGTCGTACTGCTTGTCGACCTCGACCAAGGACTCGTAGGCGCCGTGGTGGACCGTGCCCTCCCAGAACTGGACCGCCTCGGCGTGGCAGTCGACGCAGGTCTCGGCGCCGACGTAGCTCGGCTTGCCGGGCTCGGGCGCGGGCGCGTGCACGCCGGTGAAGCGGGCGAGGTTCTGCTTGGCGACCCAGGCGTCGTAGTCGGTCAGCGCCTGCTTGGTCGTGGCGTCGCTCGGCTGGCGACAGTTGACCTTGATCTGCTCGGGGATCACCACGACCGGCACGTCGGGCAGCTCGGTCGAGTCGACCGCCGCCTGCAAGGTCTCGCGCTCCGACTTCAGGCGATCGACGAAGGCCGCGTCGGCCGAGGGATCCTGGGCGAACTTGGCCAGCTGCTCGTCGATCCGCGCGAGCTCGGCGACCCGCTGCGATCGCGGGCTGACCAAGGTCCACTCGCCGGGCAGCTCGCCCTCGGCCACGTCGAGGGCGATCGACAAGGTCAGGTGAGCGATGCTCTGCGCTCGATCGCCGGGCTCGAGCAGCCAGGCGTTGCCGACTCGGACCGGCGGGCTGCCCATGCGCGAGCGCTCGGGGTTGATCTGGACTCCGCCCATCACGACCACGTCGACGTCGAGCTCGCGGGCGATCGACTCGGCCAGCTTGCGCGTGCCGTGGACCATCACGATCGAGAGATCGGCCTTGGCCAGCTCGGGCTGGAGCTGCTTCAAGGTCGCGAGCGGATCCTCGAGCGCCGGGAAGCCAGGCGCCCACGTGGCCGCGGCCAAGCCGAGATCGGGCTCGACCACCGCGGTCACGCTCGCGACCAGGCCATGGCCGAGCGCGATCGTGCGGATCGAGGCGACCGCGTCCAGCGGCCCGCTCGCGTTGGCGAGCACCCGCGGGAGCGCATGGGTCGCGAGCGCGCCGGCGCCCGCGGACGAAGCAAAGTCGGTCGGGCCCACGCCCGAGACCAGCCCGTCCAAGCTCGAGAAGCGCTCGTGCAGCATCGTCGCGCGCTGCTCGGCCTGGGCCCACGCAGCCTCGTCGACCGGGGCCTCGGGACCTTCGGGATCGGGATAGAGGAACGAGCCAGGCTCGAGCACCAGCCGCATGCCCGACTCGCTGGTCTGCTGCATGTAGCCGAACGCGAACTGCAGCCCACCGAGCGGATCGGTCGTGCAGCCACAAGGAGCGATCGTCCCGAGCTGGCGGCCGAAGGCGTAGAGATCGAGTTCGAAGCGCTCGATCCGCTCGGGCGAGGGCTGCGCTTGCGTATCGGTCTCGTTGCCCCGGGTCTTGGAGCAGGCGCCGCTGCCCAAGCCTGCGCATGCGGACAGCAAGAGACCCGAGAGGCTCAGGCGTCGGACCCAGGACCGAGTCGAGCGGCCAGGCATGCGATCACTCATCAGTGAGGTGTCTTGCTCCACTCTTGCTCCGAAGGGTGCGTAGCGAGGTCGGGAGTGGGTTGGCAGCGACGCAGCCAGCTTGACGCCGACCGACCTCGAAGTTAGCCTCGCCAACCTTTTCGACCGCCTCGGTCCATCCGCGCGGTCCGTCGAGTCTTTCCGAGAGCACCATGTCCGTCAAGATCAGGCTTGCCCGCAGCGGCGCCAAGAAGCGTCCTTTCTATCGCATCGTCGCCGCCGACGCCCGCGCTCCTCGCGACGGGCGCTTCCTCGAGAAGCTCGGCACCTACGACCCGATGACCACGGCCGGAACCCTCCGGCTCGATGAGCCCCGCATCCAGTATTGGATCGGCGTGGGAGCCGAGCCGACCGACGCGGTCCGCCGACTCATGCGCAAGCACGCTCGCAAGCCCGCCTGAGCGGTGCCCGAGCGGCCGATCGGGTCGATTCGAATCAACGCGCAGACCCGGGCTCGTGAGAGCTCGGGTCGGCTGCTTTAGCGAATCGAGGCCTCCTGGCGAGTCGCTCGGACGGGCTCGGGCTTTTGCTCGGGTCGCCGCCCTGTGGGATGCTTCCAACGTTCCGCCGCCTCGCTCTTCCTCGCTTCACCCTCGATCCCCAGAGGCCAGCCCCCATGTCCAACGTCTCGCTCAAGGACCTCATCGAGTTCATCGCCAAGGCGCTCGTCGACAACCCCGAGGAAGTCGAGGTCGCCGAGGTCGCCGGTGAACAGACGGTCGTCCTCGAGCTGCGCGTCGCCAAGGACGACCTCGGCAAGGTGATCGGCAAGCAAGGCCGTACGGTCAAGGCGATGCGGGCGATCCTCAACGCGGCCTCGTCCAAGGTCCGCAAGCGGGCCGACCTCGAGATCCTCGAATAGCGATGTCGTCGAGCGACCCGGCGAGCCAAGAAGCCCGCGTGCAGCTCGGCCATGTCGCCGGCGCGCACGGGATCGCGGGTGCGCTGCGAGTCCGGCTCTACAACCCCGCATCGAACACGCTCCGACCTGGCTTGGTCGTCGAGCTGCGACGGGACGACGAGCGTCGGCTCGTGACCATCGACTCGATCGCGCCCAAGCCCGGCAGCGAATTCATCCGGGTCTGGCTGCGTGAGGTCGCCGATCGTGACGCGGCCGCGGCCTTGCAAGGTTGGGAGCTCTGGGTCGATCGAAGCGAGCTGCCCGAGCTCGGTGAAGACGAGTACTACCTCAGCGACGTGATCGGTCACGCGGTCGTGCGGCGTGGTCCCGACGATCAGTGGCAGACGCTCGGCACGATCGTAGACGTGACCAGCAACGGCCTCCAAGATCTCTTCGAAGTCCGGCTCGGCGCGGCGACCTGGCTGCTGCCCGCGATCCCGCCCTTCGTGGTCGAGATCGCCGACGACCGCGTGATCGTCGACGTCCACGACGACATGCTCCCGAGCGGCTCGAGCGGAACGAGCGGATGAGCGACG
>JAMHUH010000004.1:0-3444 GCA_035904925.1 Nannocystaceae bacterium
CCAAGCCGATCGAGCTGCCGGATCTCGACGAGCCCGAGCAAGGGCGTCCGAAAGCCATCGAGCCCAAGCTCGACCCGCGCCGCGAGCTGCCCGGTCCGCCGATCGAGCTCTTCGGCCCGCCTGGTTCGCCGGGGCCCTTGGGTCCCGGATCGAAGGCGCTGAAGGACGCGGTCGACGACGGTTGGGAGGATCCCGTCGAGGTGCTCGGGCTCGAAGACCAAGCGGGCGAGACCGGCGAGGCCCCGCGAGATCCCCCGCGTGAGGTGCCGACGCGGCCGCTTCGCCGCGACACCGACGACGACGACGATTGGGGCGGCGACGAGGGCTGGGAAGACCCGGTCGAGGTCCTCGATCTCGGCGGCGATCCGGTCGGTGATCCGGTCGATGATCCGACGGAGGCGCCCGCCGACACCGGCGATCCGGCCGAGCTCGAGCCCGAGCTGCCACCGAGCCCGCCCAGGCGTGAAGGCGTGGTCGACCCGATCCTGATCGGGCGCGAGCTGGCCAACGAGCTCGCGGTCGGCGTCGGCGCTCGCGTCCAGCTGATCACCCCGGTCGGCCGTCTGACGCCCGCGGGGCGCGTGCCCGGCATCCTCGCGGCCAAGGTCGGCGGCGTGTTCTTGTCCGGCATGTACGAGTACGACCGCAAGAACGTGTACATGCCGCTGCCCGTGGCCCAGGCGTTCTTGCGCACCGGCGACCGCGTGACCGGCATCGAGGTCAAGCTGCACGACATCGACGCGCTCGAAGCCGGTCAGGCCGCGGTCGCGGCCGCGCTGGCCCGGCAAGGCCGCGGCGACGAGCTGATCGTCGAGAGCTGGAAGCAGCTCAACCGCAACCTCTTCTCGGCCATGTTCCTCGAGAAGATCGCCATGTTCGTGGCGCTGCTCTTCGTGGTCCTGGTCGCGAGCTTCGGGATCCTGGCCTCGAACCTGATGAGCGTGCTCGAGAAGAGCAAGGAGATCGCCATCCTCAAGGCGATGGGCAGCCCCGACACCCTGATCCAGCGGGTGTTCGTGGCCGAGGGCCTGGTCCTCGGTCTGCTCGGTGCAGTGGGCGGGATCACGGTCGGGCTCTCGCTCTGCTGGGCGCTCGACCGCTTTGGCTTCCCCTTCAACGAGAACGTCTACTACATCGAGCGGCTGCCCGTGGTCGTGGCTCCGGCCGAGGTCGCCGTCGTCGGCGTCGCGGCGCTGGTCATCGTCTGGCTCTCGAGCCTCTACCCGGCCCGCGTCGCCTCGCGGATGCGCCCGGTCGACGGTTTGCGTCAGCAAGACAAATAAGCCCGGCCGGCGGTCCTTACACGGTTCGCGTCACATTGACAGGGCAGGGGGCGGGCTCTAGGGTTGGCCCCGTTTCGTGCCCGCAATGCCCGACGCTACGTCCCGCCGGACCTCCGGAGCCGAACCCTCGCGGCCCTCCGACACCGGATCCGCCCCGACGCTGGTCGAGGTCCGCGAGATGTCGAAGAGCTTCCAACACGGAGCGCGTCGGCTCGACGTCCTGCGCGGGGTCAACCTGACCCTGCTCGAGGGCGAGATGGTCACCATCATCGGCGCGTCGGGAGCCGGCAAGTCGACCTTGCTGCACAGCCTCGGCACGCTCGACCTGCCGACCAGCGGCGAGATTCTGTTTTGGCCACGCGGCGGTCAGGGCTCGCCGACCGACATCACCCGGCTCTCGCCGCCCGACCTGGCCGAGTTCCGCAACCGCTCGATCGGCTTCGTGTTTCAGTTCCATCACCTGCTGCCCGAGTTCTCGGCGATCGAGAACGTCATGATGCCGGCGATGATCGCCCGGATGCCGCTTCGCGAGGCCCGCGAGCGAGCCGAGCACATCCTCGAGGCCGTCGCGATGAGCCATCGGCTCGCGCATCGGCCCGGTGAGCTCTCCGGCGGCGAGCAGCAGCGCGTGGCGATCGCTCGCGCGCTGGTCATGCAGCCGCGGCTCTTGTTGGCCGACGAGCCGACCGGAAACCTCGACACCCGGACCAGCGCCGAGGTCCACGAGCTGCTCTTTCGGCTCAACGCCGAGCACGCGCTCAGCATGCTCGTCGTCACCCACAACATGCAGCTCGCCGAGCAGATGCCTCGGGTCGTGCGGATGGCCGACGGCCGGATCCTCGAGGGCGCGGGCGACGAGATCCATCATCGCGCGAGCGAGCCCAAGCGCGCGAGCGAGCCGAGCGAGTAGCCGTGGAGCGGCGCGAACGAACCACCTCGTCGGGGACGCGGACGAATTCGCTGGGCCGGGCATCGCTCGGCCTGGCTGCGTTGCTGCTCGCGCTCGTGACCCTGATCGCGCCGACGCTGGCCTTGGCCGGTCAGCCCTCGGCGGGCTTCGGCATCGGCAGCTCGTCGGCGATGCGCCGAACCCTGCTCGAATTCCAAGAGGTGAGCGGCGAGGTCTGGGACCAGCCGATCGCCGAGATTCGCTTTCGCGGCAACCGCCGGGTCGAGTCCGAGGCGATGCTGCTCGAGCTCGACAGCAACATCGGCGAGCTCGTCACGCCCGAGAAGCTCGCCCGCGACCTCAAGAAGCTGTGGGCGCTCGGCTACTTCGAGGACGTCCACGTCGAGGGCGAGCTCGGCTCGTCGGGCGTGATCTTGACCTACGTGGTCGAAGAGCGGCCTGCGATCCGCAAGATCATCGTCGAGGGCAACAGCAAGGTAAAGCTCGACGACATCAACGAGGCGCTCGAGCTCGCGCCCAACACCGTGCTCGACCGGGCCAAGGTCCAAGCCAACGTCACCCGGCTCGAGGCGCTCTACACCGAGAGCGGCTTCTTCTTGGCCGAGGTCGAGGCCGTGGTCCGGCCGGTCGAAGATCAGCCCGGCAAGGTCGACGTGGTCTTCGTGATCAGCGAGGCCGAAGAGGTCGTCGTCCGCAGCATCACCTTCGTCGGCAACAAGGCGATCGTCGACGACGAGCTCAAGAAGGTGATGATCACCCGCGTCGGCGGGTACTTCTCGGTCATCAGCAAGAAGTCGGGCGGCGTGTTCAACAAGGACGCGTTCGTGGCCGACTACTCGAACCTGCGGGCGTATTACGCCGACAACGGCTACTTCGACGCCGACTTCGAGGACGTCGAGCTCGCGCTCAGCCCCGACCGCCGCTTCGTCCACCTGACCATCGCCGTCGACGAGGGCCAGCAGTACAAGATCGGCGCGATCACGGGCAAGGAGTCGACCCGGCCGGGCGAGGAGCCCTTGTTCCCGCCCGAGATCCTGTCCGAGTCGATGGACCCGGTCATGCAAAAGGGCGACGTCGCCTCGGCCGGCAAGCTCCAGCTGATCCAGCAGGACATCGAGCGCCGCTACAAGGACAACGGCTACGCCTACGTCAACGTCCAGCCCAACTACCAGCAGGACCGCGAGAAGCTGCTGCTCTACGTCGACTACCAGATCGACAAGGGCCCCTTGGTCTACATCGAGCGGGTCAATG
>JAMHUH010000005.1:0-4004 GCA_035904925.1 Nannocystaceae bacterium
GCCTCGAATCCGCCCGAGCGCCTTCGAATTCGCCGACGTTCTGCGCCGCCTCGGGGCAGCGGACCGCGGGTCGAGCATTGGGTGCATCCCCGATCTTGGCTAGCCTCATTCGAATTCGCAGGGGGGCAGATCCGTCATTGCTTCGACCACGAATGTTTGTTTGTGTGAAATGCAGAGTCCGCCGATCTGCCGGTCGAGCGACAACTCGAGTCGCCCCTCGTCGAGAACGACGGTGGTATTCGCAAACCAGTCCGGATTGAAGCGCCGATTCCCTCGCTGCTTGAATCGGCGCATCAGCTCCATCGCGTCCCGGGTGTTCCTCGGCGCACACCTTTCGAATTCGGCGACCATCACCAATTCGTCCAGCCGCTGCTGGGCCTGGTCCTGACCCGAGGTCGTCGCCGAGGCGCTCGTCCCCGCGAGGACCAGCAGGAGCGCCCAGGGCAGCCAGCGAAACGAGTCGAGTGAATGATCACGGGTGATTCGATGCAGTTCCATGGTCTCGACGCTAGTCGAGCACGCACATACGGCAAGCCGCCTTCTCGTTTTGCCGAATCGCCACTCGACCTGCACGACTTTGCCACGAAGATCGCGTCGAATCCCAGTCCCGCAGCGAACGTGGGACACCGAGGCATTCGAGCCCCGTCAAATGCAGGAACAATCTCCAGGGTGCGCAGAACACGATCTCCCGACCTCGCGATCTCCCGACCTCGCGATCTCCCGACCTCGCGATCTCCCGACCTCGCGATCTCCCGACCTCGCGATCTCTGCCCGAGGCGGCGCCAAGCGTCAGCGAATTCGAAGGCGCTCGGGCGGATTCAAGGCACCGGGAGGGCGAGTAGAAGCCCCCGAAGGATTGAGACGAGACCGGCAGCGGGGCCTTGAATCCGACCGAAAAGCCCCTGCGTCGGGCACAAGATCGTCCGCGAAGGATCCCACGGCACAATGCGGATTGCGCACGAGCGTATTATGCACGAGCGTCCCCCCGAGGCGGCGCCAAGCGTCAGCGAATTCGAAGGCGCTCGGGCGGACTCGAGGCACTGGGAGGGCGAGCAGAAGCCCCCGAAGGATTGAGACGAGACCGGCAGCGGGGCCTCGAGTCCGACCGAAAAGCCCCTGCGACGGGCACACGAGCGTCCGCGAAGGATCCCCCACGAGCACACGAGCGTCCGCGAAGGATCCCCACGAACCCAAAAGAGATCGCCGGTCAGCGAGCACCGGCGACCCCTCACCATCGCCTACACGTACTCGACGATGAGCGACGACACGACATCGTTGAAGTCGTTGCCGACATAGCTCGCATCGCCCGTGATCACCCGCTTGGCCCCCTGGAACCCCGCGTTCGAGAACAAGGTGACCTTGTACCCCGGCGGGACCAAGACCGACGAAGCCTGATCGTTGCCGATCGTCAGCTGTCCGACGTCGAAGCGACCCACGCCGAAGGCCTGGCTGTTGCCGCCAAAGTTGGCGTGCTGAAAGAGCATGACCCGCATCGGCTCGACGACGATCGACGAGATCTGATCGTTGAAGTCACCGAGCTGGGCGACCGCGCCCGTGTACATTCGGGCGGTCCCGGCGAAGCCCTCGTGCTGGTAGGCGACCACCCGCATGCCCGGCCCCGTCTTGATCGAGCTGATCATGTCGTTGTCCATGCCGCGCGCGCGCATCTGGGCGAGCGTGTAGTGGCCGACCGGCAGCAAGGCCGACTTGCCGGCGAAGTTGGCGTGCTCGTAGACCATCGCGCCGCTGGCGATGGAGGCATCGGCCGCGAGCGCGAGCTTGGCCTTGAACCACATTCGGTAGCGACCACCGTGGCCCGCCCACTCGAGCCACATCGGGTTGGTCTCGTTGTTGGCCCCGAGCGTCGCGTCGGCAGCAGGGAAGTCGAAGCTCATGGTGATGGGCTTGAACAGGTCGTCCTCCCACCAATCCTTCAGCCAACTGAACACCTTGGTGATCACCCAGTCGACCGCCGCCATGATGATCTCGCCGATCGTGCCGCCGGGTGCGGCGTTCTGGACGGCCGCTCGGAGCTTGGCGGCGGCCTCGTCGTAGAGCTTGCGCAGCAGCTCGGGGAAGTTGCCGTTGTCGAGCTCGACCAGGACCAGCGAGAGCGCGAAGGTCTTGGGCCACGCGGCGCCGCTGCGGAAGTCCATGACGCCGAACTGGACCGGCGGGTCGTAGGTCTTGGTCACGCCGTCGCTGGCGAAGTCGCCGACCCGGAAGCGCGGGATCGAGATCGTAGCGCCGCCCGCATCGACCATCAGGCCGCCGAACGCGATCTCGTCGGAGCCGGCCTCGCTGCCCAAGAACCCGTCGGTCTCGTCGATGCACTTGACCGAGAGCAGGTGGAACTGCAGGTGATCGGGGGCGGCCTGCTTGCGGAACCCGAGCGCGCCGTCCTCCAACGTCGCGGCCTCGCGCTTGGCGAAGTTGGCCTTGCTCAGCGTCCCGAGCTTGGTCCGCTCGACCGCGAGATCGATGGCCGGACGGGCGCTGGTGAAGTCGACCCCGGCGAAGCCCGGGACCTGCTTGTTGGTCACCAGCGGCAGGGCCTTGTTGGCCAGCTTGGTTTGTTGCTCGAGCGGCTGCGCGCGCAGGTAGCCGAGGAAGGCCTTCTCGAGCGAGTCGCCAACGGGCAGCTTGAACGACTTGGGGTTGGCGTGGTGGGCAGCGGCCTTGAACCCGGCGGCCATGATGCCGTCGGCGATGCCTTGGGCGAACGCGAGCAGCGTGGGGTCGTCGATCTGAGTGACACGGGAGATCTTGGCTTCGGTCATTGTGGTTTCCTGTTCGTCGGGGGGTTGGGGTTCGCAGGTGAATCGAGGGTGAGCAGGCCGCCCGCGAGCGCGGCAGCGACCGAGGTCCCGCTGCGCTCGGCCTCACGACCGGGCGCGGTCGCGGCGAGGATCCGCAGGGCGGGCATGACGAGATCGAGGCGAGGCGCGCGGCAGCAGTCGTCGAGCAGCTCGCCACGCTCGTCACAAGCACCGACCGCGATCACGCCCGGCAGGCGAGCCGGAAAGAGCAGCGGATGCGGGTGAGCGTTGCCGGCGGCCGCGACGATCACGACGCCACGCGCGATTGCGAGGTCGATGGCCGCGCTCACGTCGGCGTGGCTGCGATGGTCGCCCAGCGGGATCACGACGACCTGCGCGCCGGCCTCGACCGCCCATTCGATCGCGGCCGCGACATCGCAAGGGGCAATGCTCCCATCGTCGGCCGTGACCGCGGCCACGAGCAGCCGCGCACGCGGGGCAAGCCCGTGTTGACGACCGACCAACACGCTCGCCGCAAAGGTGGTGTGCGAGTCGGGAGTCGTCGCCCCACCCCACACCCGCACGCTCAGGTTCGCGCCAATCAGCTCCTCGGTCGCGAGATCGGGCAGGCCATCGACGAGCGCGATCGTGCGCCCGAATCCGCGCTCGGGATCGTCGAGCCCCTGCCCGAACGAACGATCAATCTCGTCACGGGCAATTCGCCCCGCGAGCGCATCTCGAGGTCGCAACATGATCAAACGGGGGTATTGGGCGAACCTGCGAGTTCGCCGCGGGATCCAGATAGCACGCGAAATTTCGCGGATCAACGCGAATCGTCGCGACGCAAGACCATTGTTGAAAAACGGCCGGTATTCGAACCCTTCCCGAGGTCGGCAATTGCAGGGTCAGCACATCGCACGATGGGCCGACCTCGGGGCCAGTTCGAAGCGGTCGGGTGATTCGATCACGGTCCGATGCGCGTGTTCGGCCCGCCCCGAAGACCGGCCTCGGCGAGCGGCACCGCCCTCCGCAGCCTCGGCTTGGGCGCTCGCCAGAAATGGACCACCTCTGCTCTCGAGAAATGACCCCCTCGAAATTCGCTATCTCCCCCAGACGCCCACGCAGAAAGCCCCGTCGGAGAATCCGACGGGGCTTTCCACCCGCAGCGTCCAGCCGGCCTCGACTCAGTCCGTCACGCCGGCCTCCGGCGTCCGCAGCGAGTCGCCTTCGATGCGGATCGTGTGG
>JAMHUH010000006.1:0-5344 GCA_035904925.1 Nannocystaceae bacterium
AGGAGGCCATCTACGAGATGATCTACGTCGCGTCCTTCGCCGCGGCCGTGGGCCGGATGGAGCGCGCCGTCGGGTTGCTGGCCCGACGTTGACGAGGCGCCGCGGCTCGCCGGCGATCGCCGAAGTCGTGCTATTTCCGGGGCCGATGGCCCGACCGGCCCGCTACTTTCCGATCAGCGCGAAGCCCCTGCGGATGCAGGCCGGCTTGCTCCGCTTCCCCGTCGACCTCGGCAACGGCCGCGCCGACGAGCTCTTCTTCCAGCTCGACGACGAAGCCCCGCGCTACCTCGCCGCCAAGCAGGCGCTCTTGGCCCCGGGCGGCTCGCCCTCGGGACCTCGCCACGCGCTGCTCGAGCGCGACGCGGCCGAGGCCCGAGCGCACGCGGCCGTGCTCGCTTGGATCGATCGCACGCTCGACGAAGAGCACCCCGATCGGCCCCGACTCGCCGAGCCGCCCCGCTCGGCCTACGACGCGCGGCTGCGACTTCTGCAAGAGGACGTGGTCGTGCTGCATCGCGATCGCGAGGGCCGCGACGCGGTGATCATGATCCATGTCTACTTTCCGAGCGGCTGGCGACCCGAGCGGATCCTCGGGACCAGCTTCGCCAACATCCACGTGCCGGTGCCCGACTTCGTCGATGATCCGCGCGCGGCCAAGAGCATGGCCGACGCGATGATCGAGCGTGGCCCTTACCTGCGCTTCGTCTGGGCGCTCTATGGCGACGACGCGCTCGATCATCACCCCGAGGATGGCGGCAAGATCCCCTGGTCCGACGCGCAGCAAGGCTTCGTGCGGGTCGAGCGACAGATCACCGTGCCCTTCCCCGAGGTCGACGCCTCGCTCTTCTTGATCCGCACTTACTTGCAGCCCTTCGCCGCGCTCACGCCCGAGCAGCGCGGCATCGTGCTCGCGGCGATCGAGTCGATGTCCGAGCCGATTCGTCGCTACAAGGGCCTGCTCGGGCACGAGGACCAGATCATTGCTCTGCTACGCGATGCCGGGCCGATCGCCGCGCTCGAGCCCGGTGTATCCTGAGCTCCGCGAATGCCCAAGCTCGACGTCAAGCACCTCGAAGAGCAGCGGCTGACGCTGGTTCGATCGACGGTCCTGATCGCGTTGATCTTCGCCGTCGGCGTGCTCGGCTACACGATCATCGGTGGCGATCGCTACTCGCTCATCGACGCGATCTACATGACGATGATCACCCTGACGACGGTCGGCTACGGTGAGATCGTCGACCTCCAGGGCAACCCGATCGGCCGGCTCTTCACCATCGGCCTGCTCTTCTTCGGGGTCGGGGCCTTCGTCTACTTCTTCTCCAACCTGACCGCCTTCGTGGTCGAGGGCAACTTCGACCGGATGTTGTGGAGAAGGAAGATGCGCCGGAAGATCCGCGAGTTGGACAAGCACTACATCGTCTGCGGCGCGGGCCGACTCGGCCGTCACATGATCCGCGAGCTGCTCGCGACCGAGCGTGCCTTCGTGCTGATCGACACCGACGAGAACGCCGCGCGCGAGCTGGCCGAGCAGCTCGGCGTCACGATCGCGATCGTGGTCGGTGACGCGACCGAAGAAGAGACCCTGCGCGAGGCGGGCATCGATCGCGCCGCGGGCTTGTGCGCCGCGATCGCGAACGACAAGGACAACCTGCTGATCACCATGACCGCTCGCGCGCTGCGATCGGACCTGCGGATCGTCGCCCGCTGCACCGACGAAAAATTCATCGGCAAGCTCAAGCAGATCGGCGCCAACGCGATCGTCGCGACCAACGCGATCGGCGGCCTGCGCCTCGTCTCGGAGCTGGTCCGGCCCGACGCGGTCAGCTTCCTCGACACGATGTTGCGCGACAAGGACAAGCGCCTGCGGGTCGAGGTGCTGACGCTCGGCCCGAGCTCGCGCGCGACCGGCAAGTCGCTCGGCGAGCTGCGCTCGGCCAACCTCCACGACCTGCTGATCATCGCGCTGCGCGAGCCCCAGAGCGACGCCTGGCAGTTCAACCCCGGCGACACCAGCATGCTGGTCGCCGGGGCGAGCGTGGTGTTCATGGCCAGCCCCGACGCGCGCAAGCAGGCCGAGGCGCTCTGGGGCTGAGCCGTGAGCGGCTTCAGCTGGGGCTCGGCACGACTGGGGCGTTCGGCGCGAGCGAGAAGCCGACCAGGCACTTGTTCGAACCTTGGCCGGACTGGTAGCGCGGCGTGAGGGTGAAGGCGTCGCGCTGGGCCAGCGCGTCCCAGAGCATGGCGACCAGCTCGAGCGGCAAGGTCTTGTTCGAGCACGAGGTCCCGCCCCAGCGGTACTCGGTCATCCGGCCGCCGCCTTCGATGACGATGCGCCCGTGATATTGCAGGTAGGTGTCGGCGGTCGAGTGGTTGATCTCGACGCTCTCGAGCGTGCCGCTCGTGCCCGTGCTGTCGGCAGCCAAGGCGGTGGCGGGGAAGGAGAGGGCGGAGAGGGCGGCGAAGGCGATGAGCGAGCGGTGGATCGACATGTCTGGGTTCCAGGGGCGCGAGGGTGGTGTCGTTCGCGACCGAATAGATCATGAAATCGACGCTCGCAGCGAGCGCGTCGGCGTGTGCCAGCGCCAGCGGCACGGCGAGGGTTGGGGATCGCGCTGGCCCTGTGCAGGGGCCCAGTCACACCGTGTAGGGCACCAGCGTGTGATGGGTCAGGCGAGCCTTGAACGACGCGAGATTGTTGACCCCCGGCACGACGGGCGCCTCGGCGGAGCCGTCGTTGACCCATGGCAGCTGGGCTGGATCGACGACCCGGCACGCCTCGCGAAACGCGAGCTGATTGCAGTAGGCCAGGATGCCGGGTCGGTAGCGTTCGGTGTGCGAGCACCACACGCTCCGCGAGAGCACGCACGACAGGTTCACGGCCTGCAGCTGGCCATCCACGGTGACACCGATCCCCCAAAAGCCGGGCAGGTGCTCGTCGAGCCAGCCGAGGTTCTCGAACAACCACAGGTTCTCTTCTTCCATGCATATCGTCCCGAGCGCAGCGGCCCGCGTCGCACACCAATCACGGGTGATCTGGGCGGCCTCCTGCGCGTGCGCGGGCCCGAGCCGGACGACCTCGACCCGGCCGCTCCGCTCGGCGCGGAGGATGCCTTGGCGAATGCTCTTGTACTTGCGCCCAGCCAAGGTCTGCAGCGCAGCGCTGTCCCCGAGGCAGTCGGGCCACCAGGCGCTCGCGTTGTACTCCCACAGCGTGGGCAAGAGCCACTCGGGCAGCCGCATCAGCTTGCGTCGGGGTTTGCGTCGGGAATCGATCGCGGCGTGGACGAGGGCTCGGTAGCGCGTGCGCCTCGTCGTCGTCGGCAGGATCGAGGCCCACCTGCCGGCCGCATCGAGGAGCAGCCCACCATCCAATTCGACGATTCGAAAGCCGGGCGACTTGGCGAGCCGCGAAAGGATGAAGAGCGGGTTGTTGAAGAAGAAGGGCACGCCCACGGCGTCGAGGGAGGCCGTGATCGCAGGCAAGTGGCGCAGGTAGGTGAGAATGTCGCCGTTCACGGATCGCGCCCCACGATGCTGGCGGAGGTTGCAAGCAGGCGTCAACCAAGTGAGGTGGCGTGACGAGTGGCGCCACGGCCTGCTACGCTCGGGCATGCGTCGCGCTCGCCTGCTGGTCTGGGTCCTGCTGCTCGGCGCTTGCAATGGCGACGACGCGACCGGGCCCGAGCCCGAGCCTGCGCCACGCTACGCCCACGCGCCCGGCATTCGCCTGACCTCGCTGGCGATCAACCAAGGCGTCGAGACCGAGCTGGTCGTTGGCGACGAGGTCCGAACGCCCGACCAATACTTGGTCCCGATGCTCGCCGACCGGCCGATGCTGGTCCGCGCCAGCTTCTCGGTCCACCACGAGTTCGCGCCGCGCGAGCTGCTCGGCCAGCTGCGGGTCAGCTACCCCGAAGGCACGCTCGACGGCGAGGGTCAGCCCTTGCGCGAGTGGGTCGACGACTCGCTCGTGATGATCAGCCAAGACAGCAGCCTGACCACGCTGACCGGCACCTTCGCGTGGTACCTCGCGCGCGACAAGGTCCTTCCGGGCATGCGCGTGCGGGTCGACGCCTACGAGCCCGAGCCGCTGGCCGAGGACGAGCTCGAGCCCACGCCGGATCCCGCCGCGATCGGGGCCGATCGCATCGACGCGCCCGCGCTGCCCTGGGCCGAGTCCAGCGCCCCGATCGAGCTCTCGACCAAGCCGATGCGCTTGAAGATCAAGCTGGTCCCGATCGAGCACCAGCTCGATGGTTGCGTCGAGACGGCCGAGGTCGACGACGAGGACATCGCCGCGATGGTCGAGCAGATGGCCCAGAACAACGGCGTCCACGAGGTCGAGATCAGCGTGCGCGAGCCCTTGGTCATCAGCGAGCCGATCGGCGAGCAAGACAATGGCTTCTCGCCGGTGCTCGCCGTGCTCAGCCAAACCCACGAAGCCGAGGGCGCGCCAGCCAACGAGTATTGGTATGGCTTGGTCGTCAGCTGCGATGGTTTCCCCGCGGGGCTCAGCGGCCAAGCCTTCGGGATCCCCAAGACGCCCACCGCCGACCTCGGCTATCAACGCGTCGCCGCCGGTCGCTGGGTCGGCGAGGGCGCGCTCGCGGCCGAGACCTTCGTGCACGAGGTCGGCCACCTTCAAGGCCGCTATCACGTCCGCTGCTCGGGCACCGAAGCCGGCACCGACGCCAACTATCCGCATCCGGGTGGGATCACCGGCGTGTGGGGCTTTGGCCTCTACGACCTCGGTCTGCACTCGCCCGCTGGCTCGCGCGACTACATGACCTACTGCGCCAACGAGTGGGTCTCGGACTATGGCTGGAACCATACTTGGGCCTTCATCGAGGCCCTGACCGCGCTCGACAGCGCTGCGATCACCGAACAACCCGACGAGATCCTGGTCGGCATGATCCACCCCGACGGCTCGGCGCAATGGTGGACCACTCGCGGCGCGGTCGCGGGCGACGGCAACGAGACTCACTGGCTGAATTGGGATCTCGAAGGCGAACGAGTGACGGTGCTGGCCGAGAGCTGGGAAATGCCCGATGGCGATTCGATGGTCGTCACCGCGCCGCTGCCCGAGGGCGGGCTCGGGTTGGATGCGCGGGCGAGCTTCAGCCTCGCGGGCCCGATCGTCGACGAGCTCGGGCCGCAGAGCGGAGCGCTCGAGTTGCTGCGCCGCGTCGGTCGATGACGATCCCTGTGGGCACGATGTCTGCTGCTCATCCGCGGCTGCGGTCGATTTTCTTTAGAGAGGACCGACTTGGTGGCTGATGGGATTATAGGACGTCGAGGTCCCACGCGTGCCGAGTGTGCATCGATCCTGGCGTTCGCTCGCCTT
>JAMHUH010000007.1:0-15242 GCA_035904925.1 Nannocystaceae bacterium
GCCCGATCAGGCCCGCGCGCGCGAGCTCGGCCGGCAGGCGCTCGGGGATCTCGACCATGCGAGCGGAGCTTGGATCCCCGATCTGCGCGCGACGATCGAAGCCTGGCTGAGCGCGCAGGGCGGCTGAGCTCGCGCAGCGAAGAACAGGGCCTCAGCCCTCGCGCCAGCTGCCGCGCAAGAACGCACGATCGGGCGTGCGCAGGGCGTCGTGAACGGCCACGCCGAGCGGCTGCACGGCCAAGAACCAACCCAGCGCTCCGGCGGCGCCGAGCATGCTGACGAGCCCAAAGTAGGGCGGCCAAACAGCCAGCGCCGTGCACAGGCCCGCGAGCGCGAGGTCGAGCAGGACGAAGCCGATCGCCAGCCAACGCGCGCGCGTCAGCCAAGCGCGGGGATCGGCGGTCGCGAGGATCAGCGTCGCGTCGGCGACGACCCGGCCCTCGACGATTCGGCCGACGACAAAGACTCGATCGCCCACGCCGATCCGAGTCTCGACCGCGCGCTCGAAGCCTCGCGCTCGGCTCGCCGCGAGGGCGGCCTCGTCGAAGCCCGCGGGCTCGACTCGGCTCGCTCGCTCGCTCCGACTCGCGAGCTCGGGCCAGACCTCGGCCTGAGCACCCGGCGCGGGCGCGAGCTCGACCTCGCGGCCATCGTCGAGCCGCAGCGTGCCGCCGAACACCTCGCTGTGGTGGCTGCGATCGTGAAAGTAGATCTGGCGTGGGCCACCGCGACGACCGAGGCGACCGAGCTGCTCGACTCGGTTGCGGGCCAGCATCCCCTCGGGTCCGCGCGCGCTGCAGACCTCGGCGCTCCAACCCTCGCGCACGCCTCGGCCCAAGCGAGCGAGCGCGCGCAGGTCCGCCAGCGCGGCGGCGGCGATCAAGACCACGTGGATCCAGAACAGCGCCAAGGCGAGCGCCGCCATCACACCGCCGTCGAGCTCGAGCGCCGCCATCACCATCACCATGGCCATCGCGTAGCGCTCGAGAGGGTCGCGCTCGAGCGGGTCGCGCTCGCGCTCAGGCGGCCGACTCCGTCGCCCGATCGCCCAGCGTCGACTCGGCCAGCGCGCTCGCGTCGGCGGCAGCTCGACGCTGCTCGCGAGGCGCGAGATCCTTGCCCACGCCACGCTCGGCGCCGACGATCTCGAGCGGCTCGGGCCGACGCCAGCGCAGCAGATAGGTGCGCGTCAGGTAGGCGATCATGCTGGGCTCGTCGAGGCGCGGATCTTGGCGCGGCACGACCTCGCGCTGGTGCGCGAGCGCGAGCTCGGACCAGTGCAGCCCGGCCCGGTTGTGGTGGATCGTGTGATAGCCGTTGTTGCACATGATCCAGTTGAAGGCGCGGCCGACGAAGTTGCGCGAGTGGTTCCACTCGGACCGGATGTCGGTGCGATCGTGCTGGATCAGGTTGATGCGCAAGATGCAGCGAGCGCCGTAGAGCTGGGGCAGCACGATGAAGAAGAGCGCCGTCCAAAAGTCGAGCACGAAGAGCAGCCCGGTCAGGCCGAACGCGAACGCGGTCTCGCGCCGATACTGGGCGACGAAGTCGGCGTGGCGGCTGGTCAGCGCCCAGCGTTGAACGCCGGCGAAGGTCCGCGGTCCGGCGACGTTGGGGAAGTGGAGCAGGTCGAGCAGGTTCCAGCGAAAGCCGACGTGCTCGGGCGCGGCCCAGTCGGGCTGGCCGTCGTCGTCGAAGTGGTGGTGGACCAGGTTGTGCGAGGGGATGTTGGCCGAGGCTGGATAGAGCGCGCCGAAGCTCAACACGCCGCGCCAGATCAGGTTGAGCCGCTTGCTGTGAAACACGCCCTGATGGAGGTGGTTGTGAATCACCACCGCGTTCAGGAAGCTGAAGTAGCAAGCGGCCGCGAACACGGGCACGTTGCGCGCGGCTGGCCAAACGAACATCGCGGCCAGCAAGGCCCAGTAGACCCCGACGATCCCGACCTGGCGCCACTCTTCGGGGCGCCGGACCAGCCAAGTCTCGGCCGAACTCGACACAGCGCGTGGTTATCATCTGCTGCGGGCGCTTGGGACCCCTCGATCTCGATGTCCTGGCGCCAAGCCTGCGTGAGCGAGCGCGTGCGCCTCGGCTCACGCATCGAGGTTGCTGGTCGGTCTGGAGACGCTGTGATAAGTCAGCGCATCGTGCCCGCCCTCGCTGGTGCCCTGACCTCGCAGCCCTCGGTTCGCTTCCGCCACCGACGCGCGTTCTATGTCCTCTACGACGGGTTCTACCTGGTCGCCTGCACGCTCGTGCTGACGGCCATGTTGCTGCTCGGATGGCGCGGGCTCGTGACCGAATTCCACGCCTGGTATTGGCTGGTCCTGCCCTTGGTCGTGCAGGCGCAGATCCTGTGCAGCGTGTTCATCCACAACTGCTCGCACGGCAACTTCCCGCGGCCGATCAATCGGCTGATCGGTGAGGTCTGTGGGCTGATCGTGCTGACCCGCTACGCGAGCTGGGAGATCATCCATCGTCGGCACCACAAGTACTCCGACGATCCGCTCAAGGATCCCCACCCGGTCACGCCCGAGAACGCCGGCTACTGGCGCTTCTTCTGGCACATGATCGTCAACGTCGAGAGCCAGCTCCAGCAGCAGTTCTTCGAGCTCCACGGCGGCGACACGCCCGAGAACCGGGCCTTCGAGAAGCGCCGTGCCTACACCAGCTACGCGACCAACCTGGTCTTGATCGCCTGCTGGTTCGTGTTCCTGGGCCCGATCGGGTTCGGCTTCTTCTTCGTGCCGGCCTCGATCATCGGCGTGCTGCACCTCGCCCACTTCAATTGGTCGACCCACAACGCCGCGAAGCCCGAAGAGGGCTACCACCCGGTCAACCTCGACCAGGGCTACTTCTGGGTCGGCAACCGGATCTGGTTCGGCATCTACTACCACGGCAACCACCACAAGCAGGCCAACCTGTTCAACCCGATGCACTTCGAGGCCCATCAACAGGCCAAGGCGGAGCGTCGGGCCGCGATGCTGGCCGAGGCCGACGGCGAGACGCGACCCTCGGTCGCTGCCTGATGAGCGCTCCCACCACCGTCGAGGTCCACGGCGCCCGCAACGAGGGCATGCTGATCTACTTCGTGGTCTTGGTCGTGGTCGCGCTCGCGATCTTGGCCCTGACCTACCGCAACGACTGGGGCTTCTGGGGCTGGATGGGCGGCGCCGTGCTGCTGCTCTCCGGCATCGGCGGCGCCGCGGGCATGGCCAAGACTGGCGGCGCTGGGTTGGCGACCTGTCCCCACTGCGGCCACGCCAACGAGGTCCTGCACATCAGCGAGCACCGCTACCTGTGCTGCGCCGGCTGCAAGACCTGGCTCGAGGGCTCGACGCTGACGCAGGTGGTCGCCGACGACCACGTCGCCAGCTACCCGGCCTTCGAGCTCGCGCTGCCCGAGTCCTTCGCCTGGCCCGAGGGCTGCCCCGTCTGCGGGGGGCCGGTCACGCGCCATGTCCAGATCGAGGGCACCGACGTGGTCGGCGACGTCTTCGCCATGGTCGCGCCGGTCTCGGTCCAGAAGGT
The DNA here is from genome assembly GCA_035904925.1 of Nannocystaceae bacterium. GTDB lineage: Bacteria > Myxococcota_A > Polyangia > Nannocystales > Nannocystaceae > Plesiocystis. The sequence goes on from JAMHUH010000007.1 coordinate 3,532, forward strand.
CAGCAAGCTCGAGGTGCCTTGTTGCGACCAGCACGACGACGGTGTCGCCCTGCTCCGCGAGGGCGGCCAGCCGATCTTGCGCCTGCGCTCGCTCGCCTACTGGCGCCGCTTCATGGCGCTGAACGATCTGGCTCCGCGCTGAGCTCCGCGCGGGCCAGCCCACGCGCCGCGATCGAGCCCGCGAGTGCGAAGCTGGCCGCCAAGCCCAGCATCACGCCGTGCTGGCCGAAGCGATCGACGCTCCAGCCGATCAGGGGCCCGACGACCAGGAAGCCGAGCCGGAAGACCATGCTGCGCAGCGAGACGAAGCCCGCCCGATCGCGGCTGGTCACCAGCTGCTGCTCGCGGTGATCGAAGATCGGTTGCTTGGCCCCGCGCATCAGCGTGAGCAGGTAGTAGAACGCGAAGCCGAAGAGCGCGTGGCTGAGCCCGAGGCCGAGGTAGCCGACGACGACGAGTCCCGTGAGCCCGAGCGCGACGCTCGGCAGCCCGACGCGGACCAACACGCGGTGCCCGAGCAGCGCCGCGATCGCGACGCTGAAGTTGGCCAGCGCCCACATCGGACCGAGCCCGCGCGGATCGAGGCCGGCGTCGAGGGCATAGAGCTGAATGGTCCAGACCGGGATATACGAGGCCAGCGAGAGCACCACGCTCGCGCCGATCAGCGCGCGCAGGCGCCGATTGTCGACCAGCGCGTGGCGAACCATCGCGCGGGCCTGGCCGATGCTGTCGCCGAAGTCGGGCCGCTCGCGCTCGGGCTCGACCAAGCTCAGCGCGATGACCAAGCCGACCGCCGAGGCCAGGGCTTGGGCGAAGAAGGGCCAGGCCTCGCTGCGCGCGAACATCCACCCGGCCAAGAGCGCCGCCCCGCCCTCGGCGATCTGCCCGGCCGAGATCTGCCGACCCGACCAGCGCGGATAGTCGGCCTCTCGCCCGCTCGCCAGCAGGCTCTCGTAGAGCAGCGCGCTGTCGCAGCCGGAGGCCAGGCTCAGCCCGATGCCGAGCAGGAACTCGGCGACGACCACCTGCGGCCAGGCGCTGGCGGTCCCGTAGATCGGCCACGCGATCAGCCAGATCAGGCAAGCGAGGACCAGGCAGCGGCGATAGCCGATCCGATCGGCGAGGTAGCCCGAGGGGAATTCGAAGAGCGCGACGGCGAGGCCGAACACGGCCTGGAGCAGCATGATCTCGCCGACGTCGAGCTCGATGTGCTGGTGGAGGAACACGCTGAGCACGGCCATCGGGAACATGGCCATCTGCATGGCCCGCAGCGCGCACAGGCGCAGCGGGTTGCCGCGCAGGCGCTGGCCGGCGCTCCCTTCGTCGCTCATGCGTTCCGTGTGCGGAGTCGGGCGATGCCTCGCACGACCAGCTTGGCCAGCTCGAGCAGCGTGACGGGGATCAGCGCCAAGCCGAGCGCGATGCCCAGGTCGGACCACGAGAGCACGCCGAGCTGGAAGAGCTCGCGGCTGAAGCTCCAGCGCTGCAACGCGATCTGCATGACCATCGAGATTGCGATGACCAGCAAGAGCCAGAGGTTGGCGAAGGGTCGCGCCGCCCAGAACACCCGCCGGGTGCTACGAAACGCGAACGCACGCAGGAGGCCGGCCGCGACCATGGTCGTGAACGCGAGGCTGCGGGCGTCGGCCAGCGGCCGCCCCCACAGCTCGAGCGCCGACCAATAGACCGCGAACCCGACGCTGGCCTGGATCAGCGCGTTGAAGCCGATCACCGCCCACTGCTCGCGGCCGAGCAGCGGCTCGCTCGGGTCGCGTGGGGGTTGGTCGAGCACGTCGCGGTCCGGCACGTCGACGGCCAGGGCCAAGCCGGGCATCGGCTCGGTCAGCAAATTGATCCACAGCAGGTGGAGCGGGAGCAGCGGAAAGGGCATGCCGAGCGCGGCCGCGATCAGCATCAGCAAGAGCTCGGAGAAGTTGCCGCCGAGCAGATAGACGATCGTCTTTTGGATGTTCTCGTAGATGACCCGGCCCTCGCGGATCGCCGTGAGCACGGTCGAGAGATCATCGTCGACCAAGATCATGTCCGAGGCCTCGCGGGTGACCTCGGTCGCGGTCTCGCCCATCGCGAGCCCGACGTCGGCCTCGCGGATCGCCGGCGCGTCGTTGACCCCGTCGCCGGTCATCGCGACGATCTCGCCGCGCGCTCGCAGCTCGCGGACGATCTGAATCTTGTCCTCGGCGGTCGAGCGGGCCCGGACGCGGGCAGCGATGGTCTCGGCGTCGCTGGACTCGTCGATCAGGCCGAGTTCGAGCGCGATCGCGTGGGCCGTGATCGGGTGATCGCCGGTGATCATCACGGTCTGGACCCCAGCCGCGCGAGCGTCGGCGATCGCCTTGCGGGCCTCGGGTCGAGGTGGGTCGGCCATGCCGATCAAGCCCGCGGGCTCGAGATCTCGAGCGTCGCCGCAGGGATCCCAGTCGGCTTTGTCGCGCGCGCTCCGGCTCGCGATCGCGAGCACGCGCAGACCTCGAGCCGCCATCGCCTCGGCCTCGGCGAGCATCGCCGCGACGTCGAAGTCGGCCCGCGCTCGCTCGGCGATCAGCTCGACCGCGCCCTTGATGTAGGCTCGGCCATCGCTGCGAATGACCGCCATGCTGCGGGTCGCGGGCGAGAAGGGAAACACGTGGAGGCGCGGATGCTCGCGCTCGATCGGACCCCGCTCGACCCCATGATCGCGGGCGTAGCGAAGGATCGCCAGCTCGGTCGCGTCGCCGCTCTCGTGCTCGCCGAGTTCGGCGTCGCAGCAGCCGACCGCGATCCGCAGCAGTTCGGGCTCGTGCTCGGCCGCGCCGGTCCAGCAAGCCCGCACGCTCATGATCCCGGAGGTCAAGGTGCCGGTCTTGTCGGTGCAGATGATGGTCACCGAGCCGAGCGTCTCGACCGCGGCGAGCCGGCGAATCAGCACCCGATGCTTGGCCATCCGCTGCATCCCGACCGCGAGCGCGATCGTGATGATCGCCGGCAGGCCCTCGGGCACGACCGCGACCGTCATCGAGACCGAGGCCATGAAGAGCTCCTGCCAGGCCATCCCGTGCAGCCAGCCGAGCAGGGCGACCAGGCCGACCAGACCCAGACAGACGAAGAGCAGCACGCGACCGACCCGATCGAGGCGACGCTGCAGCGGCGTCCGATCGTCGCTGGCGGTGTCGAGCAAGGTTGCGATCCGGCCGAGCTCGGTCTGCATCCCGATCGCGACGACCTCGGCGACCCCGGTCCCGGCCGCCACGGCGCAGCCCATGAACACGTGATCGCTCCGCTCGGCCAGCGGGATCGGCTCGCCGCCGGCCGGCGCCTCGACCTGCTTGGCGACCGGCATGCTCTCGCCGGTCAGCGCGGCCTCGTTGGTCGCGAGCGCGTGGGCCTCGACCACGCGCGCGTCCGCGGCCACGACGTCGCCCGCCTCGAGCACGAGCAGGTCGCCGACGACGATCTCGGTCGCGACCACCGAACGGATCGAGCCCGCTCGACGGACCCGCGCGTGCGGGCTCGTCAGCTCGCGCAAGGCCGCCATCGCGCGCGCCGCCTTGCGCTCCTGAAAGAAGCCGATCGTCGCGTTGATGCCGACGATGATCGCGATCGCGATCGCGTCGACGATGTCGCCGATGATCGCCGCGATCACGATCGAGACGACCAAGATCAGGACCAGCGGACTCTCGAATTGGGCCAGCACCAAGCGCCACGCCGGAGTCGCGCGCCGCTGGACGATCGTGTTGGGCCCAGCCTGGGCGAGTCGCCGCGCGGCTTCTTCGGGCTGAAGTCCTTCGAGGCTCACGGGCCGGAGGCTAACAGGTTCGCCTCGAGCGAGAGTCATGCCGACTCAGTCGTCGCCGGTGCGGGCCCAGCCCTCGGGCCAGTCGCGGGTGCCCGCCAGCGGCGGGATCCCATCGCGCAGCTCCTGCAAGGCCGCGCTCGCGCGCTGGCGAAGCTGATGAGGCATGGCCAGGTGCTCGAGCGCGTCGTCGAGGTGTCGCCACTTGAAGCCGAGCGTGTTGCTGCCCAGCCAGCTGGCCGCGCGCGTCATGGCCAGCGTGATCGCGTGCTCGGTGACGGTCGCGACGGGGTAGGCCCGCTGGCGGATGATCGAGGCCGCCATCCGCCACTGTTTCTTGGTGATCTTCGCGAAGCCGTCGCCGCCGGTGGCCGAGAGCACGCCGCGCAGGCGCTCGCCATCGATCACGATCAGCACCTGCTCCCACAGGTCGTCCGTGATTGGGGCGTTGGCCTCCGTGAACAAGATCAACCAGTCTTCGACGAGGCGCCAGCGAGCGGGTGGGAGGCGCGTCGAAGACGAGTCGCTCATCACCCGAAGCATAGGCCGTGGCGCATCGAAGCGACACTCCTCCCGAACGGGGCGCTGTCGCCCCCGCCCTGGCCGAAGCTCGCCCGAGCTTCGGGTCCGCAGACGCTCGAAGCCGCGACCATGCGGGCGGGTAAACGCACGGGCTGCGACCCGACCGCGGCTCGTCGAACTCGCCTGCGTGGCGCAACACAGATAGCATCGCGCCGTGACCCCCCTTGGCGGCCCGGACGGTCACCCGTGGCTCCCGACGCCCCACGACGTCGCGCGAGCGCTCGATGGTGACCGTCGAGCCATGCAGGCCTTGGTCGAGCGGCTCTTGCCGATCGTCCAGGCCGAGGTCGGATACGCGCTGCTTCGTGGCGCGAGGGCCGAGAGCCGCGACGCTCGGCAGGAGATCGCGGACTTCGTCCAGGAGGTGTTCATCGGCTTGCTCGGCGGCGGCGGCAAGACCCTGCGGACCTGGGATCCTGCGCGCGGACGCAGCCTCGACAGCTTCATCCGCCTGGTCGCGCGCCGCCAGGTCGCGACGATCTTGCGCAGCGGTCGACGAAGCCCCTGGACCGACAAGCCGACCGCGCACGAGGACCTCGAGCGCGCCCATGTCGGGGCCAGTGGTTCGGGCCGCTTCGCGAGCGTCGAGCAGCTCGATCGCCTGCTCGAGCTGCTGCGCGAGCGGCTCGACGAGCGCGGCATCCAGCTCTTCGAACTGCTCTACGTCGAGGAGCGCGCGGTCGAGGAGGTCATGGATCTGACCGGCATGACCCGCGACTCGATCTATGCCTGGCGATCGCGCTTTCGCAAGCTGGTCGCCAAGCTCGCCAAGGAACGTGAGTGAAGGCGCCCGAATGGCAGCATTTTTCATGACCGTGTCAGATCCCGGCGTCACGACCACAAGGGGGAATTCGCCATGAGCGAAGGGCCCGAGGACGAGCAGGACGAAGGCGAGCAGGACGAAGGCGAGCAGGACGACGCCCTGCTGCTCGCGCTCGCCGAACATGCCCGCGAGCGGCCATCGGTTTGGGAGCCGGTCGTCCGTGGCGAACGCTCGGTCGAGGAGGTCGCCAGCCAAGCAGGCGCCGAGCTCGAGCGCGCCCGCGCTTACTTTCAGCCCTTCGACGCGAGCGAGACCCGGGCGATCGTCGAGGGTGTGCTCGCGCGGGCCCTGCCCGCCGACGCCCCACCTGCCGACGCCCCACCCGCCGGGCCCGTCGCCGAGGTCGTCCAGCTTCGACCTCGCGCGGGCAATCGCAACGCGATCCTCGTCGGCGTACTGCTGGCGGTCGCCGCTGCGGCCGCGCTCTGGTTGATCTGGCCGCGCAGCGAGATCGCCAACACGGCCCCGACCATCGCCGCGCGCGAGCCCATTCCCGAGTACGGCGTCGAGGCGAGCGGCTGGCTCAAGACCCTGCGCGACGACACCCCAACAGCCCCTTCGCGCTATCGATATCGCCAAGAAACATCGTTCGAGTGGGTTTTGAGGCCCCAGGCCAAGGTCGTCGACGCGCTCGCGCTGCGGGCCTTCGTGGTCGATGAAGGCCGGCCCGAGGGGGTGCCGCTGGAGATCGGTCCGCTGAGCGAGATCGCCACCACCGGAGGGATTCGAATCCACGGGACGATCGCCCAGCTGAACCTCGCGCCGGGCCGATATACCATCGTGCTCGTCGTCGGCCGACCGGACGCGCTGCCCGATCAGGCCGCGGCGCTCGCCGATCCGACGAGCGAGCCGGCATGGCGAGTGGTTCGGATCGACATCGACATCGAGGGCTGACGCTCGGCCTGCTGACCCTCCTCGCTTGTCCAGCCCAACCGGCCCAGTCTGGGCCCACGGAAGAGCGCGCGAGCGATCCGAGCGAGCTCGCGCTCGCCCGGGTCGACGCGGGTCCACCCGCCATGTTCGGCTGCGCGGGTCTCTTCCTCGAGGAGGGCCTCGATCAGGACCTCGATCAGGGCCCGCTGCGCTGTCTCTTGCGCAAGCCGAAGCCGCTGGCCGCCTGGCTCGAGGGTCGCAGCGACGCGACGATCGAGGTCTGGTTCGAAGGCGAAGCGCTGAGTTCGAAGCTCGTCCGCGACCGCGCGGGCCTGCTGCTCGAGTTCGAGCCGCCCCGCGCTCGCGGACGCGTCGAGCTGCGCGCGCCGACGGGCGAGGTCTGGAGCGTCGAGCTCGCGCCGACCTCGACCCGCTACGCCGAGCTGCGCAAGTCCGCGAACGAGCGCGGCCGCGCGGGCGACTTCGAAGCCGCGGCGGCGATCTTCGCCGACGCGGCGCTCGAGCTCGATCCGATCGAGGCCGACTTGCTCCGCTGCGACGAGGCCCGACTCGCGATCGCCGACCGTCGCTTCGAGCACGTGATCGCCACGGCGCGCGGCCTCGCCGACTCGCCGGTGATCAGCTGCGCGGGCGCGGCCCACTCGCTCGCCGCCTACGTTCAGCTCTTCGAGCAGCCCGACTTCAACGCGGCCGAAGAGCAGCTCGAGGCCGCGGCCAAGGTCGGTCGCTTCGACTTCGAGCTGGCGATCGGCGCTCGTTACCTGCGCGGCGTCTTCGACCATCGAATCGGCGACATCGACGAGTCGCTGATCGAATTCGAAGCCTCCGCGCGGCTCGCCAACCTGGTCGGGGACGACCAGCAATTCATGTCCTCGGCGACGATGCAGGCGGTCGCGCTGGCCCGGCTCGGACGCCTGCGCGAGGCCGAGGCGCTGGCCGACTCGATCGCCGCACGGGTCGACGACCTCGCCGACGCGGGCCGGCTGATCGACGACATTCGCTACGACCTGGCCTGGATCGCGCTGCTCCGGCGCGAGGCCGATCGCGGCGCGCCCGATCCGAGCCCGACCCTGCGCCAGCTGATCGCCGACTACACCCGCAGCGAGAGCCTCGGCGACGTCGCTCGGACCCGGCTGCACCTGGTCTTCGCCCGGCTTCAGTCGCGCGACTTCGCGGGCGCCCAGGTCGAGTTCGACGCGATCGATCCGGCCTGGCTCGACGCGCACTCGCTGGTCTGGTTCGAACTGGGCGGGTTCGAGCTCGCGCTCGCGAACCACCAGCTCCGGGCCGCGCGAGAGCGGCTCGATCGGGCCGAGCTCTACGCCGATCTCACCCACGATCGCGAGCATCACTTTCGCGTCTGGGCGGCTCGCGGCGCGCTCGCCCGGGCGCGTGGCGATCGTCCCGGCGCACTCGCGGCGCTGCGCCGAGCGAGCGCGATCGCGGACGAGCTCGCGCTCGCGGTCCCCGGCAGCTCGGGCCGCAGCATGTTGGTCACGGCGCATCGCCAGGCCGACGCCGAGCTGGTCGATCTCCTGGTCGAGCTCGATCAGCCCGAGGCCGCGTTCTGTGCCGCCGTCGGGATCCGGGCTCGCCATCTTCGCGCGCTCTGGGCTCGCTTGCGGCCGCCCTTGTCGGGGCCGGATCAACACGAGTACCAGGCGCTGCTCAGCCAGCATCGCGCGCTCCGGATCGGCATCGACGATCGGCTCGCGGCCGCCTGGCAGCTGCCGGCGCCCGAGCTGCAAGCGCTGCGCGACGAGCTCGCCGACCAGGGCGAAGCGGCCGACGAGCTGCTGCGCCGAGCGACCGCGCTGCTCGAGCGCGACGCCCCGCGGTGGAGCTGCGATCGCGTGCTGCCCGAGCGCGAGGGGGATGCGATCTTGGCGATGGCCCCGAGCGCCAACGAGGGTCGGTGGTGGTTCATGCTGGCCCGACGCGCTCGCGGATCCACGCCGGGGGCCAAGCTCCGCGCCACGCTCGTCGAGGTCGTCGAGGTCGTCGACATCGCCGCGCCCGACGATCGTGCGAAGCAGGCGATCACCGAGCTCGAGCCCGAGCTGGCCGAGGTCGCGCGGCTCGATGTCATCCCGGTCGGCGAGCTGCTGAGCGTCGACTTCCACGCGCTCGTGCGACCGCGGGCGATCGCGGTCGCCTACTCGCTGGGACTCGGCCGGATCGAGGCGCGCGCGAGCGAGGGCGTTCGAGCCAGCGTGGTCGCGGGCTCGAGCGATCTGCCCGCGGTCGTCGACGAGGCCGAGGGCATCACGACCCGACTCGCGACGCTCGGCTGGGAGGTCGCCGCCAGCTGGGATCCGCTGAGCGACGACCAGCCGCAGCTGCTCCACTACGCCGGCCATGGCCACCACGCGGGCGAGGGCGGCTGGGACAGCTACGTCGAGATCCCCGGCTTCGGTCGACTCAGCGCCACGCAGATCGTCGCGGGTCAGCGCGCGCCGAACATCGTCGTGCTCGGGGCCTGCAGCTCGGGCGCGCTGAACGAGCAGATCGTCGACGGCGGGATGAACCTCTCGGCCGCGTTCTTGCTCGCGGGCGCCGAGCTGGTGATCGCCCCGACCGGCCCCGTCGATGATCAGACCGCGCTGCGCCTGAGCGAGGCGCTCTACGGGACGCTGCGAGCCGGCGCGCTGCGAGAGCAGGACGCCAGCCCAACCTTCATCCGCGCGCTCGACCTCGCGCAAGCGACTCCGCTCGGCGAGGCCGAGCCGAGCGGCCCACGCAGCTTCTCGCGCTGGCGAGCCTGGCGACCTTGAGATCCGATCGGCTCAGGGTCCGACGGGGACCTGGTTGCCGACGCTGATCGGCCGCCCGCTCGGATCGAGGAAGACCATCGTCACCAGCGCGCTGACTGGCGCACCACCGGCGCCGACGCTGGTCAGCTCGGGATCGACGAAGACGGTGACCGTCGTGTCGCTGAGCCGCAGCGGTCCGTAGTCGAGCCGCTCGGAATTGCCGACCGCATCGTAAATGTTGACCTGGACGTTCTGCAGCGGGAGGCCGACATAGTCGGGCGCGAGGCTCAGATAGATGTCCTCGTCCTTGATCTCGCACATCGGACAGGGCGGCTTCTCGGGCTGCGGCAGCGTCCAGGGATCGGGCATCGCGATGGCCGGGAGCGCCGGCCAACTCGGCAGGTAAGCCACCTCGCTCGCGCCACACAGATCGCAGTCTTGCTCGTCCCAGAGCGGCGTCTCGCCCACCTCCATCGCATCGAGCCCAGCGAGCGCTTGTTCGAAGCTCTGCCACCACACCGCCTCGAGCTCGGACGGGTCGCTGGTGTAGCTCGACTCGCAGGCGAGCTTGGCCGCGTTGCACTGGTTCATGTTCAGGCTGGTGATCTGGGTCGAGGGCGTGCGCACGTAGAGGTCGCAGGCGTGCAGCAACGCGCCGCAGGCCGTGATCACCCGCTGCTCGGGCGTGCCCGCGCCCGCGAGCGCGAAGTCGGCGGTGACGCTCTGGCCATCGAGCATGCGCAGGCTGCCGCTGGCATGGATCACGTCCATGACCTCGTCGGCGTCCAAGCCCGGAAAGTACGACCAGACCAGCGCCGCGATCCCGCTGAGCGTCGCGCTCGCGACCGAGCTGCCGGTGAGCGGCCCGTGATCGGCCTGCGCGACGCGGCCGACCCCAGCGAAGCCGAGCGTGGCCATGCGGGCGTCGGAGCCCGGGCGAAAGTCGGCGAGGTTGCGCCCGCGCCAGTCGAGCGGGGTCGCGGCGTGAACCAGCGGCTGGTAGCTGGCCGAGGAGCTGGCCAAGCTGAACCCGAGGTCGTTGCACTGCATGGCCGAGGGCACCGGCTGCTGCTCCCACGAGCCCGGACCCGTCGGCTGATCGACGCAGCTCCCGAGCGGCCGGTTGCCGCTGGCCGCGATGACCAGCGCGCCTTGGCAGCGCGCGAGCGCGAGCGCGTGCTCGACCGCTGCGATCGCGGCCGTCGGCGCGACGCCGTTGCTGTCGAGGTCACCGGTGCTCGGCTCCCAACCGACCGAGAGGTTGAGGATCAAGCGGTGATCGTGGTTGGTCCAGCCTTCGACCGCCGCGACGATGCCTTGGGCGAGATCGGACTGATAGCCGAAGTAGCCGCCCCGCTCGGGGTTCGGGCCATCCTCGACCGTCTGCGGGAGACCCAGCCGAGTCGCGACCACGCGCTGGCACTCGCCATTGTCGAGCGCGGGCAGGCAGCCGCTCGCGACCGTCGCGACGATGGCCGCGATCGTCGGGCCGTGCTCGGCTTGGCCCTTGCCCGTGTTCGCAGGCGCCGTGTCGACGACGGCGACGTCGATCGGATAGCCGACGCCCAAGCTCGCGCTCGCGTCGGGCACGAGCGCGACGCCAGCCGTGAACGCGTCGAGGTAGCTCTGCCCGAGCTCGGGAGCGAGCGGGCTCTGAGCGACCACGCGGCAGTCGGCCGTGGTCGTGATCCCAGCCGGCAGATTGCCGAGGTTCGCTGGACCCGGGCCTGCCCACAGATAGCGACAGTAGTTGTCCATCGCGTCGGGGGTCGACTCGGCGAAGAGCTCTTCGACCTCCCAACCGGGCCCGGGCAGCGGACACTTGGGCAGCAGCGGCAGATGAGCGATCTGCCGCTCGGGCGGGCACATCTCGACGCTCGGCGGCGTCGCCCGATCAGGGTCGACGCAGGGCTGCTCGTGCACGGCCTCTTGCGCCTCGTTGTTGGCGGCCGTGCCTTCGGCACTGCCCTGGCTGGGATCGCAAGCCAGCGTGCCCAACATCGAGAGCGAGAGGAGCGAGAGCGTGAGCGTGAGCGTGGGCGTGGAGGGCGATGCGGTCATGGTCAGGGTTCCGAGCGATCCATTGGCGCCGCGGCGAGGGATCTGACGCGCCATCGAGCTGGCGAGCCGGATGGTGCCCAAGCCTGCGCGCCACGTCACCCCGCGCTGCGGCCGGACCTCGCGTACGCTCACTCGCGGCGGTCTAGATTCGCTATCCTCGCTCGGTGAGCGCCAAGCCCAGTGACGTGGCCGAGCGGCTGATCGCCTCGCTCGAAGCCGAGGCCGAGATGGTCGATCGCGGCGACTTCACGATCGACCAGGTCAAGGCCCGCGACAAGCTGCGCGACTACCAGCTCGCCGATCCCAACGCGTGGGTGCTGCTGGTCGTCGAGCTCGCGTCGCTGCTCGGGGCCAAGGCCGTCTACTTCGACTACACCGAGCCCGAGCTGACCCAGGTCCGTTTTCGCAGCGCGGGCTTCGAAGCGCCGCAGCTGGCCGAGCCGCTCAGCGGCGTGTTCGCAGCGACCGAGAGCGGGGGCGTGGCCGATCGAGCGCGCCGCGCCGCGTGGCAGAAGCTCGCGATTGCGATGAACGCCCTGCTCGGTCGAGCCAAGCGGATCGAGCTGACCTGCCTCGACGCGAGCGGCCGAGGTCCGCGGATGCGCTGGACGGGCGACCCCGAGGGCCGGGTCGAGACGATCGAGACGGTCGAGGTCGATCCGAGCAAGCGCGGCGCCGACCCGACCCTCGAAGACGAGCGCTCGGGCAACCATCTGATCGTGGAGCTCCACCAGCGCAACCATGACGAGCACGAGACCGCGCTGCTGCGTCGCGCCTGCCACTGCTCGCCCCTCTTGGTCATGGCCGG
>JAMHUH010000008.1:0-5548 GCA_035904925.1 Nannocystaceae bacterium
CGAGCTCGACGCGATCGACACGAACCCGCGCGGTGATCTGCGGCTGGCCACGCTCGTCGAGCACGAGCTCGGCGATGCCCCACTCGTCGCCCTCGTCGACCCCCTGTAGTGCACCGGCACGCAGCCAACCGGCCTCCTCGGTGTTCGAGGGCCAGTAGCCGACGCTGCGCGGGAGCTCGACCTGCTCGCGCGAGAAGACCAGGCGCTGGCGCGGCCCGGCCAGGTTGATCCATTGCTCGCCGCCGTTGCGGGTTCGGATCGCCGACTCGCGCACGCGATGGACGACGCTGGCCCAAGTCAGCCGATCGATGCGTAGCTCGGCCGCGCGCACGACCTCGACGAAGCCCGAGGTCAGCAGCCCGAGGTCGCCCGCGTCGCTGTGTCGGCCATAGGCGATCTGCATCGCCGAGGTCGCGGCGAGGCGAACGATCCGCGGGTGGCTCTCGACGTCGAGCAAGCGATCGCGCTCGTCGGCGCAGGGCAGGCTCGGCAACCACGCGGGCGCGCCGACGAGCGGCACGTGATCGCCCCGGACGGTCCGACCCGACTTGCAGCAGTCGAGGATCACGCTCACGTTGGCGCAGACGCGATCGAGCCGAGCGAGCGCGAGCGAGAGCTCGACTCCGAGCACGCCTTCGAGGCCGCGGCTCGTGCTGGTCCGCGCGGCCGTGACATAGAAGACCGGCTCGCCCGCGTAGGGCTCGACGCGCGCGTCGAAGCGAACGACGCCGCCGTGGCCAAAGTAGTGGATCAAGCAGGTGTCGTCGGGCCCGGTCGCGCGGACCAGCCGGTCGAGCGCGGCGAGGATGCCCTCGCGGCTGGCCGAGGGTCCCTCGACGCGATCGATCGTCCAGCCGCCGAGCTGCTCGAGCAGCCCCTGCATCGCCGCGAGCGTCGGCGCGGATCGGAGCTCTCGCCCAGGTCGCTCGTCGTCGACTCCGATCAAGATCGCGCGCTTGGTCGTTGGCGGAGCTTCGTTCATCGCTATCCAAGTGGCCGGACTCGACCCCACGATCGTGGTCGCACGCAGTGAGCAAAGCCAGGCTCGATCGAATCGCAGAAAATTGTCGAGCTCGGGTCGATCGTTCCGGCCCGAGCGACCACTGGAGCGGAGAATGACGTCGTCCGACCAGCCGACCGATCGCTTGCCATCCCGCCGCGGACCTGGCCAAGCTGAGCGCGTCACGATGGACACCGAGCCCGAGCAGGCGCGTCCAAGCGCGGCCGACAACCACGCGACCGGGCTCGAAGCGCTCGATCGCGAGGCGCTCGCCCTCTTCGAGCGGATCGGCGCTCGGCTCGGGCTGCCGATCGCGGCCCTGCCCCAGCACATCGATCGCTACGAGCTGCGTGGCCTGCTCGGCCGCGGGGGCATGGGCGTGGTCCACCTCGCCTTCGATCCCAAGCTCGGCCGCGAGGTCGCGCTCAAGCTGGTCGGCGGTCGGCCCTTCGCCGACCTCGACTTGCTGCGCGCCCGCTTGCTGCGCGAGGCCAACGTGCTCGCGCAGCTCGAGCACCCCAACATCGTCCGGATCTACGACGTCGGCGAGCATGAGGGCGAGGTCTTCATCGCGCTCGAGCGGGTCGATGGCACCAACCTGCGCACGTGGAAGCACGAGCACGCGCCGAGCCGCGACGCGCTGCTGCGAGTGCTCGCGGCCGCCGGCTCGGGGCTCGCGGCCGCGCACGCACGAGGCATCGTCCATCGCGACTTCAAGCCCGACAACGTGCTCGTGGCCAAGGACGGACGCGTGCTGGTCAGCGACTTCGGCCTCGCCGATCCCGGCATCGCGCGAGCCGGCTCCGACTCCGATCCCGACTCCGATCCGAGCGCGACCCCGCGGCTCACGGGCGCCGGCGAGCTGCTCGGCACGCTCGGCTACATGGCGCCCGAGCAGCTGCGCGGCGACGAGGCCGACGCGAGCAGCGATCAGTTCGCGTTCTGCGTGTCGGCTTGGGAGCTGCTGACCGAGCAGCGGCCCTTCGTCGCCGACAGCCGCGCGAGCTTGCTCGTCGCCATGGCTCGCGGACCCGCGCTGGTGGGCGAGCCCCTGCCCCGCTGGCTGCGAGCCGTGTTGATCCGCGGGCTCGCGCTCGATCCGGCCGCACGCTTCGCCGACATGCAGGTCTTGGTCGAGCAGCTCGAGCTCGGCCGCACTCGCAAGCGTCGCTGGCTGATCGGCGCGGGCTTGGGCGCGGCCGCGTTGGTCAGCCTGGCCAGCGCGAGCGTGGCCTGGATGGCCTGGATGGCCATCGACCCGCCGCCTTGCCCCGCCGAGCGAGCCCTGGCCACCCTGCGCGAGTCCGACGAGCTGCAGCAGCTCGAGCGCGAGCTCGCCGACGCGGGCCTGGCCACGCCGCTGCGATCGCTGCTGACCCGATTCGAGCGCCGCATCGCCGTGGTCTGTTCGAGCGGCAGCGAGTCGGACGAGCAGCAGCTCGAGATGTGGATCGCGGCGCTCGGGCTGATCGCCCGCTCGGCCTCGGAGCGGTCGGCCACGCAGCTCGCCAGCGACCTGCGCCAGCTCGACGCGGCCCGCCACGATCGACCCCCACCGACGCCGATCGACGATCGCATCAGCGCGCGCTTGCTCGACTCGGAGCAGGCCGAGCGCGAAGATCGGCTCGACGACGCGCTCGCGTTGGCCGAGCAGGCGCTCGCGCTGGCCGAGAGCCCCGAAGCCGAGGCGCTCGCCCGGCTGCGTCGCGGTCGGGCGCTCGCGCTGCTCGCCCACGACGAGCTCGCGCTGGCCGAGTTTTCGAACGCCTATCTGGCCGCCAATCGGGTCCCCTACCCCGACGCCAACCTGCGCGCCAGCCTGCTCGTGGCCAAGACCGCGATCATGCGCCTCGACCAGCTCGAGCGCGGACGCGAGTGGCTCGACTTCGCCGAGTCGCACTTCGGCCCGGCCGGCGCCCGCTTCGATAGCCCGCGCTGGACCGACTATCACCAGCTCGAGGCCACGCTGGCCAAGCTGGACAAGAAATTCCCGCGCGCGCGCGCCCACCAGCACATGGTCATCCTGCGCAGCTTGGCCAGCTTCGACGTCTACGCGCTCGGCCTCGCGCTGATGAACCTCGGCACCTTGTGCGAGGCCAACCACGAGCGCGACCACGCCAAGGGGCTCTATCGGCTCGCGCTCGCGCTGCTGCCCACGCCCAGCCCCAACCGTCGACAGGTCGCGCAGAACCTCGGTCGGATCTTGCTCGACGCCGCCGAGCTCTCGGAGGCCGAGATCGCCGAAGCCCGTCGCTTGCTCGGCGAGGTCGTCGACGCGGGCGTCGATCAGCAGCTGGCGGCCGCGACCATGCTCGCCTCGCTCGAGTTCAAGCTGGCCTCCGAGCACGAGCCCCGCGCGGCCGATGAGCTGCGCGCGCTGCTCGAGCGCGAGGTCGGGACGCCCCGCGAGCGCTTCGAGGCCTGGCAAGCGCTCGCGTTCATCGATGCCGACCTCGATCGCGATCCCGCGCCCGCGGTCGCGCAGACCGAGGCCCTCGCGGCCGCGTTCCCGGATCACGAGTCGCTCTTGGCCGACCTCGACTTCATGTTGATCACGCTGCTCGAAGGCGAGCGAGCCGAGGTCTATCGGGCGCGACTCGAAGCGCGCATGCCGAGCTTGAGTGACGACAAGAGAGCCGACCTGCGCGCGAAGCTCCAGACCTTGCTGGAGCTCGCCGAAGCGCCGCGCTGACCCTCTCGATTTGATTTGATTCGATCGGATTCGATTCAATCGCGGCTCGATGGTGGGCCGCGACGCGTAGAAGTGTGGCCAATGAAGGCCACGAGAAAGGTGCATTGTAATCATGGCTGATTTCCTCCTCGTATCGGCGGAAGACCCCGTCAACTCGAGCGCCAGCATCGACGGCACAGGTGCTCTGCAAGTCAATCATTCCAGCGATTGTCTGGTCGACTACAGTCAGACGCTCCACGCCGAGCACGACGACCTGATCCAGAGCACGGGCACCATTCGGCTCAAGCTCTTCGACCTGACCAGCGGCGGCGTCACCTGGCAAATGGCCGTCGTCCACGACAGCAACAATTGGTCTCGCGGCACCGACCACGCCTATTATGATTTCGGCCCCCTGACCAGCGAGGTCGAGGTCGACATCACCGCGACCAGCAATGAATCGCCGCCGGCGGTCAAGACGCGCACGATCTGGGTCAAGACCAAGCCGACCGACGGGCAGCCCGACGGCCCGGAATTGGAGCCCTAGAGCGGCGATCGGTTTGGAAAGCCAGTAATTTCGATCCCTTAGCCCCGCGGATCGACAAGCCCCGGGACTCGTGATCCGGTGGCCCTCACGAGGCCACCATGACGAGTCCCCGCTGGAACCCTCCCGTCGCTCTGTCCACCCGAGAGGCCCGCGTCTATGGGCGCGTGGCGAAGAAGCGCAAGCTCTTCAGCTTCCTGCGCGACCATCGGCACGAGCTCTTCGACGAAGAGTTCCAGGTCGAGCTCGAGCAGATGTACCGACCGAGCGGCGCGGGCAAGGAGCCCGTTCCGCCCGCGCTGATGGCCATGGTTCTGCTGCTCCAGTGCTACTCGCAAGCATCCGATGCCGAGGCCGTCGAGCTCGCGGTCTGTGATCTGCGTTGGCAGCTCGTGCTTGGCTGCTTGGGCAGCGAAGACGCTCCCTTCTCTCAAGGGGCGCTCTACGATTTTCGACAGCGCTTCATCGAGCACGACATGGATCGCAAGTTGCTCGAGCGGACGCGCGAGCTGGCCAAGCGGACGGGTGCATTCGACTTCAAGAAGCTGCCCAAGAAGCTCGATGTCGCCGTCGACTCGAGCCCGCTGACGGGCGCGGGCCGAGTCGAAGACACCTTCAACCTGCTGGCCCACGCGGCTTACAAGGTCTTGCTCTGCGTCAGTCAGATGCGTGGCGTGCCGGCGGAACTGCTCGTCGACGAGCTGGGCATCCCACTGCTCGGGGAGTCGAGCATCAAGAAAGCGCTCGACATCGACTGGTCCGACGATGCGGCGAAGACGGTCGCCCTCAACTTGCTCCTTCAGCAGATCGAGGCGCTCGAGTCGTGGGTCCGCACGAACCTCGAGCGCGAAGCCAACGTAGATCCTTTGCTCGAACAGCTCGCGCTGCTCGGGCAACTGCGCGAGCAGGACCTCGAACCCGAGCCCGACGGTGGCGGTGGTGGCAGCCGCATCACGCGGGGCGTCGCCAAGGATCGTCGAGTGTCCATCGAAGATCCCGACATGCGACACGGTCGGAAGACCCGGACCAAGACCTTCAACGGCTACCGCCGGCACGTCGTCATCGACCTGAAGACCAAGCTGATCCTCGCCGTCGTGATCGCCTCGGGGAACGAGCGCGAGAAGGACGGTCTGACGCCGCTGCTCGAGCGCATGAACCACCAGGGCCTCGAGCTCGCATCGATCTACTTCGATCGCGGGTACATCGAGAGCGAGGAGGTACCGAAGCTGATCGCCGCCAACGTCGAAGTCGTGTGCAAGCCCTGGCATCAGCAG
Source organism: Nannocystaceae bacterium (assembly GCA_035904925.1). Lineage (GTDB taxonomy): Bacteria > Myxococcota_A > Polyangia > Nannocystales > Nannocystaceae > Plesiocystis. The sequence continues at coordinate 5,487 of JAMHUH010000008.1, forward strand.
AACGGCGACAAATTCAACAAGCGAGACTTCGACGTCGACCTGGTCAAGGAGCGGGTGACCTG
>JAMHUH010000009.1:0-12257 GCA_035904925.1 Nannocystaceae bacterium
AAAGAGTCGACGACATCCACCGAGGTTTGCCCGCACAGCCACGGCTGCGCGCTCTTTCCCATCCTCAGCAAGAGCAACGCGCTCGAGTACTGGTCGCGCTCCTACTGCCAGGGCGAGTTTCGCCGCTGCGCTCGCTTCGAGCGGATGAGCAAGGGGCTCTTGGTCGAGCCCAACTTGCTGCCCAACGGCAAGAAGATCTGAAGCCGCTACAATGGCGCGCGCTCGCGCATGTCGACCGCGATTCAATCCGTCGAAGCCCGGCTTCGCGCCAACCCGGATGACGCAGAGACCTGGAAGGTCTACGCCGACTGGTTGCTCGATCAGGGCGACCCTCGTGGCGAGCTGATCATGCTCGAGTCGCTCGCGGCGTCCGACCCGAGCTTGCGCGGCAAGATCGCGACGCTGACCCGCGAGCACGAGCAGGCCTGGCAGCCGCAGGTCTTCGCGCGAGTCGAGTACGAGCGGCGCTTCGGCTTCGTCTGCGCGGCGACGCTGCGCCTCGGCAATCCGGACGACGTCGGGACGATCCGTCGCTTGCTCGCCGATCCCCAGGCGCGCCTGCTCGGCGCGCTGCGCCTGAGCTTCGGCGACGCGATCAAGGCCAAGCACCTGCGCGAGCTGGCCAAGCAGGATTTTGGTCGACTCCGCTCGCTTCGGGCCAGCTACCACGCGCGCGGCGATGGCTTGATCCAGGCCATGGTCCACGCGCCCGGGCTCGCGCTGACGAGCCTCGATCTGCGCTACTCGAGGCTGAGCGACGCCGGCCTGATCGCGCTGGTCGGCTGCGAGGGGCTCGCGGGGCTGCGAACCTTGCACCTGCACCACAACAACGTGGGCGTGAAGGGCATCGGGGCGCTGGCCCACGCGCCGACGATGGCCAGGCTCGAGCGGCTCGACCTTCGCTACAACCGGGTCGGGCAGGCCTGCGCGGAGGCCTTGGCCGCAGCGTCCGTGCTCGGCCGGCTTCGCATCTTGCACCTCGACACCGCCGAGCTGGTCGACGAAGGGCTGCAGGCTCTGGCCGCCTCGACCACGCTGCCGCGCGAACTCGTCCGCGGCTTTCGAGGTCTGCTGCAAACTCGAACCCCGAGCGCCCGATGACCCACGATTCCCTGCGCGATCGCTACTTCGCCCTCGGCCCGCACACGAGCGAGGCCGAGCGGCAGCGCTTCCTCGCCGAGGTCGACGCACACCAAGTCGAGCCGACCACGCGGCTTCGGGGGCTCTCGCTCTCGTCCTGCCCGAGCGCTCGCTTCAAGCTGCTGCGCTTCGTCGAGGCTTCCGAGCTCGACGAGTTGGTCCGCGCCCGCTTCGCCCGACCCTGCGCCGACCTGCCCGAGCTCGCGGCGGCCTTCGTCGATCCCGAAGAATTCTCCTATCGCAGCTTCGAGAACATCCTCGGCCTCGATCGCATGTTCGCCGCGCTCGGCCCGACACCCGCGACGTTGAGCAAGCCCAAGCGGCTCGCCAAGGGCATCGCGCGCGCGACCTTGAAGGTGTCGGCGCCGTTGCAGGCCTGCCTCGACCGGCTCGACCGGCTCGACCTCTACGTGCCGCCCTTCGACCCCGGCGCGCGCGGAGGCAAGCGCTTCATCTTCCACAGCGCGGCCCTGGCCGAGGCCCTGAGCGACGCGCTGCGCTCGGCCCTGCCCAAGTCGCAGCTCGCCGGCTTCGTCCACGTCAACCCGGTGTTTCGCTGCAACCGTTTCGAACCCGGCGACGCTCGCTTCGCGGCCCACGTCGACTCGCCCTACTACGACCGCGCGCGTCACCATGTCTCCAAGCAGACCTTGTTGATCTACCTGAGCGGCGGCCGCGGCCAAGCCCTGCTGCGCTTCGGCGAGGGCCTGGTCATCGACGCGATCGAGCCGATGAGCGTGTTCGTGTTCGAGCAAGGGCTCGAGCACGAAGGCGGCCCCTTCGACGCCGGCAACAAAGTCTTTTTGCGGACCGAGCTGGTATTCGAAGACCGCAAGCTCGAGCACGAACCCGGCATCGCCGAGCGCTTCGCCAAGGCCTGCTACCTGGGCACGCAGAGCGTGTTCACGCCCGAGCTCGCCCGCTTCGCCCACGCCGCCTACGACCAGGCCGCGGCCGCGCATTGGCAGGGCCCGCCCGACTCGAGCGCGCGCGAGCCCTTCGTGCACAAGCAGTTTCGCGGCGTGCACTTCGTGACCAACGGCTTCGACTATTGGTTCGCCAAGTCGGATCGACTCGAGCTCGTCGACGCTGCCGCGCTCGCGCTGCTCGATCTGCTCAACGCCCAGATCGCGGGCACACCCTTTCGCAAGCTGTGCACGAGCGAGCTGCTCGAGCGACCGGCCGACGATCAGGCCTGGATCGCCGAGCTGCTCGTGGGTCTCGGCGGCCCGGACGAGCCGGCGCTCGGCCGCTCGAACAAGCCCGCGCTCTTCCCCGCGCCCGAGGAGCCCGATCCGTACATGGACTTTCCGACCTCACCGGACTTCTCGGCCCAGCCCTTCCCGGACGACTGGGAGGGGACGCGCAACCCCAAGGTGATCGACGCGTACGTCCGCGCCCAACGTTACGCGATGCGGCGGATCTTCGCGGCCCCGATCACCATGCTCGGCCAGGAGATCTTCGTCGATCCCGAGCGCTTCGTCGTCGACGCCAAGGCCATCCACGTGCTCTCGCGCGACCGGCTCGAGCCCGTCCACTTCGCGGGCGCGGTGTTCTTCGGCGCCGAGGACTTCGTCGACGTCGACCTGACCTTCGACGCGCTCGTGCCCCTGGTCCCGCCGATCTTCCATCGTGAGCTCGGCTCCGCGCAGGGCCGCACGATCCACCTGTGCTGCGATCTCTTTCGCAACTCGTGGATGGTCGGCCAACGCCGCGAGCGAGCCCCGATCCCTCGCGTGCTCACGGGCACCGACGTCGATCCCGACGTCGATCCCTGGCTCAGCGCGGCTTCGGCAGGGCGGGATCGCAAGCAGGTCGAGGCCGAGCTCGCGGCCGAGCGGCTCGACGAAGACGACTCGCGCTGGCGTCCGTGAGCCGAGGCCGAAACAGGCTCGGTCACTCAGCCCATGACTTCGGCAAACACGGCTTCGAGCGCGGTGATCGTCGCGTCGTCGAGCTCGGCGAAGAGCTCGCGCTCGCGCTTGGCTAGCTTGCCTTTGTTGTCCAACACCACCTTGACGAACAGCTGCTCCTTGCGATCCGGCATGTCGACGATCTCGCGCATGCGGGCGCGCAGCTCGTCGAAGCGGCGCAGGAAGTCGATCTCGCGCACGAGCTCCTCCTCGATCGCGCGCTGCAGCCAGCCGAAGGTCGCCTCACACTGGACGGTGAGATCGGGGTAGCGATGAAAGTCGTCGGGGTCGTTGGTGATGATCAACGTCGTGTCGGCGTCGCGCTTCTCGAACCGGTAATCGACGCAGGGCAGCACGCGGGCCGAAAATTGCTCGAGCACCGCGTCGTAGCGAGCGAGGTCGCCGGCGATCACGGCCGAGATCGGCGCGATCAGGCTGCGCGGCAGGTAGCCGCGCTGGGCGAGCACGTGGTGGATCAACAGGCGATGGATCCGGCCGTTGCCGTCGCCGAAGGGGTGGATGAACACGAACGCGAACGCCTTGGTCGCCGCCTCGACGAGCGCCGCACCCGGACCCTCGACGCGGCGCATCGCCAGCCATCCGGCCATCAGCGTGGGTGTCGAGCCACTGCGCGCGCCGATGTGATGGACGCGCTCGCGCCAGCCGCCGAGCGTCTCGCCGATCCAGACCTCGCGCTCGCCCGGCTTGCGAAAGCCTGCCTCGCGATAGCGCGGATCGACGATCGAATTTTGCAGCTCGGTCAGGCTGGCCTCGTCGTCGAGTCGGAGCGTGCCGATCGTCGCGAGATTGGCCACGAAGCGCTCCTCGCGATTGCCTGGCTCTTCGTGCTCGATCGCGAACGAGGACTTGGTCTCTTTCGTGTAGAGGTAGCCGATCGCACGCGCGAGCAAGCTTGGGTCGGCCTCGCGGACCAGCGTGGCCGCCCGCTGGTCGAGCCCGAGCGCGTCGAAGCGATCGAGCGTGGCCGTGCGTCGGACGATCGGGCAGAAGCGCGCGTCGCCGAGCAGGTTGTCGATCACGCGATGGCGCAGCGAGGGGCGACCGGCGGCGGTGTAGTGTTTGTCGGGTTCGAGCACCGGCACGGGTGACTGCGGTGGCGCGTCGGGCAACTCGAGCCGCTCGCCGGTCAGCAGCTCGAACAGGTAGAACAAACGGCGGCCGTACTTCGAAGTCGGACTCGCCGCGATCCGATGCGCGAGCGCGTGTCGATCGGTCGCCAGGAAGATCCGCTTGAGCAACGCGAGCTCGATCCCGTCGTACTTGAGCGCGAACACGAGGTGATCGAAGTCGTCGTCCCCGCGATCGAAGGAGCTCGGGAAGCTCTCGATCTCGACGTCGCCCTCGGGCGGCTCGCGGCGGCGAGCTGCGGTGTCGTTGCGCAGCTCGGACCTCCGACGCAGCTTCGGAACCCGAAGTCCGTGTCGCTCGAGGAGCTGCGTGTAGCCCGCTGGTCGTGCTCGAAATTCCTTCAAGACTCACAAAAAATATGCCATGAGCATGGCTGCAAGTAAAAAACACACAAATGAGCGTCGATCACGCTCAAGTCGACTCGAAATTCGTCTCGGGGCAACCAAAAATCCATCATGTCGTGCGCCAATCTAGAAATTTGCAAGCGCGTCTGGCGGCCAGCCCAGATGTCGTTCGCGGGTGCGGCCGGGTGATCCGACAGCGCTCGAGGGATCGCCAAGCAACTGGATCGTGGTGCTCGACGAGGGCGAGCTGGCCTCGGGTCGAGTTCATCGAGCGGGTCGAGTTCGCCGAGCAGCGCCTCCGACCCCGGCGCCTTGAACCATCCCGGCGAACTGGATAGATCACACCTGCACCGTTCCCGCCGCCTGGCGCTGGAAGATCTCGCAATGGCCAAGAACTCGATCCTCGACCTCCTCCTCGATCACGCCGAGCGCCGCGGTGGCGAGACCGCCTGCCTGACCAAGACCGCCGGCAAGTACGAGCCGGTGACCTGGTCGAAGATCTGGGAGGACGCGGCCAAGATCGGCAAGAGCCTGGTCGCGCTCGGGCTCGAGCCTGGCGACCGGGTCAACGTCATCGGTCAGACCTGCCTGCGCTGGGTCGTCACCGACATGGGCATCCTCGCCGCGGGCGGCGTGACCGTGCCGGTCTACCCGTCCAACCTCGCCGACGAGGTCCAGTTCGTCGTCGATCACAGCGGCGGTCGGGTGGTCTTCGCCGAGAACGGCGAGCAGGTCGACAAGCTGATCGAGAAGCGCGACGAGCTCGCGGGCGTGATCAAGGTCGTGCAGTGGGCCGGCAGCAAGCGCGGCAGCGACGACTGGGTGATCTCGCTCGAGGAGTTCATCGCGCTCGGCCGCGACGTGACCAAGCATCAGCTGAGCGAGCGCGGCGCGACGCTCACGCCCGACTCGATCCTGACCATCATCTACACCTCGGGCACGACCGGTCGGCCCAAGGGCGTGGTCTTGACCCACGCCAACATGCTCTACGAGGTCAAGGCGATCAGCCAGGTCGACGTCGTCCGGCAAGACGACATCCAGCTGCTCTTCTTGCCGATGGCCCACGTGTTCGCCAAGGTGCTCGAGGTCTCGTGGCTGGGCACCGGCCACGTGCTCGCCTTCGCCGAGAGCATGAACACCATCCGCGAGAACCTGGCCGAGGTCCGCCCGACCTTGATGGCCGCGGTCCCGCGCGTGTTCGAGAAGTTCTACAGCGCCGTGGTCGACAAGGGCACCGCGGCCGAGGGGCTCAAGCGGACCTTGTTCGTCAAGGCGATGGAGCTCTCGGCCAAGAACGGCGAGCTCGAAGAGAAGGGCCAGACGCTCGGGCTGATCGAGAGCGTCGAGTTCGGCCTGCTCAAGAAGGCCGTGTTCGCCAAGGTCGGCGCCGGCATCGGCGACCTGCTCGGCGGGCGGATGCGGGCGATGGTCTCGGGCGGCGCGCCGCTGTCCAAGAAGATCGGTTGGTTCTTCCGCGACGCCGGCATCCTGATCGTCGAGGGCTACGGCATGACCGAGAGCTCGGCCGCCTCGACCGTCAACATGCCCAGCGCCAACCAGATCGGCACCGTCGGTCCGGCCCTGCCCGGCACCCAGGTCAAGATCGCCGAGGACGGCGAGATCCTGCTCAAGGGCCCCGGGGTCATGCGCGAGTACTGGCGCAACGAAGAGGCGACCAAGGAGTCGCTCGACGAGCAAGGCTGGCTGCACACCGGCGACATCGGCGAGATCGATCCGCGGACCAAGGCCGTGCGGATCACCGATCGCAAGAAGGACCTCATCATCACCGCCGGCGGCAAGAACATCGCCCCGCAGCGGATCGAGAACCTGGTCAAGAATCAGAAGTTGGTCTCGCAGTGCGTCGTGCACGGCGACCGACGCAACTTCATCTCCGCGCTGATCACCCTCGACCCGGCCGCGCTCGAGACCTTCGCTTCGGCCCACAAGCTCTCGGGCAGCTACGAAGAGCTGACCAAGCACGCCGAGGTCCGCAAAGAGGTCGAGCGCCTCGTCGCCGAGTCCAATTCGGAGCTGGCCAGCTACGAGACCATCAAGAAGTTCGAGATCCTCCCGGTCGACTTCTCGATCGAGACCGGCGAGCTGACGGCCAAGCTCTCGGTCAAGCGCAAGGTCATCAACAGCAAGTACGGCCACATCTTCGACGGCTTCTACGGCGACAAGCTGTAGCTGCTCGATCCCAGGCCGAAGGTGACTTCGCGCCATCGAAGCGACTAGCGAATCCCGCGCAGATCGGTGAGGCTCAGCCCACCATGAAGGTCGTCGGCATCATTTTCCTGGTTCTGGGGCTCGCAGGTCTTGGCGGCGGCGCCTACGGCATGACGGAGGAGCAGAAGGCTCGCGATACGATCGCGACCAACCAGCAGGCCCTGCGTGACGAGCTCCCGATGCTCGAGACCGAGCTCAAACTGAAGCTCGACGACATCGAGGACCTCGTAGCGATCGATCGGGCGCTCAAGGACGACTTCCTGGCGCCCGAGAAGATCCGCAACGCCGCGTGGGACATCCTCGGCGCGATGGGTGACGAAGAGGACATGGCCAAGGTCAAGATGGGCGGCTTCGCAGGCGGCGGCGGCCTCTTGGCGCTCGGCCTGCTCTTCATCGGGCTCGGCTCGCGCAAGAAGCAGACCGGGGTCTGAGCGGGTTCTGAGCGGCCCGGCTCAGCGCCAGTGCAGGATGGTCGCCACGGCCCGGCGATCGACCGCGCGCCCGAAGAGCCAGCCCTGACACATCTCGCAGCCGAGCTCGGCCAGCTGCGCGGCTTGTTCTTCGGTCTCGATCGCCTCGGCGACCACGGCCAAGCCCAAGTTCTCGGCCAGCCCGAGGATCGTTCGAACCATGGTCGCGCTCGGGGCCGTGCCGTCGAGCCCGTGGACGAAGGTTCGATCGATCTTGAGCCCGTCGACCGGGAAGCGGTGCAGGTAGCCGAGCGACGAGAAGCCGGTCCCGAAGTCGTCGATCCAGACCTCGACCCCGCGTCGACGCAGCTCCTGCAGCAGCTCGGTGACCTGCTCGACCTTGTCGATCATCACCGACTCGGTCAGCTCGAGCTTGAGGTTGCTCGGCTCGATCTGGGTCTCGGCCAGGACCGAGTCGATGGTCTCGAGCAGCAGCGGATCGCCGATCTGCTTGGCCGAGAGGTTGACGCTGACGCTCAGCTGCCCGCGCAGGCCGAATTCTTCTTGCCAGCCATGGAGGCGCCGCACCGCCTCGCGGATGGCCCAGCGACCGAGCGGGATGATCAAGCCGGTGTCCTCGGCGATCGGGATGAACTCGCTCGGCGGGATCGAGCCGCGCTCGGGGTGGTTCCAGCGCATCAGGGCCTCGAAGCCGAGCACCTGGCGATCGGCGAGGCGCACGATCGGCTGGTAGTGCAGATCGAAGTGGTCGAGGTCGAGGGCCTTGCGCATGGCCATCTCGAGCGCCAGCAGCGTGCGCGACTCGATCCGCATGCTGGTGTCGTAGATCTCGTGCCGGTTGCGACCACGGTCGCGGGCCGTGTCGACGGCCGCGCTGACGTCGGCGACCAGCTCCTCGACCCGCACATAGCCATGCGCGCTCGAGGTCATGCCGATGCTGACGGTCGTGAAGGTCGTCTGACCCGCGAGCTCGAGCGGCTCGGCGACGGCGTCGTGGATCCGATCGGCGATGTGCGTGCCGTGGCTGGCGTCCTCGATGTCCTCGAGCAGGATCGCCAGCTGCTCGGGTCCGAACCGGAACAGGTGGTCCTCGGGGCGCAGGCAGCCGCGCAGGCGCTTGGCGATCGCCGCGACCAGCTCGTCGGCTGCGGCCACGCCGAAGCTGTCGCGAATCTGCCCGAGCCGATCGACCTCGACCAGCAAGACCACGAAGGTGAAGTCGTCGTGGGCGCGGGCGAGCTCGACCGCGCGCGCGAGGTGTTCGTGGAAGACCCGACGATCGGGCAGGTTGGTGGTCGCGTCGTGGCGGCTCTGCTGGCGCAGCTCCTGCTCGCGCAAGCGATAGGGCGTGACGTCGGTCAGCGAGCCGGCCATGCGCACGACCTTGTTGGCCGCGTTGCGATGGATGACCGCGCGGCTCATGACCCAGCGCCACTTGCCGGCGCCGTCGCGGATCCGGTGCTCGTTCTCGTGGATCGGCGTCAGCCCGTTCAGGTGGTTGTCGAGATCGCTGCGCAGCCGCTCGACGTCCTGGGGATGCACGCGGCTCAGCCAGCTCTCGATCGTCGGCCGAATCGACTCGCCATCGAGCGCCAGCAGCTCGCGCCAGCGCTGCGAGTAGAACACTCGCTGGCGGACCAGATCCCACTCCCACATCCCGTCCTTGGCTCCGCGAATGGCCAGCGAGAAGCGCTCGCGCAGCTCGGAAAGCCGAGCGTCGTAGCTGCCGAGGTTGCGCGCGTGGCTGACCGCCGCTTCGAGCAGCGGGGTCGAGAGCTCGCTGCGCAGCAAGCAGTCGCAGGCGCCAGCCTCTTGCGCGGCTCGGCGCAGGACCGAGCGCTGCGCGGCCGGACCCTCGACGATCACCACCATCGGCGTGCGCATGGTCGCGACGATCTGCCGCAGCCAGGCGAGCGCGTCGGCGTCGAGCTGCTCGAGCGCGACGAAGATCATCTCGGCGCCGGCGTCGGGCTCCCCGCTCGCGCTCGCGCTCGTCCATTGCTCGCGCAATTCGAAGAGCTCGTCGCGGGTGACGTAGTTGACCGAGACGCGTGGCTGCATCGCCGCGAGCAAGCCGGTGACCTCGCCCGAGAGGTCCTCGCCGGTGACGACCAGCTCGGAGCCGAGCTGGATCGCATGCAGGCTGGTCGCAGAGACCACGCTCGACACGCGAACACGGCCCGCGCTACGGGCCATCGAGCCCGATCGCTGCGAACCACCTGCGTCCAAGGTCACCGGCGGAGTCTAGACCAGACGCGCAGATCGGTGAACCGCTCGGCCGGGTAATTGGGACCGCTTTGACCGCTACTTTCGCGATGAATTGTTAGACTCGCGAATGGGGCGAACTTGCGCGAGCGCGAGTCGATCCGCGATCAGGGCCGCTTGGCGATCCCGTGTGGCCGCGCCGCGTACGAGCGGCTCGACCTCGACGCGACTCGAAGCGGGCGAAAGAGCCCGCAGGCAGGCTCCGCGGCGACGAGATCTCTCGCCGCAGACTCGAGTCGCCGCGCGCTGCCCCTTTGCAGCCGAATACCCTACAGTCCCGCCGGTCGGCGCACCCGCCAGCCTCGCGCCGACCGACGCAACCAAAGGTCGCCAAAATGATCAGCTACGAGGAGTTCCGCGATGCCATCCAAGACGGCGCCCGTCGTCGCCAGCTCTTGTTCCGCGAGGGTCGGCCCTTCTTCGTGCTGCTCAGCCAGCAGTTCAGCCGCGAGGAGCTCGAGCAGCTCTGCGACACCGCGACCGCGATCCGGCGGCTCGATCGCCACCGCGACGGACGCGAGTTCCTGCTCGGGATCCTGCGCGGCCACCGAGTGATGAACCTCTTCGCGCAGCCGAGCACGCGCACCGCCCAGTCGTTCATCGCGGCCGCCGACAAGCTCGGCGCGATCAGTCGGCTGGTCGCGGATCTTCGGACCTCGTCCTTCGCCAAGGGCGAGTCGATCGCCGACTCGGTCCGAACCTTGTCGAGCTTCTTCGACGCGATCGTCGTCCGCCACCCCGACGACGAGTTCGCGACCCAGGCCGCGTGGGCGCTGCAACGCAGCCAGCGGCCGATCCCGGTCATCTCGGCTGGCAGCGGCAAGTCGCAGCACGCGACCCAGTCGCTGCTCGACATCTACACGCTGCGCTACAGCTTCGATCACGTCGGCGGCGTCGACGGCAAGCGGATCCTGATCGTCGGCGACGTCGCCCGCAACCGCGCCGCCCGCTCGCTCGCGCTGCTGCTGACCAAGTTCCAGCCGGCCGCGATCCACTTCGTCTCGCCGCGCGACTTCCAGCCCGACGACGAGCTGCTCGACTACCTGCGTCGGCACGAGATCGAGGTCGAGCTGACCGACACGCTCGAGACCTTGCTGCGCGCGCGAGGTCGCGACATCGACGCGATCTACATGACCCGCGCGCAAAAAGAGTGGGACGCGGATGGGGTCCGAGCGCCCGAGGACCCCGGCGCCGACGATGCCTACGTGCTGCGCAGCGACTACCGGCTGCTGATCCGACCCGATTGCGTGATCATGCATCCCTTGCCGCGCATCAACGAGCTGCCCGAGAGCTGGGACGACCACCCCGGCTTCGTCGTCTGGCGTCAGGTTCGCAACGGCATGTGGATGCGTGCATCGGTGTTCGCCGCCATCCACGGCGCGTCCGAGGAGATCCGGGCCCGGGCCGAGCGACTCGGTCTGGCCGAGTTCCGCCGCCAAGGCTGACCGGCCCGGCGGGCCCGCTCGGCCGGGCTTGCGGGACGTTTTGGAGTTCCCTGGTACTCTAGGGCGTGGCCATGCGCGACGAGAGCGAGACCCGCCGCCGTCAGGGCGTGCCGCTCTTCGTGCTCGTCTCGCTCTTCGCGGTCTCGCTGGCGTCCAACTATTACTACGTCGTCGGCGCGCTCCCGCTGCTCGAGTCGGAGCCCTTCCCCGAGCGCGAGGACATCCTGGTCATCAACCTCGAGGACTACGAGCCCGAGGCGCTCGAACCCGAGCTCGAGCCCGAGCCACCCGAGCCGAAGCCCGAGCCCGAACAAAAATTCGATCGCCCACCCGAGCCGCACGAGCTCCAGCTCGTCGAGCCCGAGCCCGAGCCAGAACCGGAGCCAGAACCGGAGCCCGAACCGGAGCCCGAACCAGAGCCCGAGCCCGAGGTCGAGCCGCCGCCGGAGATCGAGCCGATGCCGGCCAACATGAAGATGGTCGAGCAGCTCGACGAGTTCGACGACAACCAGACCAACGAGAACGCCGACTACCTGTCCAACATCGATCGCCAGGTCGACGAGCAGACCCGAGCCGAGATCACCAACCTGGTCGAGGACGCCAAGCAGATCGAGGCCAGCCAGGTCGAGCCCAGCCCCAGCCCCGAGCGCGGCACCGCCAGCGAAGACCTGATCGCGCAGACCGAGACCCAGCGCAGCCTCGACCAAAAGAAGGCCCCCGACGTCACGCCGCGCAAGGAAGACCTCCGGCCCGAGCAAAACGACCCCAAGCCCGAGTCGCTGCTCGCGACCCGCGAGCTGGCCCCACGCGAGCACTCCGAGGCGATGGAGGCCAACGAAGACCTCGCGATCGAGGCCGAGGACGGCGTCGTCGACAGCTACCAGCCCAAGGCCGCGAGCGTGCTGCCGCAAGACCAGCAGGCCCGGACCAACAAGCGAGACCCTCGCTACCAGTTCAAGCTCTCGCGCCAGGAGATGGACGCCGCGTTCGGCAAGGATCGCAACGCGCCCGCCAACACCGAGTCGCTCCAGCTGAGCAAGAACGAAGGCGTCTGGGACGACGCCCGCAAGGCCTACCAGTCGCCGCTCGAGAACATGGTGCCCGAGGTCAAGGTCGGCAATCAGACCGCCCTCAACTCGCGCAAGCACCCCTTCGCTCGCTACATCGCGACCATCCACCGAGGCATCCACGAGGGCTGGGCCTTCGGCTACCTCGCCGCGCTCGAGAACCAGCCCGCGAGCCACCCGCTCAACAACCTCGACCTGTGGACCAAGGTCGAGATCGTGTTGGCCAGCGACGGCTCGATCGAGAAGGTCGGCACCGTCCACCACTCGGGCAACTCCT
>JAMHUH010000010.1:0-10318 GCA_035904925.1 Nannocystaceae bacterium
CTCCGGTCCCAACGCCAATGTCCGCCTCGGACAGGCCCCAAACATTCCCCGCCGCCCGAGTTCGCCGACGTCAGCGCTCGCCGCAAAAAGCGACCGCAACAATCTCGAGTACGACGTCTCGGTCCCTGTCGAGGGCGGCGAAGACAGTCGAGTTCGAAGGCGCGCGGGGGGAAAGAGGGTCGGTCCGAGGCGAGTCGAGCCCCTGGCTTCGACGCCCAACCCCTACCCCCGACCCACGCCTCCAACCACAGCGAGGGCGCACGCGCTTCGAAGGGCGACGTGTTTGAGCCCGAGCGGCCGACCCTCTTTCCCACCGTGAAGCCCGTCCGTCGTGTGCACGATCGAGCGCGAAGGATCGATCTCGGAGACCTTCGAAATGATCCTCAGATCCTCAGATCATTCAGCACTCCGACCCAGAGCACTCCCCGACTCGAATCACCGCATTCCCCGCCCCGACCGCACACCACTCCGGCCAGCTCGGCGGCAGCTCGGGATACTGCAAATAAGGCGAATCCCCATCCTCCAACCAATAGGGGTGATCCAAGAAGAATTCCCACATCGGCGCATAAACCGGCAAATCCGGCGATCCCGGATCAAAGGGCGGAGTCGCATGCGTGCAGTTGTGAATGCACTCGACCATGAAATGGTTCTCCGCCGCCAAGTCCATCTCCATTTGCAGCGAGTTGGTCTGGAATTCGACGCCGAGGCAGACGTCGTCGGGGCCGCCCCAGAGCACCAGCGCCGGCATGTGGTTGGTCGCCGGGACCCAGGGTTGGATCAACATGCCGCCGGTTCCGCCCGAGAGCGAGAGGAAGCTCGAGAGGTTGTCGCCGTGGCGGCTGGCCAGCATCGCGGTGAACATCGCGCCCGCGCTGACGCCCATGGTCGAGACGCACTCCTTGTCGACGCCGAACTGGTCTTGCACGCAGCCGACCATGTCGTCGAAGAACTCGAATTCTTCGTCCATGGTCATCATGTCGTCGGCGATGCTGAAGGGCCAGCGGAAGGGCACGCCGGCCGCACCGTCGCGGCCGACCGGGACCAGGGCGATGAAGCGGTAGTAGTCGGCGGCGTACTGGGCTTGCGCGCGCTCGTAGAAGTCGACCGCGTCGCCGCCGAGCCAGTGGTACATGACGATCAAGGGCAGCTGCTCGCCGGGCTCGAGGTCGCTGGGGACGACGACCATGAACTCGCGATCGCCCGCGCTGGTGGTCATCACGTTGAGCGTGCCGTCGGTCTCGAGCAGCGGGCAGGTCCCGGTCGCGCTCGGCAGCGGCGGGGCCAAGCTCGCGCCGGGCGGCGGCTCGGTCCCGCACAAGGGCAGCGCGGGCGGCTCTTCGCCGGTGTCGGTCCCGCTCGTGTCGCTGCTCGTGTCGGTGCTGCCGGTCTCGCTCGTGCTCGTCTCGCCCTCGCCGGTGCCCGTGCCACCGACCTCGTCGTCGGCCATGGGGTCGTCGGCGCAGGCCGCAGCGAAGGTCAAGACGAGGGCGATCGGAAGGCCAGTGCGAGGGCGAGCCAACATCGGCCGAGGGTATCACCGCGGCCGAGAAAATCCGTTGCTGAATCGCGTCGCGTCCAGCCATCCTGAAGCCATGGTGAATCCGCGTTCGTTGGGCTGGTTCGTCATGCCGCTGCTCGCTTGCGCGAGCGCCACTCCAGCCGACGACGAAGTCGGCGACTCGACCAGCGAAGAAAGTGGCACCGACGCGGCCACGAGCGCCAACACGAGCGACGCCACCGATGCCACCGACGCCGACACGAGCGAGAGCAGCGAGACCGGCGACGAGTTCGTCTACCCGGAGCCCGACTGGCGGGTCGAGCTGCCCGAGGATCACGGGCTCTCGAGCGCGGGCCTGGCCGACATGGCGGCGCTCGCCGAGAGCTCGAGTTCGAACTGTCTGGTCGTCAGCCAGGCGGGCGTGATCGTCGGGGAGTGGTACTGGAACGGCTTCGAGCCCGACACCGATCAGGCCAACGTCTATTCGGTCAGCAAGTCGATCACCAGCGCGCTGGTCGGGATCGCGGTCGACCGAGGTCAGCTCGACATCGAGGCCCCGGCAGCGATCGCCGAGTGGCAAGGTGGCCCGAGCGGAGCGGTCACGACTCGCAACCTGATCAGCAACAATTCGGGTCGGCAGTGGAGCTTCGACGTCGACTACCTGCAGCTCGGGGTCCAAGCCGACCAGACTCAGTTTGCGATCGACCTCGGCCAAGATCAGCCGGTCGGGACCTGGTGGGAGTACAACAACGCGGCGATCCAGACGCTCGAGCGCGTGCTCGGGACCTCGCTCGCGACCGACCTCGGGGACTTCGCCGAGCAAGCCCTCTTCGATCCCATCCACATGAGCGCGACGATGGGCCGCGACACCGACGGCCACCCGCTGACCTACCAAGGCGTGTCGGCCTCGTGTCGGGACCTCGCGCGCTTCGGCTACCTCTACCTGCGCGGCGGTCGATGGGCGGGCGGGGTCCAGGTCGTGCCGGCGGCGTGGGTCGCCGAGTCGATCAGCTCGAGCAGCGATCTCAACGTCGCCTATGGGTTCATGTGGTGGCTCAACCAGCCGGGCCACTGGGTCTTGCCCTCCGCTCCGCTGCGCACGGAGGGCGACGGACAGATCGCCCCCGACGCGCCGACCGAGCTCTTCGCTGCGATCGGCGCGTTCGGCCAGCTGATCGTGGTCGACCCCACGAGCGAGTCAGTCTGGGTCCGGCTCGGCCCGACCAACCTCGCCGACGCGACCGGAGCCGGGACGCTGCAGGATCTCTGGACCGCCTTCGCGGCCGCGCAGCTGCCCTGACGCGAGCCTGCGCACGTCTGAGCGCGCAGCTGAGCGCGCGACGGCTCGCGTTCGCGCCTCGATCGAGGTGGGCTCACTAGATTTTTCCACGACCCGTTTTGACAAGGCTCCCGCGCTCTGCTACCTACCGCCCTCCGAATCGGGGCGTAGCGCAGTCTGGTAGCGCGTTCGGTTCGGGACCGAAAGGTCGGAGGTTCGAATCCTCTCGCCCCGATTTCAAAAGGGGACCCGCCACAGCGGGTCCCCTTTTCCTTTGGGTGGCCGTCGCTCCCACCTACCCGGCCGCTGGAAAACTGGGCATGATCGCTGGCGTGTCCCGCCTGCGCGTGTTGATCATCGACGACGACGTCAAGGTCTGTGAGTACCTGCAGGAACTCCTGACCCCCGATGGGTGCGAGGTCGTCGCCATCCACGAGCCTGAGCAAGGTCTGACCATGCTCAAGGCCAAGGAGACCTTCCACATCATGATCCTCGACCTGAAGATGCCGGGGATCAACGGCATCCAGCTGCTCGAGCAGATCCGCAAGATCGATCGTGATGTGGCGGTCATCATCCTGACGGCCTACCCGAGCCTGGAGTCGGCGACCGATGCGATCAACCTCGACGTGTCGGCCTACATGCAAAAGCCCTTCAGCGGCGAAGACATGCGCGAGACCATCGCTCGTGTCGCCCGCAAGAAGGGCATCGTCGTTCGCCGCGAGGACGAGCTGCACATCACGATTGGCAAGCGGATCCGCGAGTGTCGCAAGGAGAAGGCGCTGACGCTCAAGCAGATGGGCCGACGCACCAACCTCTCGGTCTCGCTGCTCAGCCAGATCGAACGGGCCGAGTCCTCGGCCTCGGTCTCCTCGCTCTACAAGATCGCCAACGCGCTCGACGTCCGCATCGTCGAGCTCTTCGGCGACTTCTGACGCACGAGCTGCTGCACGAACGAAGAGCGCGAGCCGTCGGCGGTGCCGACCTGCTCGCGCTCTCGCGTCGGAGACCCGCGCGGCTCAGAGCTTGGCGCAGGAGCTGCTCTCGTTGTCGTAGTCGCAGTCGAGCTCGTACATCTGCTTGGCCAGGGCAGCGTCGCCGGCCTTGCTGGCGACGTCGCCCGCGGTCTCGCACCAGCCGACATCGGTGAGGCAGGCGTGGCTCAAGAACTTGGCCGCGACCTTCAGATCCTTGGGCACGCCGTGGCGGCCCTCGGCCAGGACCTCACCGAACTCGGCGCACTCGTCGACCGATCCGGACTCGCACGAGCGCAGCAAGGTCTCGAGCCCGCGCTCGAGGTTCTTGGCCACGCCCTTGCCCTCGAACAAGCGGTCGGCGGCGAAGGAGCAGCCGACGCCCGAGCCGAGGTCGCAGGCGCGCGCGTAGAGTTCGAAGGCTGCCGCCTCGTCGTGGCTGGGCAGCTTCTCGTCGGCCATGATGTCGCCGGCGAGCTCGCAGCCATAACCATCGCCACCCTGGCAGCCGCGCATCACGAAGCCATAGGCTTGATTGATCGCCTGGTCGGCCGCGGCGGCGTTCTCCTCGGGATCGGCCATGCCCCACAGGACCTCGCCGATCAGCGTGCACGACTCGGCGATGTCGGCCGTGCAGGCCTTCTCGAGCGGCCCACGAGCGGGCGCGAGGTCGTCCATCCAGTGGCGACGCGCGAGGATCCGGCCGAGGTTGAAGCAGGACTCGGCGCTGCCCTTGTCGCACTCGGTCTTGCACTCGGCCTCGTCCTCGGGCGCACACAGGTGCGCCGCGGCTTCGCTCGGACGCGTGCACATGCCCGCCGAGAACACATAGCCGGGCATGCAGGGGTTCTCGGCGGCCGCGGTCTTGGTCTCCTCACCGTCCTCGTCGGCGCTCTTCGAGCCAGCGCCCTCGCCGACCGGGATCAGCTCGATCCGCACGGGCGCCTGGCACTCGGAGGGCGGCGTCGGCGAGCCAGGATCGGAGGTTCGGCACGAGTCGAGGTTGCCGTCGGAGTTGAGCGCCTGCCGAGTCGAGTCACTCGACGCGCCGCCGCCGTAGCCGAACATCTCGACCACGACCCCGGCCGAGCCCTTGGAACCAGTCGCCATCGAGAAGGCCCCGAGCGAGGCCGAGCGGACGAAGTGGGTGGCGCCCTCGCACTCGCCCGACAAGCCCTCGCGCGAGAGGCTGGCGAGGGTCGTCGAGCGGCGGCCGACGAGCACCGTCGCGAGATCGATCGCGCGGCCGCTCTGGATCTCGGCGCCGACCGTGGCCGAGCTGATCGGGATGTTGGCGTGCACGTCGTCCATGTTCTGCATCTGGATGACCTGCTCCTTGCGGCTCACACCCGCGTAGCTGTAGGAGCCCTCGACCGTGCAGCCGGGCAGGATCACCACGTTGGGGCACTCGTACTTGACGACCACGACCCCGCCCTGCATCGCGGCCTCGAGGTCGACGCGCGCGTCGGGGTCCCAATCGACGACCAGGGGCTTGATTCGGCCCGGCGTCGCGCCGCAGTCGAGCTCCGCTCCGGTCACGCCCGCGCCGGTGTGGTCATCGGGTCGCAAGGCGTCACCGACCGTCCGCTGGCAGCCGAGCGGAGCGAGCAATACGAGACAGAGCGAGGAGAACAGGGGAAGAGCGAGTCGCGACATTCGGCGACGTCTAGCAGCGCGCCGCGAACATGTGCACGTGAATGGCCGCGTTCGGCGATGAGGGATTCACACGAGCCCGAACGAAATTCGATCGTCAGACTCCGCGCGCGGATCGGATCAGCCGCAAAGCTACCCGCGAGGGCTCGTTCTTGGTCGCGCGCGCGGGTCCGAGGATTGTCCGGTCAAAATCCGAGGGGACTCCTCCGCTCGAAGCGCGGGCGATCCAACCCAGCGATCAGGGCTCGCAGTGATCGAGCGCGTCGACGCTGGTCGCAGCCATGATGCAGCGAAGCGACTCGTCGAACTTGACGGGATCGGCCAAGCGCTCTTGCTCGACCGACTCGGTGCAGGTGACGAGCAGCTTCTCGAGCTCGGGCGGACCGATCATCGTCTGCATGTCCGGGTTCTCGGCGAACAAGAGGTCGAAGACGTGCTGACAGACCGCCTGCGGGCCACCGCTCGGGCCCACGACGACGCTCGGGTTGGGCTCGGGTCGCGGGGTTCGTCCGTCGCAGCGGCCGAGCTCGGCTGCCGTCTGGGCCTGCTCGATGCATCGGCTTCGCTCGGCCCAACGCTGCTCGCCGAGCTCGCTGCGCCTGCTCAGGTTGCCGGCGACGCAATTCGCGATGTAGTCGCGCTCGACCGCGGCCGAGCGCAGCGAAGGGCTCTCGCCCGCCAGGACCGAGTAGCTGTGCGCACACAGGCTCTCCTCCGCGCGCGCGTCGAGCTTGGCCCCGGCCTCGGGCTCGCTCTCGCTCGCGGCTCGCTCGTCCTCGGGTTCGCTGACTCGGATCTCGGCGCTCGGTCGCCGGCTGCAAGCGGCCGCGAGCGCGACCCAGGTCATGACCAAGACGACGCGGCGCGAGTGCACTGAACGAGTCTGGCACGTTCGCGCGGCCCGGGCTCGCGAGTTCGGCTCGCGTGCTCGGGCCCGCGCGTTCACAGGTCGCGCGCGCGCAGCCAGCCAGCGACCTGAGGGGGCCGCCACTGGCCGAGCTGCTCGAGCAACGCGTCCGGCTGATCGGCGATGCAGGCGATCCTCCGGTACTTGCTGGCGACGAAGCCCTGCTCGACCATGCGATCGAGCATCGCGACCAACGAGCCCCAATAGTCGGCGACGTCGAGCAGCCCGATCGGCTTGTGGTGAAAGCCGAGCTGACCCCAGGTCCAGATCTCGAACATCTCTTCGAGCGTGCCGAGCCCGCCCGGCAAGGCGATGAACGCGTCGCTCAGCTCGGCCATCTTGGCCTTGCGCTCGTGCATGCTGGCGACCACGTGCAGCTCGCTGATCTGATCGTGGCCGACCTCGCGCAGGTGCAGCGACTCGGGGATCACGCCGATGACCTCGGCGCCTCCGGCCATCGCCGCGTCGGCCATCCTACCCATCAGACCGACACGACCGCCGCCGTAGACCACGCCGATCCCACGCGCCGCGAGCACGCGACCGAGCTGCTCGGCGGCCTCTCGATAGGCGGGCAGCTTGCCCTCGGCGCTGCCGGCAAACACGCAGACTCGACGCAGCTCGGGCGGCGCATCCATGGCGATCAGGCTCGTCGCGCGAGCATCGAAGAGCCAGCGAAATCTGCTTCACGCCTTTTGGGATCAGGGCGCAGTGCGGCGAGTCAGCTCACGCAACAAAGCACTCAACGCGCCACCCACTCGCAGGTTCAGCCGTAAGCTGCCCCGGCAGTTGGGCAACAACGCTCCGACGGAGCCCGTCGCGGACCCCTTCCAAGCCAAGCCAAGCCAAGCCAAGCCACCGCTGATGACAGACCTTCTCGCCGATCTTTCGCCCTTCCTCGCCGAGTCGGAACCATGGTTTCGCGAGCGGCTGCAGACCCTGGTCCAAGAGCCCACGGTGAGCCCCGGCAAGGTCGACGATCAGGCCATCCTCGCGGGCGTCGAGGTCGGCGGCGAAGTGATGGCCGCCAGCGGAGCCCGAGTCGAGATCGTCCCGACCCGCGGCACGCCCTCGTTGATCGCCCACTTCGCCCATCCCCAGCCCAAGGCGCGGGTGGTCATCTACAACCACTTCGACGTCCAACCGGCCGACGCCAGCAAGTGGGACCAAGCCGATCCCTTCGCGTTCGAAGTTCGGCCCGACCCCGAGCGCGAGTTCCTCTACCTCGGCCGCGGCACCACCGACGACAAGGGCCCCGCCCTGTGTGCGCTTCGTGCCGCCGAATGGGTCGCGCGCCATCAGCTGCCGATCGACATCGTGTGTTTGTGGGAGACCGAAGAAGAGATCGGCAGCCCGCACTTCGAAGACGTGTTGATCGCTCGCAAAGACCTGCTCGCGGGCGACTGCGTGATCGTGTCGGACACGATCTGGCCGAGCGCCCAGACCCCGGCGATCTCGGTCGGTCTGCGCGGTGGCATGCTCGCGACCTTGACCTTGCGGACGGGCGCCAAGGAGGTCCACTCGGGGCTCGCTGGCGGCGTCGCCCGCAACCCGGTCCGCGAGCTCGCCATGCTCGCCAGCGCGATCGAACAGGCCGGGTTCTGGCGGCTCGACGCGGTCGATCCGAGCGCCGAGGAGCTGGCCAGCTACATGCGCTCGGGCTTCGAAACCGAGTACTTCAAGACCTCGCACCAGCTCCACGACCTGCGGACCGAGCTGCCGATCGAGATGATGATCGCGCTCTGGTCTCGGCCGACCTTCGAGGTCCATGGGATCTCGGGCGGCTACCAGGGGCGCGGGGTCAAGAGCACGATCCCCGACGCCGCCGAGCTCAAGATCAGCTTCCGCTTGGTCCCCAACCAAGAGCCCGATCGGCTCTTCACCAGGCTCGAGCAGTTCGCCAAGCTCTTCAACCCGGACGTCGAGATCACCCGGGTCGCCGACTTCGTCCCCTATCGCGGACACAGCGAGGGCCCGATCCACGAGGCGATCGTGCATGGCATGACCCGCGCCTTCGGCCGCGAGCCGGCCTTGGTCCGCGAGGGTGGCTCGATCGGCGCGGTCCCCAAGATGGCCACGATCCTCGGCGTGCCGATCCACTTCTTGCCGCTGAGCCTGCCCGAGCACGGTTACCACGCGCCCAACGAGCGCTTCGACTGGAAGCAAGGCAAAGGCGGAATCGCGGCCTTCGTTCATACCTTCGCGCGGCTCGCTGGCGTCGCCTGAACTCGCTACTGGTTCGCTCCCACCCCCGCTCCCACCCTGCCCGCGAGCGGGGTTGACCTCGGTCGAGACACGCGCGAGCTTCCGCCCGTGTCGAAGACCCCTATGTCGAAGACCCACTTGGTCACCGGCGCGACGGGCTTCGTCGGCGCGGCTTTGGTTCTCGAGCTCCTGCGCCAAACTTCGGACGAGGTCGTCGCGTTGGTCCGACCCAGCGCCGAGTTCGACGCGAGCGAGCGATTTCGCCAGGCGATCGTCCAGGCCGCCGAGCTCTACGAGGCGGTCGATCTGCTCGCTCAGCTCGAGCGCTGCCGCGTGGTCGCGGGTGACTTGTTCGAGCAGGGCTGCGGCGTCACGAGCGAGCTCCCGAGCGAGGTCGACGAGGTCTGGCACTGCGCGGCTTCGTTGCAATTCGAAAATCGCCACCACGAGAACATTCGCGCGACCAACGTCGAAGGCACCCGCCGGGTCGTCGCGCTGGCCGAGCGGCTGGGCGTCGAACGCTTCAACTACATCAGCACCGCCTACGTGGCCGGGCGCGCGACCGGGCTGATCCGCGAGGATCGCGAGCTCGTCGCCGAGACCAACAACCACTACGAGCGCAGCAAGATCGACGCCGAGGCGATCGTCGCCGCCGCGCCCTGCTTGGTCCGGATCATGCGACCGAGCATCGTCGTCGGCCACAGCCGGACCCACGCCGCGACCACCTTCTCTGGCTACTACGGGTTCATCCGCCAGATCGCGCAGTTTCGCGGGATGGTCGAGCGAACTCAAAAGGGCCTGCTCGAGCGAGTCCCGGTTCAGCTGCGGGTCGACGCCGACGCCGACGCCAACTTCGTGCATGTCGACACGGTCGCGCGCGAGGCCGTGGCGATCGCCGAGCACGACCGCGCAGGCGGGGTCTTCCACCTGACCCACCCAGCCCCGGCCAAGCTCGGCGAGACCATCCGAACCATCTTCGCGCTGCTCTCGATCCGCGATCCGATCTTCGTCGACGATCGCTCGAGCTTCTCGTGGCTCGACGAGCAGCTCGACAAGCGCATGGACTTCTACGGCTCGTACATCGTCGGGCACAAGCAATTCGAGCGCACGCGGACCGACGCGAGCATGCCCGAGCCGATCGCCCACGCGCCGGTCGACGCCGAGCCGCTCGGTCGCTGGTACCTCGAGGTGCTCGCCAAGGCCCGCGCCAACCTTCCGGTGGCACGCTGACATGAGCGACGCGGCGCCGCTCTTCGTGGTTGGAACCGGTCGTTGCGGCTCGACCCTGGTCAGCGAACTCGTCCGCGCACACCCGAGCCTGCTCAGCCTGTCCGAGCTCTTCATGTCACTCACCGATCTCGGCGGTCGGATCGCCGAGTGCTTCCCGGACGCGGCGATCGACGCGAGCGAGTTCGGCCGGATCATCGCCGGCGTCCCGCCCAAGCTGACGACGATGCTGCGCCACGACGTCGCCATGCAAGAGGTGCTCTACCGGCCGGGTTCGCAGCCCTCGGGTTCGCGCTTCGCGTCGGGCGTGCCGGCGATCCTCCAGACCACGCTGCCCCACCTGAGCGACGAGCCCGAGCTGATCCTCGCCGAGCTCGAGCGCTTCATCGCCACGCGCCCACGCGCGCGGGTGGGCGAGCACTATCGGGCGCTCTTCGCCTGGCTCTGCCAGCGCCTCGATCGCCAGCGCTGGGTCGAGCGCTCGGGCGGCTCGCTGCGGATCGTCGGCCGCCTGCTCACCCACTTCCCCGACGCCCGCTTCGTCCACCTGGTCCGCGACGGCCGAAATTGTGCGCTCTCGA
>JAMHUH010000011.1:0-2002 GCA_035904925.1 Nannocystaceae bacterium
GGCGACGCTGGTACCGAGGTGGATGTGGGTCGCCGAGAACACGCGACCCATCCCGCCGCGCGACAGCTCGCGACCGAGACGGTACCGGCCGTCGATGACCCCGTCGGACCGCGCCAACACGGTTCCACGATACTCTAGGAAGGCCTGCCGTGCCCGATCCCAAGCTCACGCCTCGCAAAGAGCCTCGCCAGCCCCGGGCGCGTGCCACTGTCGATGCGCTGGTGATCGCAGCGGAACAGCTGACCCGCGAGCTCGGGGTCGAGGCCTGGACGACCAACCACGTCGCCGAGCGCGCCGGCGCCAGCATCGGCTCGCTGTATCAGTATTTTCCGAGCAAGGAGTCCCTGCTGGTCGCGCTCTACCTGCACCGGCGTGCGACCTACCGCGAGCTCCTCGCCACCGCGCTGGCCTCGGTCGCCAAGCATGGAACCCCCCGCGAGATCGCCGCCGCGATCCTCAAGGCGTGGTTCGAGGGCGAGGCCCCGGCGATCGACTGGGCATTCGATCACGCGCTGCGGGCCCACCTGGTCGCCACCAACGCCGAGCGCAAGCTGCTCGCCTCCGACAAGGAGCTCGGCAACGTGTTCGGGCAGGTGCTCGAGCGCCGCGACTGGGCGACCAAGGCCGAGGCCGCCGCGCGCGGCGCCTTGGTGCTCGCGACGATCGAACGCTTGCTCGTCGGTCACGCCCGCGATCCGATGCTGCGACCGACCGCGATCGAGATCCTCGCGGCGTGCCTAGCGACGACGCCGCCGTAGCTCGCCGATCACGATGCCGATCGCGAACAGCCCGTCGAGCAGGGCCGCGGCCTTCACCGGTATGCTGGCTTCCGCGTAGGCGTCGGCGCGAAACGCCTCGCGGCTGACGGGGTCGACGACGGCCTCGAGCGCACGGTTCGTGATCGACCTGGCGGTCAGGGTGCCGTACAGGCCGATCGCGAGGATCAGGGCGAGGAGCCCGGTCGAGATCCACGCCGACCACGCGCGAGCCAGCACGACGTGGAGGATGACCATCACGAGCGTCGGAAGCACCAGCGCGACGAGCAGCAACAAGGTCGGCCCGCCCTGCTGGATCAGCTCCGTCATCCCGGCAGCTTACAGCGGGAATGATCGGCGAAGGCCGCGTGTCATCCTCGAGTGGAGTTGCTCGACCCGATCCTTCGCCGTCGCCTCGGCCAGGCCCTGGTCGGCTTCACGGTCCTGACCGCGCTGCTGGTCACGCTGTACCCGTTTCGGTTCAGCGCCGAGGTCGCGAGCCTGGCGCGCGTCGACTGGCGGATCTACTACCCGCGCCACAACGACCGGGATCTGGTGCTCAACCTGCTCATGCTCGTGCCGCTCGGCGCCGGGCTCGGGATGATGCGCACCGGGATCCCGATCCGCCGGCTCGCACTCGAGGCCGCGGCGATCGGGTTCGGGTTGTCGCTGGGCATCGAGACGCTGCAGATCTTCGAGCGCGCGCGGTTCCCGCAGCTCGCCGATGTCTGGCGCAACGGGCTCGGGTGCGTGGTCGGGGCCGTCGCGGTCGGGCTGGTCACGCGCGCGCGAGCGCTTCCCGCGCGGTGATCGATCACGCCGCGCCGGCCAGCGCGAGCACCTCGTCGAGCGACCACTGATCATCGGCGTGCTTGCCATAGTGAGCCGCCACGATCACTCCGGTCGAGTCGATCAGGAACTCGGCGGGGAGCCCGGTCTGCTGACTGCCTCCCGCGAACGGGTTCGACGGGGCGCTCACGAGTCCGCGAAGCGCCGACCACATCACCTTCGGATGCACGATCGCGAGCGCGGATCGCTCGACACCGAAGTGTCGATACCAATGGCGCTCGGGGTCGGGCACCGTCGGAAACGGTAACGCGCCCTGATAGGGCCGCATGAGCTCTGCCGGCGAATGGAAGATTGCGACGGTCCGTACTCCGGCATCCTCGAGGCGGGCCTGGCCTTCCGCGAAGCGCCGCAGGTGCAGGTTGCACACCGGGCACCCCGCGAATCGGCGGAACTGCAGG
>JAMHUH010000012.1:0-1712 GCA_035904925.1 Nannocystaceae bacterium
AAGGCTCGCGCTCGCACTTTGCCGCAACACGCTCGGGGAAGTAGCGCGCAGCCAGCCGCGACCAGTCGTGGTCCTTGCGGCCCTCGGCGCGGGCGAGCTCTTTCCACCACTTCGCGGGATCCTTCCACTGCGGCTGCAAGAGCGGCCACAGTGCGGCGGCGTTGATCATCACGCCGTCGGCGAGCTCGGGCGCGTAAGCGGCATCGCAGGTCCGCGGTGGAGTCTCGCCATCGACGGGCGGCGGGCCTCGTTCGGCGCATTGCTGGACGTCGGCGATGAACTCGACCAGCTCGTCCCGCCAGGCCTCGAGCTCGGCGTCGCCGAGGCCGACCAACGCATCCTCGAGCCATCGCAGGGTCGGCCGCAGATGTTCGGCGAGCAGTCGCGCGAGCGTCTCGGCGTGCCAACGATGCAGGTTGACCCACGCGACGAAGGTCCGGTTGCGCGACGAGAGCGGCCAGTGGATCGCTCGATTCTCGTACATCGGCCGGTGGACCTCGGCGAAGAAGTCGAGGCGCAGATAGGTCCGCAGGCGCTTGCGTTTGCGTGTGAGCGCCGACGCGTGCTCGGACCAAGCAGCGAGCAAGGGCGCGGCGGCTGGCTGCGCGAGGCCGTCTTGGCCACGCTCGCGCTCGGTCGAATGATCGAGGGTGCCGTCGAGAAACAAGATCCCATCCGCGAGCGCGTGGCCGAGCTCGGCGCTGCGGGGATCGAGGATCCCGAGCTCGCCCGTGGGGTCGAAGCGACCGAGCGCGACGCCGAGCGCGAAGCTGAGGTGGTCGCTGGCGGGCTCGGCCTCGAGCTCGATCGCGTAGTCGGGCAGCGGGGCGGCGTCGGGCCGATCGACGGCGCGCTGGGCCCAGGCTTGGGCGCCTCGCAGGGGGCTCGGCCCGGGTCGGCGAAATTCGACCGAGGGCTCGCGGTGGCGCTCGTGCAGGGTGAAGGCCTCGTCGAGCGTGGCGACGATCCGATCGCAGCCGACGAGCGGGGGCATCGGCAGCCGGACCACGTCGCCAACCTGGAAATTCACGGTCGGGTTGAGGTCGCGCAGGATCGTCCGCGCGAGCCGGCTGTTCATCACCGCGACCGCTCGATTCACGTCGGCCACGAACACGGACGAGCCGGCGACGTCGAAGATGCTCGGAAAGCGATGGAGCCGGGCGTTGAAGTGGGCGCCGATCTTGCTGAAGGCGACGGCGGGACGAAAATAGTATTCGCGGTTCTTGCCGGCCGTCGATCCGGCGAGCAGACGATTCTCGCGGCCGTCGTCGCGCCAGGCGATCAAGTCTTGGAGCGGCTCGATCCAGGCGATCCCGGCCGATCCCTTGATGTAGGCCGCCCAGCCCTCGTAAATCGGGTCTTCGTTCGATTGTTGCGAGTCCAAGCGCGGAGGTGGGCGATAGTGGACTTCCCAAGGCCGGCGCAGGAATCGAGCGTTGGCCGCGGTCGCCATGCCTTGGCGGACCTCGCCACATTCGCCGAGTTTCTCGGATTGTGCGTAGGCCTGCAAGAACGCGGGGCTCCACCAGAACACCAAGGGCCAATCCGGGACGACACGGAGCGCCTGGGGATCGAATTCATGCCGACCGACCTGGCCGAGCAACGCGGCCCGCTTGCGCTGGAGCGCCGCGAGCGATTCGTCGCGCTCGTCGCGAGGGCTCGGGAGGAGGCCGATCGACTTGGTATCGGGGCTGGGGCCCCGCGCGAAGCAG
>JAMHUH010000013.1:0-6004 GCA_035904925.1 Nannocystaceae bacterium
GATGTCCGAGCTCGGTGATCCCCAAGGCCAGTGGCCGCCCAAGGGCCTGGTCACGCGGCGCTGGCTGGGTTCGCACGAGGGCAGCGCGCCCGGCCCGACGATGGTCATCGTCGGAGGCATCCACGGCAACGAGCCGGCGGGCGTGGTCGCGGTCCAGCGGGTCTTGCAGGTGCTCGCGCGCGCGCGCCCGAACATGCGCGGGCGCCTGCTCGGGCTGGCCGGCAACATTCGAGCGCTGGCCAAGGACATCCGCTACCACGACCGCGATCTCAACCGCCGCTGGTACCCCGATCACCTCGCCCGACTCCGCGATCAAGCCCGCGAGCTCGACACCCCCGAGGACCACGAGCAGCGCGAGCTGCTGACGATCTTCGATCGCCTCGACGAGCAATTCGATCATCCCTTGGTCGTGCTCGATCTGCACAGCTTCTCGGCCGAGGGTCCGCCTTTTTCGGTCGTCGCCGACGCGCTGCGCAACCGTCCGATCGCGCTCGAGCTGCGCGTGCCAATCATCTTCGGGCTCGAGGAGGCCGTCG
Organism: Nannocystaceae bacterium; assembly: GCA_035904925.1. Taxonomy (GTDB): domain Bacteria; phylum Myxococcota_A; class Polyangia; order Nannocystales; family Nannocystaceae; genus Plesiocystis. Next base: position 537 of record JAMHUH010000013.1, read on the forward strand.
ATGGCACCTTGCTCGGCTACCTCGCCGACCTCGGCCACATCGCCGTCGGCTTCGAGGCCGGCCAGCACGAGGACCCGCGCACGGTCGAGAACCATGTCGCGGCGATCTGGCTGGCGCTGGTCGCCGCGGGCCTGCTCGATCGCGCCGACCTCCCGGAGCTCGAGCGCCACGAAGCGCGGCTCGAAGAGGCCGGAGCCGGGCTCCCGCGCGCGGTCGAGATCGTCTATCGCCACGCCATTCGACCCGGCGACGGCTTTCACATGGATCCCGGCTGGGTCAACTTCCAGCCGCTGCGCCGCGGCGAGCGAGTCGCCAGCGACCGCGAGGGCGACATCACCTCGCCGAGCGGCGGCTGCATGCTGATGCCGCTCTACCAGGGCCAAGGCGAGGACGGCTTCTTCGTCGCCCGCGAGCTCGGCGAGGTCCGCCTCCAGGTCTCGGCCGCGCTGCGCAAGCTCGGCGTCGACGGGCTCTTGTCCTGGTTGCCGGGCGTCCACGTCGCTGGCCCGAGCAAGGACGAGCTCGAGCTGCGCGGCGTCGCCGAGGGCCCGGTCATGCAAGAGGCGCTGCGCCTGCTCGGCTATCGCAAGGCGGTCGGCGAGTCCAAGCTGGCCCGGCGGCGGCAGAGCGAGTCGAAGCGGCGGGGCTCGGGCTCGGACGGCTCGCTCGAGTAGCGGCGGCTCGCAATCTCGATCATGCGCTCGCTCTGACGGGAGAGTCGGCCTGCGCAGAGTCGGCCTCGCGCACACGCGAGCCTGGTCGGAGAGTTGGGCCGAGCCGATACACTGCGAGCGTGACTCCGACTCTGCTCGCGACCAGCGAGGCGCCGTCCTTCGTCGTCGATCTCGCGATCGTCCTGGCCGTCGCCGCGCTGACCAGCCTCGGCTTTCGCCTCCTGAAGCAGCCGCCGCTGCTCGGCTACTTGCTCGCTGGCGTCGTGATCGGCCCCTACACACCGATCCCGCTCTTCGCCGACAGCGAGCGGGTCCACGCGATGTCCGAGTTCGGCGTGGTCTTGGTCATGTTCGGGGTCGGGCTCGAGTTCAGCCTCGCGCGCTTCATCAAGGTGCTGCCGCGCTCGGGCTTGGTCGCGTTGATCGAGATCTCGGCGATGGGCTGGGCTGGCTACGCGCTCGGACAGACGCTCGGCTGGACCGGGGTCGAGTCGCTCTTCTTGGCCGGCGCGCTGGCGATCTCGAGCACGATGGTGGTGGCCAAGGTGTTCGAGGCCAGCCCGCCGGCCGAGGACGTGCGCGAGCTGGTCTTCGGCGTGCTGGTCATCCAAGACGTGGTTGCGATCGCCTTGCTGGCGGTGCTCGGCGCGTTGGCGACCGGGCTCGGGGTCTCGGCCGAGGCGCTCGCGACCACGCTGGTCGAGCTCGGGCTCTTCTTGCTCGCATTGGTCGTGGGCGGGCTCTTGGTCGTGCCGCGCCTGGTTCGTCTGGTCGAGCGCGTCGGCAGCCCGGAGACTCGCGTGGTCGCGGCCGGCGGGCTCTGCTTTGGCCTCGCGCTGCTGGCCCAGAGCTTCGGCTATTCGATCGCGCTCGGGGCCTTCGTCGCCGGCATGTTGGTCGCGGAGTCGGGTCGTGGCCACGAGGTCGATCACCTGATCCGCCCAGTCCGCGATCTCTTCGTCGCGGTCTTCTTCGTGTCGATCGGGATGAGCGTCGATCCGCGCCTGGTCTGGACTCACCTCGGCGCGACGCTGGCGGTCCTGGTCGTGGTCGTGATTGGCCAGCTGGTGGTCGTGACGCTCGGTAGCTTGCTGGGCGGCAACGGGCTGCGGCGCTCGCTCGAGGCCGGTCTGGCGCTCGGTCAGCTCGGCGAGTTCGCGTTCATCATGGCCGGGATCGGCGTGGCGCACGGGGTCGTCGGCGATCAGATGGTCCCGGTCTTGGTCGCGGCCGCGATCGCCACGACCTTCACCACGCCGATCATGGTTCGCCGCGGCGACGCGATCGTCTCGTGGCTCGACCGGCGCTTGCCGGCCCGGATCCGCTCGTTGCTGAGCCTCTACGAGGCCTGGTTCGAGTCGCTGGTCGAGCGGGGCCCGGGCGACAAGTCGCGTCTGCGTCGCTCGCTCGGCGTGCTGGCCCTCGACGCGCTCGCGCTGATCGGCGTGGCGGTCGGCGGCGCTGCGCTGCGCGAGCCCGCGAGCGCGCTGGCCCTCGAGCTCGGCCTGGCCCCGTGGTTGATCCGGCTCGGCTACGAGCTGGTGATCTTGTTGGCGCTCTCACCCTTCGCGTTCGGGCTGGCTCGGGCCGCTCGCAAGCTCGCGCTCATGCTCGGCCAGGAGCTCTTGCCCGGGGTGCTCGAGGGCCGCCCGGATCTCGCCAACGCGCCGCGTCGAACCTTGGTCGTGGTGGTTCAGCTCGCGGTGATCGTGGCTGTCGGCGCGCCGGTCTTGCTGGTCGCGCAGCCCTTCGTGCAAGGACCCGCGGGCGCGCTGGTCTTGGGCGCGGTCATGCTCGGCCTGCTGATGGTGCTCTGGCGCGACAGCGGCAACCTCGACGGCCACCTGCGGGCCAGCGCCGAGGTCGTGCTCGGGCTGCTGCGCCAGCCCGCGAGCGAGAGCCAGCCCAAGCTCGACGCCGAGGTCGCGGCCTTGTTGCCGGGCCTCGGCCATGTCGAGGGCGTGGCGATCCTCGCCGGGTCCGCGGCGATCGGCCGCTCGCTGGCCGAGCTCGATCTCCACGCGCAGACCGGCGCGGCCGTGCTGGCGATCGCCCGCAGCGGCGGCGACCTGATCCGGCCCGAGGTCGAGGTCCGGCTCGAGCGTGGCGACGTGGTCGCGGTGATGGGCTGCAGCGACGCGGTCGTGGCCGCGCGAGCGCTGCTCTCGGAGCCGGCTCAGCCGCCCCAGTAGGCTCAGCCGCCCCAGTAGAGCACGACGCCGGTCACGACCAGCCAGATCACGAAGTTACCCATGAAGAGCGGGTCCTTGAGCATCTCGTCGGTCGGGCTCTCGGCGTCGGGCCGCGCGGTGACCAAGTGGATGAAGCGCAGGATCCCGATGATCGGGAAGGGCAGGGTGTAGATCAGCGGCGCGTCGCCGAAGGTCTCGTGCACGTGCTGGCTCTGCGTGTAGAGCCCGTAGACCAGCGCGGTCAGCAAGGCGAGCGTGTGCAGGATCCAGCGCAGCGCGTCCTTGGAGTACTGCTCGAGCACCGCGCGAGTCTTGCTCTCGGCCGAGCGAGCCTCGCTCGCGGCCAGCTCGTGGGCGCGCTTGCCAAAGCCCAGGAACATGGCGAGCAGGGCGGTGCAGCCGAGCAGCCAGGGCGAGGCCGGGATGTCGATCACCAAGGCGCCCGCGAGCACGCGCAGCACGAAGCCGGTCGCGATCGAGAGCACGTCGAGGTAGGGCACGTTCTTGGTGAAGAAGCAGTACAGGATGTTGAGCGCGAAGTAGCCGGCGAGCGTGGCGGCGTACCAGGGCGAGAGCATGAACGCGGCCCCGAGCGCGAGCGGGACCGCGACGAAGGTGAAGTTGCGCGCCACGTTGGGCGGGAACTCGCCCGAGGCGATCGGCCGCGACTTCTTCTTGGGGTGGGCGCGGTCCTTCTCGACGTCGACGATGTCGTTGACGATGTAGACGCAGCCCGAGATCACACAAAAGAGCGTGAAAGCGGCGGCGACGCGCCAGACGGCGTCGAGATCGAAGAGTCGCTGACCGAAGAGCAGCGGCACGCCGACGAAGGCGTTCTTGATCCACTGCTTGGGCCGGAGGGTCTTGAGCAGGCCAAGCAACACGGTGGTTCGCGACTATGGCATGGCGGCGGCGGATGTTCCATCATCGCGGCGGTCCGCGGCGTGGGTCGTGGCCCGAGGATCACGCCTGGATGTCCATCGTCGTCGTGCCCGCTCACCCCTCTCGCTCTCTCGCGCGGGCCATGAAGACCGCCTCTCGCTGGGCTGGCGCGGCCCTCGTGCTGGCGACGCTCGGCCTGCTCCCGCTTGGTGACGCCGCCGCTGGCCCGCCTGGTGAGCATGCGCTCGGTTTCGACCCCGCGGCGCCGCTGTGGCAGCCCGGTGTCCTCGACCCGGCGGCGGGGCTCTCGGGCCGCTGGGTCCAGGAGCTCGCCCGACGCGAGGCGATCTTGGCCAGCAGCAAGGGCAAGGATCCTCGCGCGGCGCTGGCCTTGCTCGGGCTGTTGCCGGCGCTCGAGGGCGAGGTCCCGACCGCCACGCTGATCCGCTTGGTCGAGTCGGTCCGCGACGATCGCAAGCGGCACCCGCTGGTCCGCGAGCTCGCGGCGCTCGAGCGCGGGCAGCTGCACGAGTACGAGGGCCAGCTCGACCAAGCCCGCGAGCTCTACACCGCCGAGGGCATGCTCTTGTCGTGGCAGATCGTCGGGCCCTTCGACAACGCCAACCGCAGCGGCCAGACCAACCGCTTCGGACCCGAGACCGAGCCCTTCGCGATCGATCAGCGCTTCACCGGCAAGCTGGCCGGCGAGCCGCTCGAGTGGCGCCCCTTCGATCCCGAGAGCGCGCTCTCGGGCGGCTACGTCTCGTTCGACGAATTCCTGCGGCCCAACCAACACGTCATCGCCTACGCGACGACCTGGGTGAAGGTCGCCAAGCCGCAAAAGGCCGTGCTGCAATTCGGCTCGGGGGGCGCTCACGCGGTCTGGGTCGGGACCCGCGAGGTCGGTCGCGGCGACGCCTATCGCACGCCCGATCCGCTCCAAGACGCCTACGCGATCGAGCTCGAGGCCGGCTGGAATCGGATCCTGGTCAAGGTCGCCTGCGACTCGGGAGCCTGGGGCTTCTTCGCCCAGCTGCGGACCCGCGAGGGCGAGCGGATCGAGGGGCTCGAGGCCAGCGGTACGCCCTCGGTCCAGACGACCGAGCTGCCCAGCGAGCGGGTCGAGGCCGACGCCGATCTCGACGCGCCGAGCTTGCCGGCCGCGATCTCGCTGCGCAGCGCGTTCGAGCAGGCGGCCGCGAGCGCCAAGGCCTCGCCCGCCGACGAGCTCGCGCTGGCCGAGTTCTATCATTGGGTCCATCCCTTCGATCGGGCCGACTTCACCGCGCGCGACCAGGCCCGAGCCGCCGACGCGGCCGCGCAGTCGAGCCGCAGCGCGCTCTTCTTGGCGCTCAGCGAGGACGACTCCAAGCGCAGCCGCGAGGCGCTCGATCGCGGCATCGCCCGAGCCGAGGCTGCGATCGCCAAAACCGAGGGCAAGACCGAAGGCAAGACCGAGACCGAGACGCCGGGCAAGCCGACCCCGCGGGCCAGCGACGAGCGGGCGATGCTCGGGCAGATGTTGGTCGAGCTGGCCTGGCGGACCAGCTCGCTCGGGCTCGAGCGCCGCGCGCGTGAGCTGCTCGAGCAAGCCCGCGAGGTCGTGCCCGACGACGCCCTGGTCGAGCTCGCGGCGATCGAGCAGCTCGCGGGTGACGGGCTCGCGCTCGCGGCCCTCGAGTGGACGGCCGACCTTCGCCGCCGCTACCCCGACTCGGCG
>JAMHUH010000014.1:0-2646 GCA_035904925.1 Nannocystaceae bacterium
AGGTCGTCCGTTGGCCGATCTCGACCATGCCCCAGGGGCCCAAGGTCCACTCGGTCACGTCATGGCGGGCGAAGCCGAGCGAGCGTCGTTCGAGTCGGTCGCTTCGAATGCCCGCGTAGCGATGCACGAACTCGCGCTTCAGCGCAGCGAGCCCGGTGTCGAGCCGATGCCGCTCGACCACCATGCGCGGCCGCTCGGCGCAGTTGGCCGGCCAGAAGCACTCGCCCGGCTCATGCAAGTCGGGCAGTTCGTAGTCGGTGATCGACTGGTACTCGATCTCGATCCGCTGGCCGAGTCCGTCGACGATCGCCGCGATCCGATCGGGCTGCTCGCCGCGGCGCCGGAAGATTCGCCAATGCGCGCCGAAGTCCCAGAACACGGGGTCGTGCAGGGCGTCGCCGTCGACGTCCATCGTTGCGAACGCGCTCGGGTGCGCCGAGCCGCTGCCGGGCCAGTGGGGCGAGACCGGCAGTGGCTCGTGCTGGAGGGTCCCGTCGCCGCGCGCGAGCCAGACCTCCCAGGAGTCGCTGTCGGCGTTGGGCATCAGCAGGTCGAGCCGGCCGTCGCCGTTCCAATCGATCGTCGAGCTGGCGACGAACTCTTCGAAGCGATCGCGGGCGAAGGCTCCCTCGGTCAACCAACCGCCGTCGCGGAAACGCTGGCCGTCGTTGATCCACAGGCGCAGGCCACCTTGTTCGTCGGCGCTGTTCTCCGAGAAGAGCTGTTTGACGATCGCGTCGCGCTGCTCGCCCTCGTCGCCGATCACGAGCTGGTAGCGAACGACGTCGGGCAAGCCATCGCCCTGGATGTCGACGATCCGATCGATCCCCAAGCTGGCGCCGTAGCGTGGAAAGTCCGAGTCGACGGCGAGCGCGACGGTGTTGAGGTGGTCGGTCGGGCTCCAGCGCCAACGCTGGGCCAAGTCGACGGGCAAGCCGGTCTCGGCCCACGCAAACGCGTCGAGGGTCGACGTGAAGATCAGCGCACGATAGTCGCCCCACTTGGCCGAGGGGATCGCGGACTGGCTCTCGTCGGACCAGGTCGCGACGACCAGCGGCGAGGGCACGCCGTCGCCGTCGTGGTCGAGCAGCAGCAGCTTGTCGAAGGACGAGCAGCGCAGGCCCGAATCGACCGCGGCCGCGACGTCGAAGCCGACGCCGGGCTCGTTGGCGAGCGCGCGCCATGTGCCGATCTCGAGGTCGAGCTCGGTGACGTCGTTGGGCTGGCACCAGACCAGATCGCCGAGGCCATCGCCGGTGAAGTCGGCCGCGAGGTAGGAGAAGACCGGCGATGAATTGTCGCCGAACTGCACCTGCGACTCGCTCAGCGTGCCATGGAAGATGAGCAGCTTGTCGATCGCCCAGTAGCCCGGTTTGCCCAACCAGCCCATGTAGTGATTGGCTGGCGCGATGGCGTCGTCGCGGCCGTCGCCGTCGTAGTCGAACGCGAACATCGAGTGCGTGCGACCTTCGACCTTGTCGTAGGCAACGGGTGTGGGCTCGGACCGAGCGACTTCGTCGACCGCGTAGTGGCCGGGCGGGCAGACGGCGGGTGCGCCATAGTTTCCGCCGCAGATCCCGTCGGCGATCGCGTCCGGCTGGCTGCGCCAGAGCTCCCAACCACGCCCTTCGTCGGCAGGTGCGGCAGGCTGACCGACGACGGCGAGCAGGTCGGTGAGGCCGTCGCCGTTGGCGTCGAGCGTGGCCTGAAAGAGCGCCGGTAGCTCGGGCGGCTGCTCGAGATCGTCGAGGTAGGGGAACTTGCCGCCATCGGCCGACCATTCCCCGGGCGGCACCGCGTCCATCGCCAGCTCGCCCTCGATCCATTCGAAGGTCGTCGCCGGCTTGCACACGCCATCGGACGCGCACTCGGTCACGGCCGCCAGACGCGAGCGTTGGGTCGCGTTGCTGTGCTCGTAAGTCAGCGGCCAGCTGCGGACCAGCTCGCCCGCGGCGAAGGCCGAGACCTCGCGCAAGCGCAGCAGCCGAGCCGTCGGAGCGCCCGCGAACCATCCGCGCGAGACGTCGGGCCGCTTCTCCCAGCGCAGCACGATCGCGCGGTCGGGCGCGATCGCGGGCGCTGCCTCGTGGCCGGTGTAGAGGATCCGCGCGAGCCGATGATCCGCTCGCGCGACGCCCTGAAACTGGCTCTCGGGCGACCAGACATCGACGTCGTCATACTCGTACTCGTAGCGAACGAAGTTGCCGAAGCGATCGACGCTACGCGCGAGCGCCCAGCGATGGACGCCGCGATGCGAGTTCACCACCGCGTCTTCTCGGCAGCCGTACTCGTGGATCTGGCCGTCTGCGCCGCGAACCTCGAACGCGATCGAACCCACGCACTGGGTGCGCGAGATCCAGTGGACGCGCGAGAGTGCGTCGTGGCGCTTGGCGTAGACGCTGCGTGGTTTCCACGGGTTGCCTACGATCGGGACCAGTCGCTCGCCGTCGAGGCAGAGCCCATCGGTGTCCGAGTAGTCGATCGTGGACACGAAGCCATCGAGCGCGAGGTCGGTCGGACAGCGAGCGATGCTCGACTGGCCCCCGAGCGACCAGCCCACGCCGAGATCGCCGTTGCCGGCCGCGCTGTCGTAGGTCAGCGCGAGCGAGGGGGCCATGCCGTGGGTGCCCGCGGGGAGCTGGAGCG
>JAMHUH010000015.1:0-1738 GCA_035904925.1 Nannocystaceae bacterium
TCTTCGATTTGTGACGCTCGATTGCAAGCACGCCGCGTCAGCGAGAAGAACCCAGCTCCGCGATCCAAGCGAGGATCGCACTTGCCCGCGAGCGCCCACGACTCCTTGCAACACCAGACCGCTCGATCACCCGAGCCGATCCGAACCAAGCGTCTGCTCGAGCTGCTCACGCAGGCGAGCGAGCCCGCGGACCAGACGCGAACGGACGGTGTTGATGTTGATCTCGAGCTCCTTCGCGATCTCCCGAGGTTCGAGCCCGTCGAGTCGCAGCCGCACGACGTCGCCGAAGGGCCCCTCGATCGCGGCCGCCTCGCTTCGCACGATCTGCTCGAACTGTGCGGAGCGCACTCGGGTGCTCACGCCGGGCTGGTGGTCCGCGAACTCGTGCCCGGTCGAGACTTGGTCGACCCGCCGCGGCTGCCGGTGGTACTGCGCGAGCATGTTCCGTGCGACTCGAAACGCGTAGTGTTTGGGCGTCGCCTCTCCGCGGTACTTCGCAAACGAGAGCATGACTTCGGCGACCAGATCGGACGCGTCGACGTGGCCCGGGAGCCGCGATCGCAAGAACTTCGCGATCCGCGGTTCGAGCCAGCGCAGCGTCGCTTCATCGGGGAAACCCGTGGGGGCCATCGTGGGGTCCGACATGCCAGGACCGTCGCGCGGGTCTGCGCGAGGCGTCAAGGTCGAAACGCATTGTATAGAAATCTAGTCATCGATTCGGCAAAATGCCCATTGCTGCCTTTGTACGTCTCGAGTTGTCGAAAAGAATGAGCTTGGTTGGCGCTTGGCCAAGAGCGAGAATCATCGGGCCGCCACACTCGAACTCCACCTCATGAGCAACGTCGACGAGCTTCCCCCTCTCTCGCGCAACGTGCTGGGCTACCGACTCCACCAGCGGCTCTCGCAGCAGGACCTCGCCGATCGCTGTCGAGTCTCGCGGGCGACGGTCGCGAAGATCGAGCGGGGTCACGTGCCCACGCTCCGGACCATCAAGACGCTGGCGAAGGCCCTGAGCACGACGCCTGCGAAGCTGCTCGATGATCCGGCTTTCCACACGACCACGACGCGATTCCTGGAAGGGTTGCGCGAGGCGGTCAAGCGCGCTTCCGCTCGGAGCCGTCGGCTGATCGTCAACTTGGCGAGGCGGCTGACGAGGTTGCGAAAGTCGTCGAGCTGACCTTTGGACCAGGTCCCCGGCGCGCGCGAAGTCGATACTGTAGCGCGCGTTGGAGACGTCTCGCGATCCGCTGCGCCCAACGCCTTCGTCCGACGACGAGTCGGCGGGCGAGGTGCTGCCGATCCCGATCCCGCGCCTGCCCGGCTGGTGGGGACCCGTGGCGAGCGAGACGGATCGCGAGCAGCTCGACGCGCAGGGGCTCGATCTCGTCGAGTTCGCGCTCGAGCACGGACACGCCGAGAACGCGCTGATCGAGTTCGCGAGCGCCAACCCGCCCGAGCATCGCTACCTCGCCTGTCGTCGGCTCAGCGCGACCAAGTGGGCGGCCGTGTACATCGCGATCGACATGCTGATGGAGCGGCCGATCGTGCTCAAGATCTCGCGTCGCTGGACGGACGCCGAGGCGCGGCAGGTCGTCAAGATCCGGCATCCGAACGTGGTCACCGTCTACGACGTGTTCGTGCACGAGGGCTACCCGACGATCGTGCTCGAGTGGTGCTCGCAGAGCAGCCTGCACGAGTACGCGCGCTACAGCGACGACTGGCTCTCGATCTTGGCGCG
>JAMHUH010000016.1:0-6801 GCA_035904925.1 Nannocystaceae bacterium
GGGACGGCGGCCTATCTGCTCTTGCGCGGTCCGGCGCTCGCCGTCGTGCACCCGACCCGAGGCAAGGTGAGCGAGACGGTCGTGTCGAGCGGTCAGGTGCTCGCGCCAGCCGAGATCACCACGAGCGCGCTGGTCGTGACCACCGTGCGCGAGGTCTACGTCAAAGAAGGCGACGCGGTCTCGGTCGGCCAATTGCTGGTCCAGCTCGAGGACGCGGAGCTGCTCGCGGCGCTCGACCAAGCCGAGGCCGGGCTGAGCCAGGCCCAAGCCGGTCGCTTCGAGCTGACCAAGCTCAGCGAGCCGGCGGCGCGATCGAACCTGACCACCGCCGAGGCCTCGCTGGCCGAGGCCAAGCGCAACCTCCAACAGACCAAGGATCTCTACGAGAGCTCGTCCGGCACCCGGGCCGACTACGAAGACGCGCAGACGGCCTACACCGTGGCCAAGGCCCAGCGCGAGGCCGCCCAACTCCAGCTCCGAGCGACCGGCAAGGGCGGCAGCCAAGCGCTGATCACCTCGGCCGGGATCGCGGTCGCCAAGGCCCAGGTCCAAGTCGCCAAGGCTCAGCTCGCCCACTCGCGGATCGAGAGCCCGGTCGATGGCATCGTGCTGGCTCGGACCATCGAGCCCGGTGACTCGGTCGTCGCGGGGACCAAGATGTTGCTGCTCTCGCGCACGGGCGAGACCCGGCTGGTCATCGAACCCGACGAGCGCAACCTCGCTCGGCTCGCGCTCGAGCAGCCCGCGATCGCCAGCGCGGAGGCCTTCCCCGATCGCCACTTCGACGCCGCGATCCAGTACATCGCGCCCAGCGTCGATCCGCAGCGCGGCACGATCGAGGTCCGGCTCGCGGTCCCCGAGCCGCCCGACTACCTGCGTCCGCACATGACCGTCTCGGTCGAGGTCCGCGTCGGCGAGCACGAGGACACGCTGCTGGTGCCGCGCCGGGTCGTCCGCGGGCTCTCGAGCGACGCGCCCTTCGTGTTCGTGGTCGAGCAAGGTCATGCCCACGCGCGGCCCCTGAAGATCGGGATCCGTGGTGATCTCGAGGTCGAGGTGCTCGAGGGGCTCGACGAGTCCGACCTGGTCGTCGACGACGAGAGCACGACCCTGGCCGAGGGCGATCGTGTCCGCGCCCACGCGAGCGAAGGCTGAACCCCGCCGAGATCCCCGATGCCCGTCGCACTCTTCTTGGCGCTCCAGTTCTTGCGGGAGTATCGCTCGCAGACGGCGCTGACGATCGGCGCGGTGGCGATCGGCGTCGCGGTGATGGTGTTCTTGTCGGCGCTGATCGGCGGGCTGCAAGTCAGCTTGATCGCCCGCACGCTCGGGACCCAAGCCCACGTGGTCGTGCGCCCGCTCGAAGAGCGCGCCCGGCCGCTGATCGACTCGGACTCGACGCTCGTGCTGCGCCACGTCGAGCGCCCGGCCCAGCGGATCCGCTCGATCGCCGAGTGGCAGCGGATCGAAGGCTGGATCCGGGCCGACCCCGACGTGGTCGCGACCTCGGCCGTCGCGCTCGGCGACGCCTTCGCCACCCAGGGCTCGGCCAACCGACCCGTGCAGATCCTCGGCGTCGATCCGCTCCGCTTCGATCAGGTCATCGCGGTCAGCCAGCGAATGGTCCGCGGCGTCTATCGGCTCGAGGGCGGCGAGGCGGTGATCGGGGTCGAGCTCGCGGACGACCTGGGCGTCGACGTGGGTGACAAGCTCCGGCTCCAGACCCCCGAGGGCAACGACGCGCTGCTGACGATCCGCGGCGTGTTCGATCTGGGCAACCAACAGGTCAACCAACGCTGGGTGCTGGTCCCGCTGCGGACCGGTCAGACCCTGCTCGGGCTGCCCGGCGGCGCCAACAGCTTGCACATCAAGGTCCGCAGCATCTTCGAAGCCGATCGCGTCGCGGCTCGGATCGCCGACCAGACCGGGCTCGAGGCCGAGAGCTGGATGGAGGCCAACCAGCAGCTCTTGATCGCCCTGCGCTCGCAGTCGAGCTCGAGCTACACGATCCAATTCTTCGTGTTCCTCGCGGTCGCGATCGGGATCGCCAGCGTGCTCGTGGTCACCGTCGTCCAGCGCACCCGCGAGATCGGCATCCTGCGAGCGATGGGCACGCCGAGGCGCCGGATCGCGACCGTGTTCGTGATCCAAGGCGGCCTGGTCGGCTTCCTCGGCTCGATCGTCGGCGTGGCCCTGGGCGCCGGGCTCTCGTTCTTGTTCATGCGGGCCTCGCAGAACCCCGACGGCACGGCCATGTTTCCGATCGAGCTGAGCGCCAACTTGATCTTCGCGGCCTCGGGCCTCGCGACCTTGACCGGCATGCTCGCGGCGGTCTTGCCCGCGCGCCAGGCCAGCCGCCTCGATCCGGTGGAGGCGATTCGCCATGTCTGACTCGCTCTTGCAGCTTCGTGGCGTCCGCAAGAGCTACGGCGATCAGGTCGAGACCGAGATCCTGCACGGGATCGATCTCGACCTCCAACCGGGTGAATTCGCGGCGCTGATCGGCCCCTCGGGCTCGGGCAAGAGCACGCTGCTCAACCTGATCGGCCTGCTCGATCGCCCGACCCGCGGCGCGATTCGAATCGCCGGCCACGACACGGTCGGCCTCGACGAAGCCGCGCTCTCGCGCCTGCGCGGCGAGACGCTCGGCTTCGTGTTCCAATTTCATCACCTCATCGGCGCGCTCTCGGCCGCGGAGAATTTGATGATGCCGCTGAGCGTCGCTTCAGGCCGCTTCAAGTCCAGCGACCGCGAGCGAGCCTTGGCCGCGCTCACGGAGGTCGGGCTCGGCGATCGGGCCGACGCCCGCCCGAGCGAGCTCTCGGGCGGCCAACAGCAACGCGTGGCGATCGCCCGCGCGCTGATCCATCGGCCCGCGCTGGTCCTGGCCGACGAGCCGACCGGCAACCTCGACACCGCGACCGCCGACGACATCTTCGCGCTGCTGCGCCGCTTCAACGTCGAGCGTCAGCTGACCTTCTTGATCGTCACCCACGACCCGCGGATGGCGGCGCGCTGCGATCGGACCATCTCGCTGGTCGACGGGCGGATCGCCAGCGACACCGGCAAGGGCGCGCAGGCGCATCCGCTTCAGTAGCTGCCTCCGATGGGTGGCTCTGCGCTCTCAGCGTGATCCAAGCGCCCATGGACGTTCGCTTCGCCGCCGACCGGATCTTGCAGCCCGACGCGATGGTGTTGTTGACCACGCTCGCGCGCGACGTCCCCTCGCCGCTGGAGCGCATCCCCGAGCTCTGCATCGAGGTGCTCTCGACCAATCGCGCCTACGATCGCGTGACCAAGCGATTCATGTACGCGGAGGCCGGCGTGAAGGAGTACTGGTTCGTCGATCCCGCTGGGGTCGTCGAACGTCGCAGCGGGCCGGGCTTGGTCCGCGTCGAAGTGATCGACGCGACGCTCACCAGCGAGCTGCTGCCGGGCTTCGAACTCGACGTCGCCGCGCTGATGCGCTGAGGGGCGCGAGCCCGACCCGCTTCAGTAGTCCGTCCGCCTGAACTTCCAGTAGCCGAGCCCGAGCGAGACCACCAACCAGGTCGCGACGACCGCGATCGCCTGCCAATCGATCGTCGGCACGTTGATGACCGAGCGGGTCGCCGAGGCCTTGATCTGATCGAAGTTGGGCACGAAGGTGCGCACGAGCTTCTGCAGGCTCTGCAGCCAGGCGACCTTGAAGGGGATGATGGTCAGCAGCGAGACGATGCTGTCGACCACGATGTAGTAGACGTAGCCGAGGATCATGCTCAGCGTCGCGCTGCGCCAGACCACGCCGGCCAAGGCCAGCAGCGCGAACAAGGCCGCCGCGGCCAAGAGCTGCATGGGCAGGACCATGGCGATCGCCGGGTGCCAGATGCCCGTGCGCAGGCCGATCCCGATGAAGAGCAGCAGGTAGGTCGAGCCGACCGCGACGGTGTAGAGCGCGAGCCCGCCCAGGTATTTGCCCAGATAGATCTTCCAGCGCTCGAGCGGCTTGGCCAGCACGATGTCGATCGCGCCGGCCTCGAGCATGGCCGGGAAGTAGCCGGACGCCGCGCCGATGAAGAGCAGCATGCTGAGCGAGAACACGGCGCTCGCGACCGCGACCAGCAGGACCTCGACGCCGCGCCGCTTGGGCTCGATCCGATCGGCCTGCGCAGCGACGTCGAGCAGCTCGCCTTGCAGCGCCTGGCCCTCCTCGCTGAAGGGGTCCGGGCGCTCCTCGGTGTCGTCGAACTGCATGAAGATCGTCGAGGAGTAGATGCCCAGCCACGCCTCTTCGAGGAAGAGCTCGCTACCTTCGATCCCGAGCAGGCTGACGTGCTCGCGGACCTGGCCCTCCTCGTCGGCGATCTCGACCGGCTGGGCAACGACCACGGCCCCGAGCGCGATCAAGCCGAGCAGCCCCGCCATGATCATGAACACGACCTGCTGACGGGACTGCCGCCAGGTGTCGAGGATGATGGCCCACAGCGCGCTCATGGCTTGGCCCCCCCGCGCGCGACGTTGAGTCCTCGGTCGGCGCCGATCATCTGGATGAACGCGTCTTCGAGGTTCATGCCGCGAGGCTCGACCGCGAAGACCAGCACCGCGGCGGCGCGCAGCTCGTCGATCACGGCCGAGATGTCGGCCTCGAGATCGAGATCGATCACGAACCAACCATCGGGCTCGCGGGTCGCACCGCGGGCGACGAGCGCGGCCCAGAGCGCCTCGGGCAGCGTGCCGGTCCGAAAGTGCACGCGCAGCTTGCTGCCGATCGCGCCCGCGGTCAGCTCGGCGACCGTGCCGCTACGCAGGATCATGCCCTTGTCCATGACCGCGACCCGATCGCAGAGCACCTCGATCTCCGAGAGCAGGTGCGAGTTGATGAACACCGTCGCGCCGCGCTCGGTCGCCTGGCGGATCACGAAGCGCAGGCCTTGGCGCGCGACCGGATCGACGCCATCGGTCGGTTCGTCGAGGAACACGACCTCGGGGTCGCCCATCAGCGACTGCGCGACGCCGACCCGCTGGGCCATGCCCTTGGAGAACTCCTTGACCTTGACGTCGCGCCACTCGCCAAGCCCGACCAGGTCGAGCTTGGCCATGACGTCGGACTCGAGCGCCGCGCCGCGCTGGCCCCCGAGCGCGCCGAAGTAGCGGCACACGCCCGCGGCGGTCAGGTAGGGCGGGAAGCGGTGGCCCTCGGGCAGATAGCCGACGTTGCGCCGGGCCTCGGCCGTGGCGATCGAGAGCCCGCGCAAGCTCGCGCTGCCGCCCGAGGGTCGAACGATCGAGAGCAGGATCTTGACCAGCGTCGACTTGCCGGCCCCGTTGGGCCCGAGCAAGCCGAAGCAACAGCCACGAGGGACCTGAAGATCGATGCTGCGCAGGGCTTGAACCCCGCCTTTGTAGGTCTTGCTCAGCGCGGTGGTCTCGATGGCGAACTGCAAGCGGTCTCCTGACTTCGGCTCGGACGCGAGTCGAGCACGCGCGCGCGAGCCTGGCAACCGTCAGCGCTCCCAGAGCAGGCCGAGCGGCAGTTCGAACGCCTCGAAGGGCGCTGCTCGGGCTTTGGCGTCATCGTGAAACACCGCGAGCCGCTCCCAGATCGCATCGCCCAGCCGGTAGACCTCGAGCGTGCGGGCGATCGGATCGACCAACCACGCGTGACCGACCCGCTCGCGCAGATAGATCTCCATCTTCTGCGCGCGGTCGATGACTTGGGTCGAGGGCGAGAGCACCTCGCAGATCCAATCGGGCGCGATCGCGGTCCACGGCGCGTCCTCGGGTAGCGCCGCCAAGCGCTCGCGCCTCCAACCAGCGAGATCGGGGACCAAGATGTCGGGCTCGTCGCCGAGGTGAAGCTCGGGCTCGTCGTAGATCACCCAACCACCGGGGCCGCCGATGCCGAAGCGAAAGGGGTTGGTGATGAGCGCCCCGAGATGTGACGACGCGTTGGCGTGGCGCATCGCCGGGCGGGGCTGGGTGTGGAGCACCCCGTAGATCACCTCGGCGATCAGGTTGGCCGGCGCAGCGAGCACGTCCTCGTAGGTGGCGCGGCGACGGGCGGGGGCAGTCATTGCAAACCAGGATAGCAGCCGCTCACGCGCGGAGTCGACCGACCAAGACCAGCTCGCAGCGACCCGTGAGCTCGACTCGATCCCCTCGCAGCTCGCACTCGACCGTGCCGCCGCGGGCCGAGACTTGGCGGCCGCGCAGCGTCGTTCGACCGAGCCGCTCGGCCCACCAAGGCGCGAGCGTGCAGTGGGCCGAGCCGGTGACGGGATCCTCGTCGATACCGACGCCGGGCGCGAAGAAGCGCGAGACGAAGTCGAAGCCCGAGCCGGCGGGCGCAGGCGCGCTGACGATCACCTCGCCGGGCGCGATTCGGGCGATCGCGGCGAAGTCGGGCCGGAGCGCGGCGAGCTCCTCGGCGCTCGCGTACTCGACCAAGAAGTAGTCGGCCTTGGCGATCGCGAGCGGCGCCCCGCCGACCGCCTCGCGCAGGCCCTCGGGCCACTCGATCGCTCGCGCGGGCTTGGCCGGGAAGTCGAGCACGTAGCGATCGGGCCCCGCACGCCGGAGCGCGAGCGGGCCCGAGCGCGAGGCGAAGACCAGCGTCTCGTGCGGCCAGCCGAGCTGCTCGAACACCACGTGCGCGCTGGCCAAGGTCGCGTGGCCGCACAGCTCGACCTCGCAGGCGGGCGTGAACCAGCGGATCCGATAGCCCTCGCCCTCGCGGACCACGAAGGCCGTCTCCGACAAATTGTTCTCGCTCGCGATCGCTTGGAGGTGCGCGTCGGCCAACCATTGATCGAGCACGCACAC
>JAMHUH010000017.1:0-2850 GCA_035904925.1 Nannocystaceae bacterium
CTCGCGTGTCGCCCCGATCCGATCGAGACCGTCACGCCCGAGCCGATCGTCGACGAGGTCGCGGCGCCCGAGCCCGAGCTCGACAGCGCGAGGATGGTGGAGGACATCACCTGGTTGGCCCGCGACGAGCTCCAAGGTCGCTTCACCTTCGACCCGAGCATCGAGACCAGCGCGGCCTGGCTGGCCGAGCGCTACGAGCAGCTCGGCCTCGTGCCGCTGCCCGAGTTCGGTGAGCTCAGGGTCCCCTACGCGCTGCGGACCAAGGTCGAGGCCGGCCCGGCCTCGCAGCTGACGATCAAGGCCAAGCCGGTCGACGCCAAGCAGTTCACGCCGCGGGCCGAGGGCAAGGCCGGCAGCGCCAAGGGTGAGCTGGTCTTCGTCGGCTACGCGGCCAAGCTCCACGAGCCCGAGCCGGCGACCGCCGAAGACGGTGATCCAGACGCCAAGCCGGCCAAGCCCTTCGAGCCCTATGACGACCTCGAGGGCGTCGACGTGAAGGGCAAGATCGTCTTGCTGCTCGATCAAGCGCCCAACAGCCCCGACCTGATGGCGCTCTTCGGCCGCATGCAGACGATCGCCGAGGAATTCGAGCAGGCCGCCGCGCCGCTGCGCGAGCAAGACGAGCTCGACGCGCTGGCCAAGCTGCAGCAGCGCGCCCGCGAGCAGCTGGTCGATCTGGTCGCGCCCTTCGCCGACACCAAGGATCTCGGCGACGAGTTCTGGAAGGTCGAGGATCCCAAGAGCCCGCTCAACATGATCGCGCTCGGCTCGATGATCGCGGCCAAGCAGAGCGGCCCGCAGTTCGATCCCTTCGAGCACATGCTCTCGGCCAAGCTCGAGCGCCTCGCCGAAGCCGGCGCGGCCGGGGTCGTCCTGGTGACTGGCCCGCGCAGCTTCATCGGCAAGGACGCCCGCGACGCCGACGCGCTGCCCGGCGTGCTCGGCAGCGATCCGAGCTCGATGATGGGCGGGCCGCGGCGCGTGGTCCCGGATCCGGTCGCGATCCCGGTCGTGCAGCTGCGCTGGAAGCAGGCCGACAAGCTGATCAAGATCGGCGGCAAGAAGCTCTCGCAGGTCCAGGCCGCGATCGATGCCGACCTCCACCCGCGCTCGCAGGCGCTCGGGCTCGAGGTCGAGATCACCAGCGATCTGGTCGACGAGTTCGCCGAGGTCCCCAACGTGGTCGCGATGCTGCCCGGCAAGACCGACGAGCTGATCGTGATCGGAGCCCACTTCGATCACATCGGCAACGCCGAGTCCGGCATGTGCAAGGAGATCGTCCGCAAGGACACCTCCGACTCGATCTGCAATGGCGCCGACGACAACGCCTCGGGCACGGCGATGCTGCTCGAGCTGGCCCGGGCGATCGTCGCGACCGGGATCACGCCCGAGCGAACGATCGTGTTCGCCCACTTCTCGGGCGAGGAGCTCGGGCTGCTCGGCAGCAAGGCGCTCGCCAGCGACGAGCGCTTCCCGATGGGCCGCGTGGCCGCGATGGTCAACCTCGACATGGTCGGTCGCCTCGGCAAGCAAGGCCTGGCGATCGGCGGGGTCAACACCAGCGCCCAGTGGATGCCGCTGCTCGACGAGCTCGGCAACCAGGACATGGAGGTGCTCTACGAGGGCAGCACGACCACCCGCAGCGACCACGCCTGGTGGTTCCGCCGGGACATCCCGGTGCTCTTCTTCTTCACCGGGATCCACGGCGACTACCACCGCGCCGGCGACGAGGTCGACGAGATCGATCGCGAGGGGCTCCAGACGATCGGCGGCCTGGTCGGGTCGCTGATCTGGAAGCTCGCGAATGGCTACGAGGTCGAGTGGACGCCGCCGCCCGCGGGCACGACCGGGATCGGCCGCGGGCTGCCGGGCAGCGATCCGACCACCGTGATCAAGCGGATCGGGATCGACGGGGCCGTGATCGCGCCCGAGTGAGGATTGTCGCCGCGAGCGACGTCGATTCTCGCGGCCCTGCAGATGTTCGGAGCCGCGTCCGAACATGTTCGTGGTCGGGAGCGGGTCGCGTCGATCGGACTCCCGATCGCGGTGTTCGGCGCCGAGTTCGAGTCGCTCGCGCACGCAAACTCGGAAGGTCTGCATGCCTCGCCCCTGCATCGCGCCGTGGTTGCGAAGCAGTGCGAGCCCTCGACCCGACACCTCGGTCCGGCGCGCGGGCATCGATCCCAGCACCGACGCGCGCTACCTCGAGGAGCTCGCGTTCGAAGTCGTGTCCGAGCAGTCGCTGCGCGACATCACCGAGCGCGCCGAGGACCTCGCGCGTCGGGGTGTTCGGCGCTTGATCGCGATCTTCGTCAAGACCGGCGCGGTCCGAGAGTGGTCGCGCGAGCGCAACGAGTGGGTCAGCTTGCCGCTCGAGGGCGTCCTCGATGACCCGACGCTCGTGCGTCCGGTCGCGATTCGTGCGCTGCTCGACGCGGCCGCGGCCGATGACGAAGTCGTCGACGCGCTGGTGGCCAAAGGCAACCAGCGACTCGTGCAGCGAGACGCCGAGCAACGCGAGGCGGGACTTCGCGCCGGTCGTGAGGCGGGACTTCGCGCCGGTCGCGAAGCCGGACAACAAGCCGGACAAAAAGCCGGGCTCGTGCGGGCGATCGGCGTCGCGTGCAAGCTGCTCGACCTCCCCTTCGGCCCGCGCGAGCAGGCCCAACTCGAGCAGCTCGACCTCGCCGCGACCGAGGCCTGGCTCGCGCGGATCGAGGCCGAGCGCCGCTGGCCCGATTGACGGCCGAAGCCGTCTCACTGCTGGAAGCAATAGAGCGGCGCCATGTTGGTGCACGCGACCGAGGGGTTGCAGACCGACCAATTGGCGTCGCCGCCCGTGTTGCGACC
>JAMHUH010000018.1:0-17438 GCA_035904925.1 Nannocystaceae bacterium
GAAAGAAAGGACTTTAATTTTGTTTAATGATGATGTAAACACCTTTGATTATGTGATTGATTCGCTTGTTGAAGTGTGCGATCATGATGTGGTACAAGCCGAACAGTGTGCTTATTTAGTGCATTATACTGGTAAATGCGAGGTGAAAAATGGTACCTACGATCAGCTTAAACCAATGCGTATTGAGTTAAGCAGAAGAGGCCTTTCTGTAGCTATACATTAAAATACAAGATACTTTTCAACAAAAAATATCGTTTGCCAACCTAAAGGTATTGGTATGGGCAGTAATAATGGTATTTATGATTGGAGATGGGCACCCGGGGTCACGATGAATCGTGGCATTTGTGGGCATTCGCGATTCTCGACCGGGGAGGATCGAGACGCGATCCGCTGGTTTCTCGACAAGCCGCTCGGATCGTGGCAATGGGTGCCTAGACCAGTTTTCGGCGAGATCGGCCCAGGGTGGGCCGCCAACTCGATTGGCGCATTCGTGATGTGTCAGCGTGCTTGGCAATTTTCCATGGATGGTCAATCGATGCACTCGCGTATCGTGCGCGCATTGTCGAATCTGTGCATTCCGGCGGATTTTCGTGCTTGTTCTCGAAACTTTCTTGCACCTAGCGCGACTGCTGGCACGTTCACAATCCCACCTCGAACCACCCTCGAAGCCCAGGAGCCAGACCGATGTTCAGCCATGTCGACGCCCTCTACCTGCCCCGCATCGCGGAGACCCGCGAGCATGTCGCGCAATCCATCGGCCGCTTGCTGGCCGAGCTCGACGGTGAGGCTGCCCTGCTCGGCTTCTTGCTCGAGTACGGCGCGATGCGGATCGGGCCGCTCCAGCGCATCCCGATCTGGCTGCGGGCGGCGGCGAACGCTGCGGCCGAAGAGGGTCACGAGGCGGTCGCCGAGGAGCTGCAGCTGGCTGCCAGCCGCGAGGTGGGCCATCGCAAGCTGCTGATCGTCGACCTCGTGATGCAGCGCGAGGTCTGGTATCGGCGGGTCGCGACCGCCAACTTGTGCTTGGGCTCGCTGGTCTGGCAGGCGTCGGCGCAGCAGCACGCGGCGCTGCGCGAGGCGGCGGCCAAGGATCCCCGCGGGATGATCGCGACGGAGCTGGAGCTGGCGGACTTCGGTCGGGTGTTCGGGCCGGCGCTGGTCGAGAAGTGTCGCTCGCTGCTCGGCTCCGACGCGGAGGACTGCATGGGCTTCGTGCAGGCGCGGGCCGAAGACGCGTGTTCGCGGGCCGGCGTCCGACTCGCGCGGCTCGACGCCCTGCTCCGCGACGACCCCGAGCGAGCGGCGAGCTGGGCGGCCGAGTCGAGCCGGGTGATCCGCAGCTACCTCGACGCGCTGGTCTCCTGCGTCGAGCGACGACCGCGTCCGAGCGGGGCGAGCCGACGCTGGTCGAGCGAGGCTTCGGCTTCGATCGAGCTTCGCTAGCCCGACCGCTTCGCTAGCCCGACCGCTTCGCTAGCCCGACCGCTTCGCTAGCCGGTCAGGCCTTCGAAGCGGCGCTGGGCCTCGCTCAAGAGCACGAGCGCGCCTTCGCAGCCGAGCACGCGCAGGCCGAGCTCGCCGCGCTCGAGGTCGAACTCGAGCCGGCTGCCTTCGTGGCCGTGGAGGCGGGCGCGGCCCTCGTTCTCGCGCTCGTCGACCTCGCCGCCGCAGCGCTCGGCGAAGTCTTCGAGCCGCTCGACGACGAGGTCGAAGAGCTGGGCGCGGGTCAGGCGAACGCCCGAGAAGGGCACGATCAGCTCGTCGAGCTGGACCGGAAACATCGCGTCGAAGTCGGCCGGCAGCTCGCTCGGAGCGGTCAGCAGCCGCAGCTCGCGTCGCCACGCGGCCCGGGTCGGATCGGATCGGTCTTGGTCGATCTCGATCAGGTAGCGAAATTGCGGGGCGTCGAGGTTGCCGCCCCCGTCGGCGCTGGCTTGGACCAGCTGCTTGCGACGCAGCCCGAGCGTGCGCTTGGCCGCAGCGTAGATGGTCGCGATCTCGTCGGCGATGGTCGGGCTGGCCAGCTCGTGGATGAAGCGCTCGGCCGCGACGCCGAGCTCGCTGGGGATCCGATGCCGGCCGCGCAAGAAGCCGGGCAGGTCGCGGATCGCCAGCGTGTCGCGCCGACGCAAGAAGGCCCGCTCGGGGTGCAGCTCGAGCAGCCCTCCGCCGGGCTCGGGCTGCTCGAGGCCGACGCGAGCCAGACTCACCCGGCCTTTCGCTTGGCTCGCCACGCCCGGATCCGCTCGCGGGCCTGCTCCCAGACGAAGCCGTAGCCGAAGATCGCGAGCAGCACGATGAAGGGGTCGTAGGGGACGCGGAAGCGGACCTCGCCCAGCCAGATCGCGGCGACGAAGAGCAGCGCCCACAGGTTGATCGCGACCACGGCCTCCTTGGGCCGGCGCCGGGGCGCGAACGCGAACAACAGACTGCACAGCGCCGGGACCATCAGGAACCAGCGATGGAGCTTGGCCCACAGCTCGCCGAGCGCCTTCCAGCCCTCGTTCTTGTCCTTGGGATGCGGACGCGGGTTGGCCTGGTCGGGCCACATCTGCGTGTACTTCCACAGCATGACCAGGTGCTGGGCGCTGTACTTGACCTGCCGGCCCCAGCCGCCGACCTCGATGCAGTGCTTGACCAGGCGCCGCTGCAGCTCCTGATCGCCGATGTAGCCTTGGTACTCGACCTCGCCGCCCTCGAGGATGCAGCCGCGCTTGGCACAGCCGAGGTTGTCGAGCCGGAAGCCGGGGACGTCGGGCGGCGGATCGGGGAAGTCGCCGAACACCGGGTCCATGTTCAGCCACGAGTCGGGGTTGTCGCGGCTGTAGACCTCGAGCTGGATCAGCGGCGGCGGGGCGAAGCGGACGGTGCCGTGGCCCTGGCCGTCGGGCCGCGAGTAGATGCCCTTGTTGTGGCAGCGGCCGAAGACCAGGTTGATGCCGCTGTTCTCCGAGACCAGCCCGTAGCGACCGGTGTGGAGGTGGAAGCGGACCGCGGACGCACCCAAGATCAGCGCGAGCGGGATCCCGACCTGGATCATCTTTGCCCAGGTCAGCTTGGGCCAGATCCGCTGCTCGGCCTTGGCCCGCCACGGGAGGATTCGGGTGATCAGCCAGGCCAGCCCGAAGAGCGCGATGCTGGCGGTCATCTGCGAGCGGACCGTCGTGCCGATCCCGAGCATGATCCCGACCATCCACGCGTCGGCGTGCTTGCCCTCGTCCATCAGCCGGACCAGGAAGAAGAGCGCCGCGGTCAGGAAGAACGCGAAGGGCAGCTCGCTGAGCACGTAGCTGCCGATCCCGATCAGCGGGTAGTAGACGACCATGACGAGGCCGACGACCGGCGCGACCCAGCCGACCCGCTCACCCATGGTTCGATCGGCGATCGAGTAGCACATCGGCACGATCAGCGCGCCCATGAGCGCGAAGAGCTTGCCGATCGACTGCCAGTCGTGGCGACCGAAGCCCCACTTGGCCGCCGCGACGATCCACGCGGTCCCGAACGGGAAGAACGCGGAGTACTCCTGAGTCGCGTAGGGCTTGTCGAGGATCTGGTCGGCTCGCTGGGCGTAGCCGCGCATGTCCGAGTAGAGGAACTCGTGCAGCGGGTGGACCTCGGTGTTCCAGTGGACGCGGACGATCAACGCGGCCACGAAGAGCCAGAGCATCCACCACAGCCGGGCGCGATCGGCCTCGAGCGCGTGGACGAAGGCGCGAGCGGTCCGCATCGGCAGCTCGCGCAGCGTGGCCTTCACGCTTGGCTTGGTCGTCACGCGAAGATCCGCGGTTGAGAAGCCGTGCGGCCGAGGCACGCGTCGAGCGTCGGGACGATCAGCTCGGCCCAGGCGTCGCGCCGGGCGACCTGCTCGGCCCGACGATCGAGCCGACCCAGCATCGCCAGCTCGCGCTGGAAGGGATCGGGATCGGGCAGCGGATCGGCTTCGGCGGCCTGCCACATGCCCTTGGCCTGCTCGATCAGCGCGGCCTCGAGCTCGCCGCGACGCTCGCCGCTGACCTCGAGCAACCAGGTGATGGTCCGCCAGGCCAGCGCGGCGTGGCGGCTCTCGTCGTCGACGATCTGCTCGAGCACCGCCGACACGCTCGCGTCCTTGCACATCCGACCGGCTCGGGTCGCGGCCAAGGTCGCGATCGTCTCGCCGACGCAGCCCTCGACGAAGGTGTCGAGCGCGAGCCGGACGTAGTCGGCCTCGCGCAGGGGCGGCGGGACCAAGGCACCGGCCTCGCGCTCGAGCCCGGAGAAGCGCGCGGCCAAGCCGAAGCACAGACGCGCGTGCTCGACCTCGTCGATGCCGGCTTGGGCGACCTCGCCGAGCAGCTCGGCGGGCGCGGCCAAGGCCTGCAGCTCGAGCGCCGTGCGAGCGAAGGCGACGATCGAGGCGTGCTCCATGCGAGCGTCCTCGACCCACAGCTCGCCCACGCGGCTGCGCAGCGCGGCGGGGATCAGGTGATCGGGTCGCTCGGGCGCGGCGGCGACCTGCTCGGCCGGACAGGACCAGCCCGTGCCCGCGCGCAGCTCGGCCAAGACCAGCGCCTCGCCGTCGAGCAGCGGTCGACCCGAGCAGTACTCGAACCAGTGGTAGCAGCAGATCTCGGCGTCACCGGCCTCGCGCCGGGCCGTGGTCACCGTGTCCATCAAGCGACCCTGCATCATCGGGTGGAAGGAGAAGCCCTTCCACTTGGCGGCCTTTTGGTCGAGCTTCTCGGCCGTCTCGGGCTGGGCGAGCAGCTTGGCCGAGCAGCCGAGCTGCTCGTTGAGACCGGGGACCGCGAACTGCTTGGCGTCCTCGGCCGAGCCACACCAGTCGCCGCTCGGACAGCCGTCTTCTTCTTCGTGGGCGCCGAAGGGGTCGCGGGAGGGGCCGAAGTAGTCGAACTCACCGATCGGGATCTCGGCGATGTCGAAGGGCGGAACCCAAGTGGTCTGGGCCTCGCCGGATGGACGCGGGTGGTGAACGACCGTGCCCGGATCGTCCTCGCCCTCGGCGGCGATCGGCTCGTCGGGCTCGTCGATGTCCTTGCTGGCGTCCGCCTTGCCGTCGGCCTTGCCGGCCCCGGCCTTGCCGTCTCGGTTGGCGGCGGGATCGTTCTTGGCCACCGGCTTGGGTGACGAGGCGCCACCATCACAGGCGGTGAGCCATAAGCTGGTGGCCAGAGGCAGGCCGGCCGTGGCCCAGAGGCGCCTGCGAAGCACGTCGGTGTCGCGCATGGCGGGGAGCTTATCACAGCGGCGCAAGTCGACCCGGGCCGCCCGCTCGTGCGGCGGGCTCAGTCGACGGCGAAGCGGGCGAGCAACTCGCGGTGGAGCGCGGCCACGTCGGCGGCCATGCGCGCGCTCGAGAAGGCCTCGCGGATCACCGCGCTGGCGTCGTTCGAGCGGCGCAAGAGCTGCTGGGGATGCTCGCCCAGCGAGGTGATCGCGGCGACCAGCGCCTGTGGACCCAGGCTCGGGTCGACCCGGATCCCGATCTCGAGCTCGCGCTGCTCGGCGACGGTGAAGAGCTCGCGCAGCGGCGCTTGATCGAGGGTGACCAGGGCGAGCCCGCAGGCCAGCCCGTCGAGCACCGCCAAGGGCAGATCGAGCCGGCGATGGACCTTGTCGGCCAGCCACAGCTGGATCGCGCAGCGACGCTGGAGCGCGCGCAGATCGGGGACCTCGCCGAGCAGCTCGACGCGACCCGAACCGATCGCGCCCGCGAGCTCGCGACCGAGCCGAGCCCGCTGATGATGATCGACCACGTCGTCGGGCCGGCAGGCGATGATCAGCGTCCACGCTCGCATCGCCGGCTCGTTCAGGGTCCGGGCCAGCTCGATCAGGCGATCGGTCGCGCCGACGTCGAGCTCGCCCGCGTAGAGGATCGCCCGGCGACGCTCGAGCTCGTCGAGGTCGGCGATGCCAGTGCTCGGACGCACGCCAGGATAGATCCGATGGACGATCGAGCCGGGCACACCCGCGGCCAGCAAGCGCGCGCGTGTGTCTTCGGACAGCGCGACCACGGCGTCGAGCGCCTCGAGCATGGATGCGCAGGTCTCGAGCCCGGTCGCGCAGGTCAGGGTCTGCACGACCGGCGCAGGTCGGCGTCGAGCCTGGGTTCGGGGCGCGCGGATCAGCGAGCTCGCCATCGAGAGCCAAGAGCGTGCGCCGACGCTGGCGCGCTCGACCAAGCTCGTGCTCGAGCTGCCGCGGTGGGACGCGGCGACCAAGCCGGCGGCGATCCGCTCGGTCAGCGGCCCCGCGTCGAAGAAGAGGTGGAGCGGCTGGCGGCGGCGCTCCGCGGCCAGCAGCGCCACACCGATCGCCGCGCGCTCGAGCAGATCGTTGGCGCCGCTGCTGGCGAAGCGACCCGGAAGCCGCGGCACGTAGACCAGCTCGTCGCCGAGGCTCGGCCGCCGCAGGGGTCGCCGGTTGTCGCCGAAGTAGCTGATCGGATCGGGCGGCAGCTCGGGGATCAGCTCGCGCAGCAGGGCCGGCCCGCCGTCGAGGATCGGGCCGACGAGCGGGCGTGAGACCAGCAGCCAGCGAGCTTCGGGGTGTTCGCGCATGCGTCCGGCGCCGCAGGGTAGCCGATCCCTTGCGCGGGTCGCCCTCGACCAAAAATGCGCAACGCACGCTCGCTCGAAGCCGGTCGAGCCGCCGCCAAACCTCGCTTGTTTGACGCGGAGAGCACGGCTCCCTATCGTTCGGTCCGAGGGCCCATAGCTCAGTCGGTGAGAGCGGCCGGCTCATAACCGGCTGGTCCCAGGTTCGATCCCTGGTGGGCCTACAACCTCCTCAGACACGCGGCCGCCTCGACGGCGCCCGTGTGCAGCATCGAGCACCCCGAAGGGCACCACCAAGCATGAAAGAACAGATCGAAGCGCTCCATCGGTTGCAGGTGCAGGATCGCCGCATGGTCTCGCTCGAGCGCAAGCTCGCGGGGATCCCCACCCGGCTCGCCGAGATGAACAGCGATCTCGCCAAGCTCGAGTCGATGCTCGCGTCGGAGCTCGAGCGGCTCGACAGCAGCCGGACCTTCCGCCGCGACCAAGAGCGCCAGCTCGAGGACGAGCAGGACCAGATCCGCAACGGCAAGTCGCGGCTGACCCAGGTCAAGACGCCCCGCGAGCTGGCGGCTGCGCAGCGCGAGCTGGACGCGACCCGACGACTCGCCGAGACCCGCTCGAAAGAGATGACGCGGATCGACGGAGCGATCGCCGAGGCCGAGGCCAAGATTCGCGCACTCGAAGCGGGGCTCGTCGAGCTTCGCCAACAGTTCGCCGAGGAGCGCAGCCGACTCGAGGTCGTCAAGGTCGAGCTCGAAGGCTCGCTGGCCAAGACCGAGGGCTCGCGCAAGCGGCTGACCGGCAACGTCGAGCGGCATCTGCTGGCCCGCTACGAGCGGATCCGCAAGAAGTCCTCGGGCATCGGCTTCGTCGGCGTCCGCGACCGTCGCTGCCTGGCCTGCAAGATGGCCGTGGCCCACCAGACCTACGTCTCGCTGCGCAACGCGGAGATCATCATCCCGTGTGAGAACTGCGGCCGTCTCCAGTATTGGGCCGGGCTCTTCAGCGAAGAGGTCAAGAAGGAGCCTGCGCCCAAGGTCGCGCCCGCGCCGAAGAAGCGGGCCAAGCCTGGCGACGAGGTCGACGAAGTCGCGGCCGACGATCCAGCCGCGTCCTGATCCCAGCGAGGCCATACCTGGGTGCTCTCGCTCGTCGACGCCGGCTCGTGTGACGCGAGCATCGTGGCTGTGATCGACACCACGCACCCGAGGCCAGCCCCGTCGCCGAGCTTTGGTTCGATCACGCGATCCCGCTGACCTTTCATGGCACTTGGGTCGACTCGCAGACCCCGCAAGCGGGGTAGCCGCCCGCGTCGCGAAGGTCTCGACCAAACCGAGACAATGCGAAAGCTCGCGAGTGACCTACCCTGCCCGGCAGTGAGCGCGTTCAAGCGTTTCCTGGGCAAGACCTACTTGCGGGCGATCGGCTGGACCTGGTCGGGCGTGCGCCCGGACGTGCCCAAGTTCGTGGTCATCGCCGCGCCGCACACCAGCAACTGGGACCTGTTCCACATGGCCGCGTTCGCGTTCGTGTTCGACATCCCGCTGGCCTGGCTGGGCAAGCACACGCTCTTTCAAGGGCCGGGCAAGCGGATCTTCCGAGCGCTCGGCGGGATCCCGGTCGATCGCCGCGCGCCGCAGGGCCTCGTGTCGCAGGTCGCCGACGAGTTCGCCCGCCGCGACAAGCTCGTGGTCGCGATCCCGCCCGAGGGCACCCGAGCTCGCCGCGACTACTGGAAGTCGGGCTTCTACTACATCGCCGCCGAAGCCAAGGTCCCGATCCTGATGGGCTTCCTCGACTTCAGCCGCAAGCAAGGCGGCTACGGCCCGCTGCTCTGGCCGAGCGGCGACGTCCGGGCCGACATGGACAAGATCCGGGCCTTCTACGCCGACAAGGCCGGCAAGCACCCCGAGCTCTTCGGACCGATCCGCCTGCGGGTCGAGGACGACCTCGAGGACGCCGACGCGATGCCGATCAAGCGGGCCGTCGGCGAGTGACTCGCGGCTTGGACGAGTCCAAGCTTCAAGTCGCCGCGATCCAATCGGCCGGGAAGGGCTCGAGCACCGGCTCGCCCGCGCGGGTGATCCAGACGCCGCGGCGGCGCGAGTCGGCCGCGAAGTGGCGGGAGTCCGCGGGCTCGAACTCGAGCCGCGAGAGCTCCTTGCCGTCGGCGAGTCGAAACGCCTGAACCCGGCCGTCTTGGCCGACCAACACGAGCGCGTCGTCGAGCGCGAGGTCGAGCTCGGGCGCCGACCAGGTCTCGGCGTCCTCTTCGCCCGTCGCGTCCATGTCGACCGACCACAGCTCGGTTCGGGTCGCGACTTCGTACGCGACCACGCCCGCGAGCCCCCACGCGCAGCTCGTGAACAGCAGCTTGCGACCGTCGCTGGTGAAGCGCGAGCAAAAGGGCGAGTCGTTGAGTCCCGAGCCGTACTCGGGGTCGGGCAGCTCGTGCTTCTCCGGCGCGCCGCCCTGGTCGGGCCGCGTGTCGATCAGCGTGAGCACGCCGCCGTCCTGGTCGGTCTCACCGAGCGCGAGGTAGCGACCGTCGGGCGACCAGCTCGGGCCCGACGCGATGTCGCCCGGTAGCTCCCACCGCTTCGCGCCGCTCATCGCGTCGAACACGACCGCGCCCGCGCCCCGGCTCACCGACGCGAGCGACGAACCATCGGGCGAGACCGCGAGCGACTCGTGATCGAGCCGCTCACCGAGCGCGAGCAAGCGCAGCGGCGCGAGGTCGGCCTCGGCATGGATCCCGACGCAGGTGGCCGTCGCGGTCCAGTGCTCGGGCGAGCCCAGCGGCGTGAAGCTGCGCGCGACGAAGCCGGGACCCCGAGCGAGCCGCTCGCCCGCCGGGCTCTGCTCGAAGAAGGGCAGCTCGCCCGCTTGCTCGACCTGCGCGAGCCGCTTCGGCTGCCCGTCGAGATCGTAGAGCCGCAGCAGCGTCGCGTCGCTGGTCACCAAGCGACGCCCCTCGTCGATCAAGAGCACGTACATCGGCCGCAGCCTACCCAACCCCGCGCCGCCACGTCGAGCCGACCCAAACTCTCGAGCTCCGGCGCGACCTGTCGGCGACCGCGAGGACAGTCGAAGTCAAAGGCGCGCGAGGGGAAAGAGGGCCCCCACGCGGGAGACCCTCTTTCCAGCGATCAGCCCTCGTTCAGGGCGCCGTGAGCAGGGCCAACACGTCGGCGATCTCGGCCAAGTCCACATCCCCCGGCAAGGCCGCCTGCGCCAGCGCGAGCGAAGCCAGAGCCGGGTCCAGGGTCGCGGTGTCCCACGACCCAGTCGCCCGGTAGTCCTTCAGCCCCTCGGCGTAGGCCAGCACGGCCGCGCCCTTGAGCATCAAGGTCGGGTCGGCGCCGAAGAGCTCGGCGAAGGTCCAGTTGGTGGTCGTCTCGCGCGGCTCGAAGGTCCACACGTCCTGCCAGGTCAACTTGACCGAGATCGGGGCGTCGTCGGCGACCAGCTCGGGCGCGCAGGTCTCGACCTGCTGGTAGAACACGATCGCGTCGTTCGGGGCGATGTGCTGGGGCTCGATCTCCTCGGGGTTGGCCGAGAACTCCTCGCCGGAGAACTTCACGATCTCGAAGCCGGGCGGCATGGTCAGCTCGACCTGCACGTCGCGAGCGGCGATCGCCATCGTGCTGAGGAACTGATCATCGAACATCTTCTGCGCCTCGAGCTCGTCGTCGATGAAGAGCGAGGCGCCCTTGCCGAGGTCGGTGACGGCGTCCATCAGCTCGTCGTTGTAGGCGACCGAGCTGCTGCGGACGCCGACGCCGACCAGGTAGATGCCATCGGCGCCGCCGTAGAGCGCGTTCTCGGCGATCAGGCCGGGCTCGACCTCGCCCGCGTTGGCGCCACCGTCGGAGATCAGCACCAAGCGGTTGAGCGCGTTGGGGTCGAAGGTCGCTTGCGCGAGCTCGTAGCCGGAGAGCAGGCCGCCGTTGAGGTCGGTGCCGCCGCCGGCCATCAGCGCGTCGATCTCGTCGATCAACATCGCGTCGTTGGGCCCGCTCACGTGGTAGCCGGCGAGCACCCAGGTGTTCTCGGTGTCCCACTCGACCATCGAGACCACGTCGCCCGCACGCAGCTTCGAGGCGATGATCTTGCCGGTCTCGCGCAGCAAGATGATCGCCTCGCCGCTCATCGAGCCCGAGGTGTCCATCACCAACGTGATGTTCAGCGGCGGCCGCTCGAGCTCGGTCATCGTCTCGCTGGCGACGGCGAGCTGCATCTCGTAGCGGGCATCGAAGCCCTCGACCGGCCGCATCGCGGCGTAGGTCGCGAGCGAGCCGTCTTCGGCCGGCGTGTAAGGGAAGCCGTAGTAGTTCATGAACTCCCACACCCGGATCGGGACGTTGGAGAGGTCGGTCTTGCCCTTGCGCAGCACCCAGTCGCGGACCTGCACGGGCGCCGAGGTCGAGTTCGAATCGTCGGGCGAGAGGTAGAGGACGACGTCGTCGACGTCGTTGCAGGCCGGCTCGCCGGTCTCGGTCGTGTCGGTCGAATCGCCCTCGGTCGTGTCGCCGCTGGTGTCTGCGCCGCTGTCGGTGCCGTCGGTCCCGCTCGTGTCCGCGCCGCTCGTGCTGCTGCCCGAGTCGCTGCTGCCCGAGTCGCTGCTACCGGTGCCGTCGCCGTCGCCCGCCTCGTCGGCGCTGCCGAACTCGTCGCCGACGTTGATCTCGTCGGCGCCTCCGCCATCGTCGCTGCCACACGCCGCGAGCGTGAACCCGAGCAAGGAGGTCAAGGAGAGCCGGAGAGTCGAGCTTAGGCGCATGACCCCCTGGTATCCCGAGCACCCCGATCCGATCACCGCCAGCGGGCGCAAAACGACAGCGGGCCTGGCGATGAGGCCAGACCCGCGCCGAATCCGGTCGGATCCGCGCTCAGGTGCTCTCGACCAAGGCCTCCTCGAGCGTGTCCACGGCCTCCATCAGGCCGAGGTTGCCCTCTTGGATCAGGTCGAGGAACTGCAAGCCGCGGTTCGTGTACTTCTTGGCGATCGACACGACCAAGCGAAGGTTGGCCTCGACCAGCTCGGCCTTGGCCCGCTCGGCCTGCTTCTTGGCCTCGATCTCGTGCAGCTCCGGCCGCGCCGCTCGATTTCTGCGCGGATCCATCGGCTGCATTCGCGCTATCCCCAGCTGATGCCCCGCCCCTGGTTCGCCTTCGCGCTGCTCCTCGCCTGCAAGCCCAAGCCCTACGAGCCGCCACCGCTCCCGCCCGGCGTGATCGCGTGCCCGAGTGGGCCTGCCTCCGCGCGCACACCCACGACCGCCGAGTGGCCTTTCTCGAGCGAGCAATACATTCGTCTCGATCACGGCCACCACGTCGCGGGCAAATGCATCGAGGGCACCTGCCCGCCGGGCGAGCTGCTGTCCACGTCTCCACCCAGCGACATCGCCTTCGAGCCTGCACTGAAGCTGGTCTTTCGCGAGAGCTTCTCGGAGAGCGGCGCGGTCGGGAGCGGTGGCGGTCAGGGGGAGATTCCGGTGCTCGAGCTGCCCTTCACGCTCAACGACGTCACGATCGAGTCGGTCGCGCCCGATGGCACGATCACGCTCACCCATGGCGGTCATGAGCTCGTGCTCGCGCCAGGGCAGCGCTGGGATTGCGCGAGCTACTCGGTGCGACGCGAGGCCGATCATGCGATCGAGCTGTTGAGCAGCACCTACTTCCACAACCACGGGGTCGCGCCCAAGCCCGCCCCCTGAGCGCGCGCAGGCTTGGCGCGCCCGCGCCCTCGCGCGGCGAATTTGTGCGCAGCATGGCTCGCGCGCGCCAGGCATGCTCGATCGATGCGTCACCTCGCCGCCCTACTCGCAATCGCACTCGCCCCCACGACTGCGTGCGTATGCAATGTCGAGTCATCGACCGCGCGTCCGCACGATCACCACGACGAGCCCAAGCCCAACCACCCCCAGGCCAAGCCGAATCAGCCCAACCATCCGGATCAGCCCGACCCCGTCGATCCGCCGAGCGACCCGCTCGCCGACTACAAACCACCGCGACTTCCAGACGGGGTCCACGAGTGCCCAGCCCCGCAGGATCCCGACCGTGCAGGCGAGCCCACGCGGCCCAAGAAGTGGCCACTGACGAACAAGCAGTATGTCGAGCTCGACCATGGCCATCACAGCGAAGGAAAGTGCCTCGTGGGCACCTGTCCGCCGGGGCCGAGCATGGCCAAGCCGCCGCCGAGCGCGATCTCCTTCGATGACGCGCTGAAGATGGTTCTGCACGACGCCCACACTTGGGGCGGAGCGGCCGTGAGCGGCGGCGGTGACCGACAGGTCGCGGTGCTGGAGCTGCCCTTCACCCACGCCGAGGTCACGATCGAGTCGGTCTCGGGCGACGGCACGATCACCGTGACCTACGAGGGGGTCGAGTTGGTGCTCGCGCCCGGGCAGCGCTGGGACTGCGAGAGCACCTCGCTCGATCGCAAGCCCGAGTACACGGTCGAGCGGACTCGGCACACCTTCTTCGAGAATCGCGGCATCCTAAACAAGTCGGATCGCAAGACACGGTAGTACTCTGCGGCGCATGCTCTTCGCCGACCCCGCCTTGGCCCGCCGTATCGAGCAGGCCTACGCTGCCCACGGCGAGACCTTGCGGACCGAGGTCTCGTCACCGACGCGTCGGCGAGCGTCGAGTACTGGTCGATCACCTGCCCGGTCGACGAAGGGGCGCATCTGATCGAGGGTGACGTGAAGTTCGGGTTGACCGCGCATGGCTACGGGCCGGCGGGATCCTACGCGTACACGGGCGGGGCCGACGTCAAGCCGATCTACGACGTGCCGCCGATCCCGTGAGCGATTCAGCGGTGCAACGCGGCGTCGCACGCTGAAACGAGGCCCGCGCCCGCGCGGCTGAATCGATGATTTCCGCGTCGGCACGGATCGTGCTCGACGGTCGCCGATGCTCCGCGTTGCGCCCCGATTGTTCGTACTGCTCGGCCTCGCCGGTCCCGCCCTCGGATGCGGAAGCGAGGCCGCCTCGGGCGAGACCACCGGCGGATCCGAGACCGTCGCCGACGGCAGTGAGACGACGGGGGACGGGGATGGCGACGGGGATGGGGATGGCGATTCCGACCCCTTCGCCGCGCTGCGCCTGGCTCCGGGCCATTCGGTCAACACCGGCCGCGTCGCCACGGCGCACATCTGCGAAGAATGCCACGCGAACAGCGACGCCGCGCAAGCGATGCGCGACGAGGCTGGGCGCGACGTCGCCCCCCATGATCTATGGCGCTCCTCGATGATGGCCAACGCCAGCCGCGATCCGTTTTGGCATGCGATGGTCGAGGGCGAGCTGCTCAGCACGCCGAACGCCGCCGCGGCGATCGAGGCCAAGTGCACGCGCTGTCACACGCCGATGTTGGCCGCCGAGCTCGAGCTGACCAACGCTGGGACGCCCGCCCTCGCGACGCTCTACGAGCCCGATTCGGACCACGCGGCCCTCGGCCTCGACGGCGTCTCGTGCACGCTCTGTCATCAAATTGAAGATCAACAATTGGGCGAAGATTCGTCGTATTCGGGCGGCTGGATCGTGCAGGGCGAGGGCCGAATCTATGGACCCCACGCGGACCCGTTCACGATGCCGATGGTCAACCGCGTCAGCCTGACGCCGGTCGCCAGCGATCACATGCTCGATTCTTCGGTCTGCGGGACCTGTCATACGCTGTTCACCGACGCGCTCACGCCCGAAGGCGTCGCGACCGGGACCACCCTCGCCGAGCAGACGCCCTATCTCGAATGGCGCAATTCGGCGTTCTCGACCGAGGGCCCGAATCCGGGGCCGGCGGCCGCCGATTGCCAGGATTGCCACGCGCCAAAATCATCCGTCGATGGCCAGCCGATCACCACGGCGATCGCTCACCGACCCGACGGCGGCGACTTCCCCAACAACGTGTTCGCCCGGAGCCCCTACGGTCGCCACGTGTTCGTCGGCGGAAATACGCTGATGCTCGGCCTGATCCGAGATCAAGCCGACGTGCTGCGACCCGACGCGCCGAGCGAAGCGTTCGACGCGACGATCGCCGCTACCCGAGCGCAGCTCGAGCAAGCGACGGCCGAGCTGGCGATCGCCGGGGTCGTGCGCGAGGGCGACAACCTGCGGATCCCCGTGAGCGTCACGAGCCTGGTCGGTCACAAGCTGCCGACCGCGTTCCCGAGCCGGCGGGTGGTCTTGTGGCTCGAGGTCCGTGACGCCGCCGATCAGATCGTGTTTCGCTCCGGCGCCCACGACGAGCGCGGCCGCCTGCTCGACGGCGCCGGGCAGGTGCTCGCCAGCGAATTCGCGGGCGGGCCCGTCGAGCCGCATCGTGACGAGCTCACGCACGAGGATCAGGCGCAGATCTGGGAGGCGGTGATGGCCGACATCGACGGCGCGCCGACCTACCGGCTGCTGCGCGGGTCGACCTACTATAAAGACAACCGCCTGCTCCCGCCGGGCTGGGATCCGCAGCTCGCGAATGCTGCGATCGCGGCGGTCGGCGTCGACGGTGATCTCGACTTTGCGGCGGCCGGCGACACGGTAGATTTCGTCGTGTCCGCGCCGAACGACGCGGGGCCGTACCAGATCGAAGCGCGGCTTTATTATCAGCCGCTCTCGCCCCGGTTCCTCGCCGAGCTGTTCGCCCTCGACGGCCCGCGAATCCGCGCGTTCGAGGCGATGCTGGCCCTCGCCGAGGTCTCGCCCGAGCAGCTCGCGAGCGCGCAGGTGTCGGCGAATTGACCGGTTGGTGCTCTTGCCGGTCGGCAGCAGCACCTCGCGCGACTTCACGGCGGTCGTCGATCTCGCGCATGATCGAGCCATGCCCAAGAGCACGGTGGCGCGATGTCTCAGCCGCGCGAGGCGGCTCGCCGATCCGCTCAGCCGGCCGGCGGCGGAACAGGCGTGACGTCGCCGGGGATCGGCAGCTCGACGTCGCCGTAGACGGTCTTGTCCTGGCCCGCGATCTCGTGATCGAGGTCGATCAGCGTGCTGTTCTCGATCGAACCGCCGCCGTAGGGCGTGCCCTGCAGGCCGTACACGCAGTCGGGCGTGTAGAAGTCGAGCGCGTCGCCGGTCATCCACACGTAGCCGTTCTCGACGAAGTCGTGATCGACGCCACCCGTGGCATTGTTTCCACTCGCGATCTCGCCGAGCAGGTAGTTGGTGCCCTGCAGCACCCACTGCCCGTTTTGATACTGGTAGTCGTAGGTCTTCGACTGGTGCGCGCTGGTCTGCATGTCGCTGATCATCGTGCGCTGCGAGATCAGCATCCACCCATCGTGGGCAAACCCGAGATCGGACACCGGCATCGTGCCGGGCGTGTCGAACTCCTTCACGGCGGTCATCGGATCCGGCACGCCGTCCTCGTCGACGTAGGCGACCGACCAGACCGAGTTCGCACCGCTGCTGCCCCAGATGCTGTAGTAGAGGCGGCCTGCGTGCGACTGCACGGCCCAGGGCCGCTGGCCGAGCGGCCAGAACTGCCCGTTGGGCTCGCCCGGATCGTTGGGCGGCCCGAGCGTGACGTTGCCGGTCGAGTGCTGGTAGGTGCTCTCGATCTCGCCATCGAGATTGACCTGGTAGATGCGCCCGTCTTCGTGGTTGCTGACGTAGAGGGTCTCGCTCACGCAGTCGTAGTTGATGTTGCCGAGCGCGGGGCCGCTGTTGGGCAAGGTCGCGAGCACGCTGATCTGGCCCGTCACGCCGTCGATCCGCTTGATCTGGCCCGGGTCTTGGCGAGCCCCCCACACCGTCGTGGCCGCGAGATAGATGTTGCCCGCCGAGTCGAGCGTGATGCCGAAGTGGCGGCCGAGGTTCGTGATCGTCCAGCTCGGGTGATGGTAGATCGGCGCCAAGTAGTTCAGGTTGGGCGGCGGCGGCGGCCCCGAGATGTCGACGACCGTGAGCGAGAAGTTGTTGGGCGCCGGGTCGTAGTTGCTCTGCGTGACGATCGCGACCGAGCGATCGAGGAAATCTGCGTAGTTGGGATCCTCGAAGGCCGGGAAGCCACCTGCGGCGCCATAGATCTCCGACGCACGGCACGAGCCGGGCCCGAGGTTGCCGTCGGTGTCGAAAGGCGGCTCGTCGTTCCATTCGCCGAGGTCGAACTTGACGCTGGTGTCCTGGCCCTCGGTCTGGTCGCCGCTCGAGGAGGCGTCGTCGGTCGAGGAGGCGTCGTCGGTCGAGGAGGTGCCGACCGTCGTGGTCCCCTCGCTGCTCTCGCCCACCGTGGTGGTGGAGTCCGACGCCGACGTCGACTCCGACGTCGACCCCACCTCGTCGGCGCCGCCACCACCGTCGTTGGCACAAGCCGAGGCGAACACGATCGAAGACACGAGCACGAACGAGACCGAAGACAAGCGCAGCATGGCTGACATTGTCGGCCTCTCGGGGCGAGGCCGCAATCACGAAGCGCACCGCCTGTGTTCCCCCGATACGGGCTCGTAGGGCGCGCGTCATCGCCGAAGCGGCCTCGCCCCCCCACATCACCGCACAGGCCACGACGCGCATGATCGCGCGCAAGGCCATGGCCGAGCTACGAGCCGAGTCGAGTCGAGCTTGGGTCGATGGCCAGAAGAGGGTCGCAGGCGCCCGAAACTGTGGATGCAATAGACTGCGGCGGTGCGCACCGTGCTTGCCGTGTCCATGCTGCTGACGCTCGCCTGCGACGGTCCTGCAGCGAAGCCTGCGTCAGCCGCGAACAAGCCGAGCGCCAACGTGCCGGCCGTGTCCGCCCAGCCGGTCGTGGCCGCCGTCCCCCACGACGAGACCGCCGTCGTCGACCGCACCAAGCAGTTTTTCCGCGCGGTGGACGAGGGCGAGGCCGACACGGTCGCCCCCATGCTCGTCGACGACTTCATGCACGTCATCCCGGGGCGCTTC
>JAMHUH010000019.1:0-36700 GCA_035904925.1 Nannocystaceae bacterium
GCAGCGCGCCGTTGAGGATCGCGAGGCGCTGGTCGGGATCGTCGGTGACCGCGAGCCGCTGATCGATCGCGAACCAGTCCTTGGCCCCGAAGAGCGCGAGCTCGACGGTCGCGAGCAGGTGCGAGTCGACCAGCCGACGCATCAGCGCGCGCCCGAGGAATTGCTGCGCGTCGCGGTCCCCGGCGAAGTGACCGAGCAAGAGCCGGTTCTCGGCCTCGGTCTCGACGCTCAGCTGCAGCAGCTCGAGCAGGACTTGTTGGTCGCGCCAGCGCGGCAGCTCGCACGAGCCCGACGAGGCCTCGTAGACCTGGAGGCGCCCGGCCATGTTGGCCTGCCGCGCGAGTCGTCGCTGCCACAACAATTTGCGCTGGAAGAGGCTGCGCTCCGACGCGTCGCTGCACGGGAGCTGCTGGCCACGCACGACCGGCGAGGCGGTGACCGCCTCTTGGCCCCACCTGCCGCGGCGAGCCAGCTCGGAGCGGGTCGACTGCTCGACCCACGCGGGCGGTGCGGCGAGGTTCTCGAACCCCGCGGCGGCGAGGTTCGCCGCCCGGTCTTGCTGGCGCTCCCAGTCGCGGTTCGGCGCCTCTTCGCTGGTCTGGCCCGCGCCCGCGCCATCGTCGAAGCGGAACACGCCGAGCGTGCCCGACTTGCCCGCGATCTCGACCGGGTCGAGCGGCTCGCCGACCGGGACCGTGTTGTCGCCGGCCCAGTTTTGGAATTGATCGGCCGGCATGTCGGCCCGGCCCTCGATCGCCGGCCCGCGCGGGGCCGACGAGCCGCTCATCTTGCCCTCCTCGCCCTTGCTGCGCTTGCCGTCGCCATCGTCGTCGACCTCGCCGCGGTGGCTGGTCGCGGGGCTCGGCTCGGCGCCGCTCGGTCCGGCGCTGCAACCCAAGGGCGCCATCGCGGCGGCGCCGAGCAGTTCGAAGGCGTTCGGCGAGGCGGGCTCGGGCTCGCGCATCAACCCGGCGTCGGCGGTCAGGCGCACGAAGTCGCGCTGGCGCCGAGTGATGCCCTGGCGGGCGTAGGCCGACTCGTTCTCGAGCGCCAAGAACGAGGTGAAGGGGGTCATCAGGCCGAACTCGAGCCCGAGCCCGAGCACCTTGCCGCGCACGGCCTCGAGCCCGCGCGCGTCCGAGAGCAGCTGCTGGACATAGGCATGGGCCCACAGCCGCGGGACCAGCTGGGTCGCGATCGAGTCGTCGTCGAGCTTCACCTCGTAGGTCTTCTCGAACGCCTCGCCGCCGAAGCGGCCGCGGATCGTGACCTGCTCGGGCAGGTCGTGGTGGGTGCGGCCGAGCAAGACCAGCTCTTGCCCGCGCGAGAGCTTGCCCTCGGCGTTGACGAACACGTCGTCGAGGCCCTCGCCGAGATCGACCTGCAGATCGGTGATGGTCGGGGTCTTGAGCGCGCCGGCGAGCTCGAGCGCGCGCACGACCGCCTCGGCCGGCTCCTCGACGCGCAGCAGCTTGCCGCCGCCGACTCGGGCGAGCCGGGTCAGCAAGGCGAGATCGACCTCGCGCCCGACCGCGACCGTGAACAGGCGCGCCCGCGAGCCGGCCAACGATCGCCGCAGTCGCTCGGCCAGCGCGTCGCCGTCGACCTCGCCCGAGGTCGCGAGCCCGTCGCCGACGTAGACGATCGCCGGCTGCTCCAGGCCATGCACGCGCTCGAGCGCCTGCTCGAAGGTCGCGCCGAGATCGGTCGCACCGCCCGCTTCGCGCTGGGCCAGGGCCTCGAGCGCCTGCTCGAGCGCCTCGGGGGTCGCCTCGCTCATGCCCTCGGCCGGCTAGAGCACCTGCGCGCCGAGATCGGCGGCGACCAACACGAAGCGATCGCTCTCGCTCAGGCTGCGCAGCATCGCCTCGGCGACCGCGAGCTTGGCCTGATGCTCGGCCGCGTCGCTGCCGGCCGAGGTGTCGACGACGATCACGACCTCGCCCTTGGGCAGCGGCGCCTGGTCGAGCTCGAGATCGGGGACCCAACGCAGCATCACGTAGTCGGCCTGGTCGCGGCCGGACTCGCGCAAGGACACGCGCAGCGGCTTGGGCTGCTCGTCGTCGTTGGCGTTGCGGGTCAGCTCGAGTTCGAAGTCGGCGCGCGGGGTGTAGCCGCTGCGACGCATGCTGATCCGCTTGCCTTTGTTCTCGACCCGAGCTTCGGCCGAGGTCGCGGCAGCAAAGTGATCGGCCATGTCGCCGCGCAGATCGACCTCGAGCGCGAACTCTTCGATCGTCGCCGCGTCGCGGCCGACGGGCGCGGCCATCGGGTAGTGAAAGCGCAGCTTGCCCTCGCTCTCGGCCAGCAGCTGCTGGTAGCGAACGACCACGCGTCGAGTGCCGGCGCCGGGGATCGGATAGATCCGAGCGCGCACGGTCCGGGCGTCGATCCACTCGAGCAAGGCGGGATCGTTGCGGCGCTGGATCGCGGCCTCGTAGGTCGCCGCCGCCTGCTTGCGCTCGACCACCTCGCCCTCGATCAGCTCGCCGTTGCTCTCGAGCGCGAAGCCGATCAGCAGCGCGTCTTCGGGGACCGTGAACCAGTACCAGCCCTCGACGTCGCCGCTGGCCGGGTTGAAGAAGACCTGCTCGACCCGGGTCTCGGCGATCTGATCTTCGATCGC
The DNA here is from genome assembly GCA_035904925.1 of Nannocystaceae bacterium. Lineage (GTDB taxonomy): Bacteria > Myxococcota_A > Polyangia > Nannocystales > Nannocystaceae > Plesiocystis. The sequence continues at coordinate 2,627 of JAMHUH010000019.1, forward strand.
GACCTGCACGCTCTGGCGCTGGATCGCGAGCGGCTGCGCGGGCGAGTCGGGCCCGAACATCGGATCGACCGCGAAGATGCTGCCGGTGCCGACCCAGGCCTGGTTGCTCAGCGCGCTGTGGTCGCCCATGCCGCCGGTCCAGTCGTCCCAGAACTTGACGGGCTCGACACTCGGCGCGCCGTTGCCTTCGATCGTGGCCCGCTCGCCCGGGTTGATCTCGGCTCGACCGCCCGGGCCGGTCAGCACCGCCAAGCCCTCGGCGACGTAGACCTCGGCCTTGCCCACGACCGAGGACAGGCTCGCGCCGCCGTTCGAGAGCGCGATCATGGAGCTGCCGATTCGATGCGTGGTCGCGCGCCGGCCCTGCTCGACCGGCGGCGCCTCGATCCACGCGTGACCCGACTCGAGCGCGAGGCCCTCGCCGAGCTCGACCGTGGTGTCGTCGCGCAAGAACACCCGCGTGCCGTCGCCGAGTCGGATCAGCGCGCGCGCGCCCTTGCCCGTTCGCAGCCGCGCGTCCATCGGCAAGGGCGTGCCCGAGAGCAGCGCGTGCTCGCCATCTTCACCGACCAGCATGACCGCGCCCGAGGCCAGCTCGAGGGTCGCGCCGAGAGCCGGCGCCGCGACCGGAACCTTGTCGCTCCGGCACGAGCTGCCGACCACGGTGAGCAGGCCCAGCGTCGTCGCCAAGATCAGCAGCGATCCGAGAGTCCGTCGCGAGCGGCGGCTTGATTGATTTTCGTGGGTCTGGGTCACGGCGATCTCCCGAGTGGTCGCGACCGGCGCGACCGGCGGATTCTATCCTCGCGGGGCTCGCGATGGGTGATGGATCGCAGCTCGGCTGCTCGTGGCCGGGATCCCACGCTGGGGTCTCGTATACTCCGCGCCGCATGAGCGAGCCGACCGAGCTTCCCTTCGCAACCCCGCGCTCGGGCCTGTTGACGCTGCGCAGGCCCGAACGCCCGAGCCCGGAGCCGGGGCCGGCGAGCGAGGCCCCGAGCCCGAGCGAAGAGGAGCGCTACCGGCTGCATCGCCGCTTCGATCGCATGGGTCGCCTGGTCGGCGACGCCGGCATGCACACGCTGCTCGGCAGCCACGTGATGGTGATCGGGCTCGGCGGCGTCGGCAGCTGGGCCGCCGAAGCGCTGGCTCGCAGCGGCGTCGGTCGGCTCTCGCTGGTCGACTTCGACCTGATCTGCGTGACCAACTCCAACCGCCAGCTCCACGCCATGCGCGGGACGACCGGCAAGCCCAAGGCCACCGTGCTGGCCGAGCGACTCCGACAGATCCACCCGAGCGCGAGCGTCGAGGACATCCGCGAGTTCTATGAGCCCGCGACCAGCGAGGCCCTGCTGGCCCGCGGCCCCGACTTGATCATCGACGCGATCGACAACCTCGCGGCCAAGGCCCACTTGGTCGCGCGCGCCCGCGAGCTCGAGATCCCGATCGTCGTGTCCGGCGGCGCCTCGGGCCGGATGGACCCGACCCAGGTCCGCGTCGGCGAGCTCGGCCGGGTCGAGGGCGATCCCTTGCTCAAGATGCTGCGCAAGCTGCTGCGTCGCAATTACGGGTTCCCGAGCGGACGCGACCTCGGGATCCCGACCGTGCACTCGCTCGAGCCCGCCGCCGATCCGATCGAGCTGGCCTACGACGTCGGCGAGGGGTTTCGCTGCGTCTGCCCGCAAGGCGACAACGGCAAGCACTCCTGCGACCACCGCAACCTGATCTACGGCACCGCCGGGTTCGTGACCGGCAGCTTCGGGTTCGCGTGCGCGAGCCAGGCCGTGCGGATGTTGCTCGGCTAGGCGATGCAGCGGCGCGCGCTCGTGGCCCTGGTGCTGCTCGGCTGCAAGCCCCCGAGCGTGGGCGAGGCTGCGCGCTCGAGCGAGCCGGGCGTGCCGGGCTTGCCAGTCATAGTCGTCGAGCGCGAGGCCGAGGCGCCGCCCTGCGAGCTGGTCGCGTGGGAGCGGCGCGAGCTCGAGGTCGAGACTCACGCCGACTGGCTCGACCTTTGGAGCGATCGTGGGCTGAGCGATGGGACGGCGTCGCCGCCCGCGAATTCGACCGAGGCCCGCGCGGCCCTGTGCGCGCGAACGCGGGAGGCGAGCGAAGGCGCGATCGACTGCACCGAGGCCGGCCGCCAAGTCTTGGTGATCCCGGTCGACGCGATGCTGAGCATGCTGGTGGTCGAGCCGAGCGCGGCGGGCCTGCGCTCGATCGAGCTCTCGCGCTGGCCACAGATCTGCCGCTGCAGCTGCGGCAGCGCGCTCACGCTGCTCGAGCGCGAGCCGCTGCGCGTGGTCGTGGCCGAGTACGAGAGCGTGGCGACCGAGGTCCATTTCGATGGGCTCGAGGGCGGCGAGATCGTCGAGGGCTGCGACGAAGGCGACGAGTGTCAGACCGCCTGCATGGGCGATGTCTACGGCAGCCAGCGGCTGCTGGTCTTCGACGACTCACTCGGCGTCCGCGACGGCTTCGTCGACGATCGGGTCGACGAAGCCGGCGGGTTCGAGCTTCGCTTCGCGCTCGAGCGCGGCCGCGTGGTCGCGCTCGGCGAGTGCACGCAGATCTTGGCCGAGTAGCGGCAACCGCCGCCCTAGCGCCACCAATCCTTGGGCGGCGGCGGCTTGGCGAAGTCGCGATCGCTGCGGTGGCGAGGGCGGATCGGCTCGGGCTCGCGCCAGGGCTCCGGCTCGGGCCGCCAGCTCGGCTCGGTCACGATCCCGCGCGCGCGCAGGCCATCGACCGAGTCGTAGCGAAGCACCAGCAATTGATCGGGGCGCTTCTTGCTCTCGCGCTTGAACTCGACCTCTTCGACGGGCGAGAACTTGCTCTCGCCGTACTCGGTGCCGATGCGGTTGCCGGGCTCGGGCGAGGCCCAGCTGCCCTCGACCGCCGCCTCGTCGCGGCCGAGCCCGCGCGAGCTCTTCTTGTCGCGGCCGCCGGTGACCATGCGAGCCTCGGCCGCGGGCGCGGCCTGGAACTCGGCCTCTTCGCCCGGGAAGGGATCGGCGCTGATCGGCGCCAGCGCCCGCTTGCGCCGCGGCTCGTGGACCTTCTCGGCGAACGCGGCCACACCGATCACGCCGACGTTGCCGGGCGTGCCGAGCCGGGCCGAGTAGCTGTCGGACAGGCTCGAGAAGCGGAACGCCGCGATCTGATCGAGCGACTGTCGGTAGCCCTCGACGATCAGCGAGCCAAAGGGCTCGAGCACGTAGCCACGCTGCTTGCGATAGTCGCCGGGCTTGCCCGAGATCACGTCGCGGCCATCGACGCTCACGACCACCTCGACCCGACCCTTGCTGTGGTTTTGGATGTGGAGGTCGTAGCGATCGCCCTCGCTGCCGGCGATCCACGTGGTGCTGCCGTCGAAGAAGGTCGGGAAGGCCGAGCCGTCCCCGCGGACCAGGGCCATCGAGACCAGCGAGAGCTCGGGTTGCAGCGGCGGCTGCGGAGCGATCGCCTTGCGAGCTTGGGCTTGGTTGCCGTCGGAGCCGCTGGTCAAGAGCAGCGCGCCGCCGATGCCCAGGCTGATCTCCATCATTCGAATGAAGGCACCCCGCCGGCTCAAGCTGGGATCTTCCCCCAAGCGAGTCAGGTCGGGGGGGATCGGAGCGAGCACGGCGGGGTGCGGGAGGGGATCGGGGCTGGGCTTGCGGTCGGACATCGCGGGGCAGTCTCCTGACTCGGGGCCAAACGGCCCCTCGCGCGGACCCCTTACGCCCAGGCGTGCAAGCGCGTGCTTGCTGCTTGGAGCGCGAGATCGTTCGTGAAACGATGCGCCGGCATGGCCCGCTGGAGCGAGACTCGCGGCTACTCCCTGGTTCTTCGCCAACCTCGGGGGCCCGATCAGTTCGCCCGCGTGGCCCTGGTCCGCAAGCGAACGCTGCTCGGCTCGGCCTTCAACGTGCGCGAGGCCAGGGCCGAGGATCTCGACGGCGAGGGCGGCGAAGACCCCGAGACCCTCGGCGGTCTGGGTCGCCTGCTCTCGTGGCGCTGGCTGGGTGAGAGCGAGGCGAGCGAGCTGCTCGGCGCTCGCCTGCGCACGCTCGAGGCGCTCGGCTACGAGGTCCTGACCGAGCGCGGGCAGACCCGTGGACCCTGGGATTGGCTGCGCGACCTGGTCCAGCGCCAGCTCGCCAAGCCGGGCCACTCCGACGATCCGCTCGCGCGGCAGTGGTCGGAGCCCCACACCACACGCACGCCTCAGGGCGCCGCCGCGGCCCTGCGCGAGGCCTTGGAGCGACTCGGGCTCGCGCCCGCGATGCTGCTCGAGGGCATCGCCACGATCGTCGAGATCGACGTCGACGAGCTGCGCACGCCGACGCCCGCGAGCGTGGCCAAGATCGACATCGAGCTGCTCGCGATGCTGCTGCCCTTTTGGCTCGACCACGACGCCGACGAGCTGCGCGCCCTCGGGCGGCGCTGGCTGAGCCTGCCCAACGCGGTGTTCGAGTTCGATCGTGCGCTGGTCGAGAGCTGGCTGATCGACGAAGGCGCCATCGCGCGAGCGCTGCTCGGTCGGCTCGATCACGAGGGCCTGGCGTTGATCGGGCCCGAGGGGCTGACCCGCGTCGCGCAGCGGGCCCGCGAGGCCGAGGTCCGAGCCAGCGCGCAACGCTGGCGAGAACGGCTGGTCTGACGTGCGACGGCTTCACCTGGTCGAGCTCGAGGATCTGGCTTGGGTGCCGCGACCGATCCGCGACGGCGGCACCGATCTGCTCGACTGGCTCTTCGCCCGCGTCCACTTCTATCGGCCGCTGCTCGACGCGTTGATCGAGCTGCTCGACGCCACCGGCGAGACCACGATCGTCGACGTCTGCTCGGGCGGGGGCGGCGGGGCGCTGGCCATGCACACGCTCCTGCGCGAGCGCGGACGTGACGAGGTCGCGCTGACCTTGACCGAGCGCTATCCCAACGCCGCCGCGATCGCCCGGGTCGAGGCGCTCGGCGACGCGAAGCTGCGCTATCACGCCGAGTCCGTCGACGCCTTCGCGGTCCCGAGCGCGCTGCGTGGGGTTCGAACCATGTTCGGTGCCCTGCATCACTTTCGTCCCGACGAGGTTCGTCGCTTGCTCGCCCGCGCTGTCGCGGAGCGCTCGCCGATCGCTCTGTTCGACGTCGCCGCGTCGCCGGTGATCCGCAAGACGCCGCTGCTGCTCGCGCCCCTGCTCGCGCTGCCGAACATGCTGATGCTGACGCTCGCCTCGCTGCTCGCGGTCCCCTTCGTCCGACCCCTTCGCGCCTCGCGGCTGGTGTTCACCTACCTGCTGCCCGCGATCCCGATCTTGTTCGCGTGGGATGGGACCGTGTCGGCGCTGCGGGCCTACTCGCCCGACGAGCTGCTCGCGCTCGCGGCCGAGGTGCCGGACAGCGAGTCCTTCGTGTGGCGCACGTCGAGCTCGGGCACGGCGTTGTGCTTGACCGGCTGGCCCAAGCCGGACTGACGCGGGCATGAAAAAAGAGCGTGTCGCTCGTGGCGACACGCTCCTCGTTTGGCGACCCGGTCGGGACCGGATCGAGTCGGATCAGCCGACTTGGACGCCGATGCTGCGCCGCGCGTCGAAGTAGTCCTCCGAGATCGAGTAGAGCACCAGCTCCTTGATCTTGTCCTTCGGCGTCATGGTCGAGCCGAGCAGGCTCGACTCCTGCGAGATCATCAGGGCCGAGGTCGGCAGATCGCCGCAGAGCAGGAAGCCGACTCGGTAGCCGGTCAGCTCGACGGCGGCCGCCCAGCGCTTGACGTCGGTCGAACCACCGGCCTGGATGAACTTCTTCATCAAGGAGCGGAGCTGGTCGATCATGCCGGCGCTCATCCGGCCTTGGATCTCGCGCGCGATCGAGTCGAGCGCCGCGGTGTCGCCCTGGACCGGCATGCCACAGATCCGCATGCAGGCCATGAACACCTGCTTGAGGCTCTGCGGCGAGCGGTCGATGGTCACGTAGGCGTAGTGGGGCGGGTAGAGCTCCATCATCGACTTGCCGAGCGCGAAGGCGACGTGGTGCTCCTTCTTGCCGCGCAGCAGGTTCTGGTAGACGACCATGGTCGGAGCGACCTGGCCGTCGCGCTTGACGTTGAGCACGGCGATGTCACCGGGCTCGTTCGGGCGCAGGTACACGTCGGGCGCGCTGACGTTGAGCACGTCCTTGATGTACTTGGCGATCTGGGCGAAGGGCTGCGGGTCGAGGGTGATGTCGATCCGCGAGTCGCCCTTGATCGTCGGCGGCAGCTCCTTGGCCCGCCAGGCCGCGAGCGGCTGGGCGACGAGGCCGAGGATCGCCGTCAGGTAGGCGTCCTGATCGGGGTGGAACACCGACTTGCGCATCGCGACCTCGCTGAGTCGCTGGCGCGCGCGGACGAAGCCCTCGGGCTTGTGCTTGTTGTAGAGCTCGGTCTGCTCGTCGCTGGCCTTCTTCAAGAAGGCGAGCGCTTGCGAGACGCACCAGGCCTTGTCGACCTGGTTGCTCGACTTGTAGATGTTGTAGAGCGCGTGATAGCTCTCGATCCGGTAGGGCTCCTGCGCGATCAGGGACTGGTGGGCCGCGACGGCGCGAGGGGCATACTCGGTCGGGTTCTCGTCGAGGAGGCGCTCGTAGAGCTCGGCCAGGACGATCTGCCACTTCGGGTTGTTGGGGTCGAACTGGGTGGCGACGACCGAGTAGACCTCGGCGGCGGCCTTCAGATCGTTGAGTCGCGTCCGGTAGATCTCGCCGAGGTTGCTCCACAGCGCGAGGGCCAGCTCCTCCTCGCCGGTCGCGGGGAGCCGCTTGATCATCTTCCGGTACGAGCGCTCGAGGCTCTTCCAGTCCTTGTTCTTGGTCACCAGGGCGTCGATCGCCTGGAAGCCCTTGAGGTACTTGGGGTCGTCGTCGAGCACGGTGTTGAAGCGATCGATCGCTTCATCCTGCGCGTTGAGGTTGTCGCGCAACACCACCGCGGCGGTGTAGTTGTAGCGGCTGCGCCGGATCGGGTCCTTCTCGATCTCGACGATCCGGTCGATGATGCTGATCAGCTGATCCCACTTCTTGATCTCCTGGAAGAGCGCAAGCAGGGTGTGGAGCATCGGATAGTCGTTCGGCCGCAGGTCGAGCGCCTGGTTGTAGGCGTCGGAGGCCTTGACCTTGTTGTCGAGCTTCTCCGTGTAGAGGTCGCCGATCTCCTTGTGGAGATTGAAGCGCTCGTCGTCGTTGTCGACGACGTCGACCAGGGCCCGCTTGGCCTGGATCACGCCCTCCCAGTCGTTGGCAGAGCTCTGGAGGTCGATGACCGCCTCGAGCACCTCACGGTTGTAAGGCTGAACCTCGAGCGCCTTCTCCATGTAGTTGAGCGCCTTGCGGGGCTCGTTCTGGCGGCGCTTGATCGTGCCGAGCCGGAAGTACACCAACACGGTGTCGTCGTCGCTCTGGCTGTCGCGGTGCTGGACCAAGATGGTCTGGTAGAGCTTGAACGAGCGCTCCCAGTTCTCCTGCTGGAAGAGCAGGTCGGCCATCCCGGTCAGGACCTCGTGGTTGGTCGAGTCGATGTCGTAGGCCGACTTGTAGCGCTTGAGCGCCTTCTCGCCGTTGCCGAGCTTGCGCGCGACCCGAGCGGCGCGCAGGTAGAGCTCGCGCATGTCCTCGTCGTCGAGCTCGAGTTGATCCGACTTGCGCGCGAGCATGTCGAAGATCGGATCGGCGAGCTCGAACTTCTCGGCCTCGTAGTAGATGCGCGAGAGCACCTTGCCGACCTTGACGTGCTCGGGGTCGAGCGTGATCGCGGTCGCGAACATCGCGGTCGCGTTGTTCTTGTCCTCGAGCTCCTCGAGGTAGATGAACCCGGCCTCGGCCGCGAGGTTGGTCCGCTCGAAGCTGTTGGTCGAGCACTCCGACGCGGTCTGGAGGGTCCGCGCGGCCTTGAGCCAGTCGAGCCGGGCCTTGTAGAGCTCGGCCAGGACGATCAACGCGGGCACGTGGCCGGGGTCGAGCGCGAGGGCGTCGGCGAGTCGGCGCTCGGCCGACTCCCAGTCCTCGAGCTTCTGGAAGTGGATCCGACCCATGCGGGTCAGCAGCTCGAGCCGGGCGTTGGCGTCCTGGTTGAGCTGGACCAGCCGGTCCATGGTCTCGACCGCCGAGTGCCAGTCCTCGATCGCCTCTTGCAAGCGGCTGAGCGTGTCGGCGGCTTGGAAGTGGTTGGGGTCGAGGTTGAGGATCTCGCGGTAGCAGTCGATCGCGCGATCGATGTCCTGGATCTGCTTCTCGTAGACCTCGCCCATCGCCTGATAGAGGGCGATCTTGGTCCCGTAGTCGGGCGAGGCGTCGACGTGGTTGCGGTAGGTGTCGACCAGCTCGCTCCAGCGCTCGAGCCCGAAGTAGAGCTGCTCGAGCTGCTGGTAGGTCTCGTCCCGGTTGGGATCGAGGGTCAGGATCTTCTCGAGCACCTCGCAGGCGCGCTCGCGATCGTTGGCGTGGCTGACCAGCGCGAGCGCCATCTTCTCGTAGATGGCGATCTGCTCGGCGACGTCGGCGGTCGCGTCGAGCTCGGCCTCGAGGGTCTCGAGGTACTCGGTGATGTTGCCCTGCGCCATGTAGAGGCGCTCGAGCGCCCCGAGGGCGTCGCGGTCGGTCGGCTCGCTCGCGGTGATGTCCTTGAAGGTCTCGATCGCCGCCGGGAGGTCCTGGAGGCTGTACTCCTGGACCGCGCCGATCCGCTTCTTGATGACCAGGACCTCGTCCGGGTCGGACATGATCGCGACCCGCCGCTCGAGCACGCCGACCAGCTCGACCCACTGAGCTTGGGTCTCGTGGAGTCGGGCGAGCGAGTCGAGCGCGACGATGCTCTCGCCGTCGATCTCGAGCACGCGCCGGTAGCTCTCGACCGAGGCCGGCAGATCGCCGAGCCCGGTCTCCTGGACCTGCGCGAGGTCGAGCAAGGTCGCGGCCTGGACCTCCGGCTCTTGCTCGAGCGGGACGATCCGGATCAGGGTCTCGACCAGCTTGGCCGCCTCACCGGCGCGCCGGTAGAAGTTGGCCAGCTCGCGCAGCGCGTTGACGGACTCGGGGTTCAGCTCCAGCGCCTTGTGCAGCGACTGGATGCCGTAGTCGGGCCGGTCGAGGTGCTCGCCGTACCAGCGGCCGATCTTGACCCACAGCTCGCAGCGCTCGAGCTTGTCCTCGATCTCGTTGACGATCGAGTTGTACTCGTTGAGCAGCTCGCCCCACTTGTTGGCGATGGTCGCGATCCGCTCGAGCTCGCGCGAGGTGTCCTCGTTCGAGTAGTCGACGTTGAACGCCGCCTGCAAGACCGCGAACGCGCTGTCGAGGTCGCCGAGCTTCTCCTCGAACACCTTGGCGCCCTGCTGGAGGTAGTTGACCTTGTCCTCGAGCTGGTCCTCGCCGGTGACCTCGGCCCGGTTGATCAGCTGCTCGCTGAGCTGCTCCCACTGCTCGGTCTCGCGGTAGATGGCCTCGAGCGCGTCGCAGGCGGGCGGATGCCCGGCCCGCAGCTCGAGGATCTCGAGGTAGGCGCCGGCGGCCTGGTCCTTGTTGTCGAGCTTCTCTTCCCAGATCGACGCGACCTGCATGAGCACGTCGATCTTGCTCTCGTCGTCCTCGACGACCTCGACCTTGCGCTCGAGCACCTTGATCGCGTCGTTCCAGCGACCCTCGGTGGTGTAGAGCTCCTCGAGGGCGGCCAGCGCCTGCATGTCGCCAGCGGCCAGGGCCAGGACCTGCAACCAGGCCGCGATCGCCTCGTCGGTGGCCATCAGGTACTCGCCCTGAATGCCGCCGATCTGCGCCCACAGGTCGCGCAGGCGCTCGCCCGACATCGTGCCGTAGGGCAGCTGGACCATCCGCTGGAGGATGTCGATCAGCTCGACCCAAGCCTGGCTCTCTTCGTAGAGCCGCTTGAGCGTCTCGAGCGTCTCGAGGTTGGTCGCGTCGATGTCGAGCGCGTTGATCCAGGCGTCGAGCGCCTGACGATCGCGCTCGAGCTTCTCGCCGTAGGTCCGACCGAGGCGCTGGTAGGCGTCGACCCGCTCTTGCGGATCCTCGACCACGTAGACGAGGCGCTCGAGCACCTCGACCAGCTCTTCCCACCGCTGCGCCCGCTCGTGCAGGTTTGCGAGCTCGCTCAGCGCGAGGCCGTCTTCGCCGCGCAGATCGAGCACCTTCGACCACAGGTCGACGGCGTCGGTCTCACGGTCGAGCGCCTCGGCGGCGATCTTGGCCATCCGCTGGTAGCAGCCGGCCATGTCTTCGTCGGTGTGCGCGACGTCGACCATCTTCTGATAGGTGTCGAAGAGCTCCTGCCAGCGATGCTGGCTCATGTAGAGCGCCTCGAGCCGCTCGAGCGCGGCCGCGTTGCCGGGCTCGTTGTCGAGCACCCGCGTGTAGGCCCCGATCGCCTGCTCGATGTTGCCGAGGTAGGCCTCGAAGGTGTGCGCGAGGCGAAGCTCGAGCTGGACCAACAGCTCGGGCTCCATCTCGACCGCGATCCGCCGCTGGAGGATCTCGGCCAGCTCGACGTACATGCCGGCGTGGCTGTAGATGCGGTCGAGGGCCGCGAGCGCCTCGACGTTGTCGCTGTCGAGCTCGAGCACGCGTCGGTAGTAGCCGATCGCCCGCTCGTACTCGCGCAGCTCGTTGTCCAAGACCCGCGCGCTGCGGGCCAGGACCGCCTGACGAACGTCCGGCGAGATCGCCTCGCTGGCGTCGAGGATCTGATCGCCGACGTCGACGATCGCCGCCCACTCCTGGGTCGCGTCGGCCAGACGCTCGATCTCGTCGGTGATCTGGATGTTGGTCGGATCGTCGATGTAGGCGCGCAGCCAGTAGAGGTAGGCCTGGCTGATGTCCCCGAGCCGCTTCTCGCAGATCTCGGCGACGTTCTGGATCACGGTGAAGCGGTCGGCCGCCTCGGCGATCGACTCGAGTCGCGCCTCACCGAGCTTGACCAGCGGCTCCCAGCGCTCGGCCGCGAAGTAGATCGGCTCGAGGATCTCGGCGATCTCGTGCTGGTGCTCGCCCTCGTAGAAGATGAACTCGAGCGCCTGCTGGCTGGGCCCGTGGTCGGGCTGGATGTTGAGGATCTCCTTGTACGCCTCGATCGCGTGCGGGAGGTCGTTCATGCTGATCTGGTAGATCTGGCCCATCCGGTACTGGAGGGCGATCGACGCCGCCTCGTCGTCGGCGATCCGGATCTGCCGCTCGAGGTTGGCGACCAGCTCGCCCCAGCGCTCGAGGTGGGTGAAGATCGTGTCGAGCGCCTCGATCGCGTCGGCGTCCTCGGGGTCCTCGTTGAGCACCGACTGGTAGCGAGCGATCGCCGTCTCGACGTCGCTGAGCTGGTTGAGTCGGACCGCGGCGACCCGCTTGAGGATCTTGGCCTTGACCAAGGGATCGCTGACCGCCCGGGCCTGCTCGTCGAGGATCCGGGCGTACTTCTCGTAGTCGCCGGTCACGCCAGCGAGCCGAGCCATCTGCTCGATGGTGTTCTCGTCGTCGGGGTCGATCGTCAGCGCGCGCGCGTAGATGTCGAAGCCCTTGTCGAACTCCTGCAGCTGGCGCTCGTAGATCTCGGCGATCTTGTGCAGCCGCTCCATCCGCGCGATCGGATCTTCGGTGTGCGCGGCCATGACCTCATAGAGGTCGATCAGCTTCTCCCACTCGGCGAGCTGCTCGTAGAAGGGCTCGAGCACCTCGGCCGCGAGCATCGGCTGGATCTCGCCGTGGGCGATGCCACCGAGCGCGGCGATCGTCGGCTCGTGGCCGGGATCGTGGGCCAGGACCTCGCGGTAGGCCTCGACGGCGCGGACCGGATCGGCCAGCTGGTTCTCCCACAAGGTGCCGATCCGGTGGCGGAGCTCGGTCTGAGCCTCGGCCCGATCGGCGACCTCGACGGCGCGCTCGAGGATCTGCAGCTGGTCGTGCCAGCGCTCGGCCTGACCGTAGAGCCGATCGAGCGCCTGGATGGCGTCGTAGTCGGTCGGGTCGATGTCGAGGATCGCCTGGTAGGTGTCGATCGCTCGCTCGACGTCGCCGAGCTCGCGGTCGTGGACCTGACCGAGCACGTGGAGCGCCTGTCGGCGATCCTCGGGCGTGTCGGCCAGCTCGGTCTTGCGCTGGTAGACGTCGCGCAGCGCCTCCCAGTTCTCGAGCCCGAGGTAGAGCTTCTCGAGCGCGTCGAGGGCCCGGGTGTCGGCGTCGTCGATGCCGAGCACCTGCTGGTAGAGCTCGATCGCCGCCTCGGGGTTCTCCATCAAGGTCTCGCGGACGTTGGCCGCGTAGAGGAGCAGCGCCTTGCGGTCGTCGGCGTCCTCGACCATCTCGGCCTTGCGGGTGACCGCAGCGACCAATTCCTCGAAGTTGTTGGTCCGGCGATGGACCTCGATCAGCGCGTCGATGGCCGCGAAGTTGCCGGGATCGATGCCGAGGATCTTCTCGTAGCTACCCGCGGCCTTGACCGCGTCGTCGAGCGTGGTCTCGTAGATCTTCGCGACCTTGTCGAGGATCTGGATGCTGAGCTGGTCGTCGACGATGTCGGCGATCGCCGACTCGTAGAGCTCGACCAGCTGGGTGAAGGCGCCCATCTGGTTGGCCAGGCTGTCGAGCCGACGCTGGGTCTCTTCGTTGGCGGGGTCGGCCCGGAGCGCGCGACCGATCGCCTCGAAGGCCTGCTCGGGCTGCTCGCCAGCGATCTCGTAGAGCTCGCCGATCATGTGCAGCAAAGAGATCCGCTCGCTCGGGTCGAGCGAGCGCGCGACCATGATCTCGTAGGCCTGGATCAGCTTCGACCACTCGTTGGTCTGGCGATAGATCGGCTCGAGGATCTTGGCGACCACGAGCTGCTGCTCGTCGTTGGTCAGCAAGGTCTCGAGGGCCGCGAGCGCGTGCTCGTTCTGCGGGTCGTAGTCGAACACCCGCCGGTAGATCTCGACCGCGAGACCAGCCTGGGCCAGCTTCTGCAGCCGGACGTCACCGAGGCGCAGGCTGAGCTGGATCATGTCGTCGGGATCGCCGGCCAGCGCGAGCTGACGGTCGAGGATCTCGGCGAGGTCGGACCAGTTGCCCTGGGCCTGGTAGAGCCGGTCGAGCGCGACGATCGCCTTGGTGTTGGTGTCGTCGTCCGCGAGGATCTCGTTGTAGGTCGCGATCGCCTCGGGGTTCTGCTGGAGCATCTCCTCTTGCAGGTAGGCGATCTTGAAGCGCAGGCCCTGACGCAGGTCGGGGTCGTCCTCGAACTCGACCTTGCGGCGGTAGACGTCGAGCAGCTCGCCCCAATTCTCGGCCCGCTGGAAGAGCTGCTCGAGCGCGTCGAGGGCCGAGGCGTTCTCGGGGTCGATGTCGACCGCCCGCTGGTAGCAAGCGATCGCCTTTTCGGGCAGCGCGAGCTGGCTGTCGTAGACGCCGGCGAGCTTGTGCAGCAGCGCCTTCATCAGCTCGCTGGGCAGGTCCTTGGCGACCGCGCCCTCGTAGAGCTCGGCGAAGTCCTGCCAACGCTCGTCGATGCCGGCGATGTTCTCGAGCGCCTGCTGAGCGGTCTCGTCCTCGGCGTCCTCGCGGAAGGCTCGGGCGAACGCGTCGAAGGCCGCCCGGCTGTCGCCGATCGCCTGGGCTTGGATCTCGCCGATCTTGAGCAGCAAGACCACGCGGTCGGGCGTGACGTCCTCGGCCGCGGCGAGGATCTCGAGCGCGCGGACCAGCTGCGGCCACTCTTCGCGGCGCTGGTAGACGTCGCGCAAGATGGTCGCGGTCCGAACCTTGAAGTCCTCGTGCTCGAGCCAGCTCTCGAGTCGCTGGCGCGCGTCGGCGTGATCCGGGTCGTACTCGAGCACCTCGCGGAAGAGCTCGATCGCGTCCTCGGCGTTGCCGAGGTGGTCTTGATAGACGCTGCCCAAGCGGTGGCGGATGGTCGCGCGGTCGGGCAGCTTCATGCCGGCCTCGCTCTCCTCGCCCTGCTCTTCGACGACCGCGAGCTCGCGGCGCAGGATGTCGGCCAGCGCCGACCAATTCTCGAGCCCGAGGTAGAGGCGATCGAGGGCCGCCAGCGCGCTGGCATCCTCGACGCCCATGTCGAGCACGGCGTTGTAGGCCGTGACGGCTTGCTCGGGATGGCCGAGCTGCTCGTGGATCGAGCCGATCCGAGCTTGGATCTGCCGGCGATCGTCGTCGTCGCTGGCCAGCTCGAGCTTGGTCGCGAGCACCTTGAGCAGGTCCTCTTCACGGCCGAGCGCCAGGTAGAGGTTCTCGAGCGAGGCCAGGGCCTGCTCTTGCTCGGCGTCGATCTCGAGGATCTCTTGGTTGACCGCGAGCGCGCGCTCGAGGTCGGCGATCCGCTTTTCGTAGACCTCGGCGACCGCGAGGCGCAAAGGCAGGCTGTCCGGCTGGGCGCCGTACTTGCCGTAGGCCGCCTCGAAGGACTCGACCAGATCACCCCAGGTGTTGGTCTGCTCGGCCAAGCGGCGCATGTTCTCGGCCGAGTTGCCCTGGGTGTAGTCCTCGTCGAGCGAGCGACGCCAGTACACGAAGGCCTGCGCCGGGTCGCTCTGAACCCGCTCGGCCAGGTCGGCCAAGCGCGCGAGCAAGGACTGGCGCGACTCGGGATCCTCGGTGTGGTCGAGCTTGACCTGGAGCGGCTTGGACACGTGCCGCTCGTCGTTGGCCTCCTCGTAGAGCTCGAGCAGGGCCTCGGCCAAGGTCAGGTTGGTCGGCGCCTGCTCGAGCGCCTTCTCGAGCGTTCGCGTGGCGCGGTCGGCCTTCTCGAGCCGGACCTTGTAGAGCTGCGCGACCTTGAGGGTCAGGTCGATCCGACGATCCTCTTGTTCGGCGGTCTCGGCCTCGCGCTCGAGCACGCGGATGAACTCCGCCCACTTGTCTTGCTTGGCGTAGAAGCCCTCGAGGGCGTCCATGTTGCCCTCGCTCAAGTAGAGCTTCTTGAGCGCGTCCTGGGCCCGACGGTTGTCGGGCTCGAGCTCGTGCAGGGCCTCCCAGGTGCGAATCGCCGCCTGGTTGTCGTCGAGCTTGTCGGAGTAGAGCAGGCCGAGCTTGACCAGGTAGGCCGAGCGCTTGGTCGCGTCGCTGATGACCTCGGTCAGGGTCTGGAGGGTCTTGGCCAGCGCGGCCCAGTCCTTCTCGCGCTCCTGCATGCCCTCGAGCACCTCGAGCGCCTCGAGGTTGGTCGGGTCGCCCTCGAGCACCGCGCTCCACAGCTCGATCGCGATCGAAGGCTTCTTGATCTTGCTACCGGCGGTGCGAGCCACGTCGAGCAGCTGGGTCTGCCGCTCGACCGGATCGGCGATCAGCTTCAGCTCGCGCTGCTGAACGACGATCATCTTCTCCCAGTCGCGCCGGCGCCCGTAGAGGTCCTTGAGCTTGGCGAGCGCCTCGGGGTTGTACTCGTCGATCTCGAGCGCCGACTCGAAGCTCTTGATCGCCTCGGCCTGGTTGTTGAACTTGTCGAGGAACAAGTTGCCGGCTTCGAGGTGCAGCTCGACCTTCTTGATCGGGTCCTCGTGCAGCTCGGCCCGCCGCCGGATTCGGCTGATCAGATCCGGCCACCGCTTCATTTGGTCGAACTGCTCTTGCTGAGCCTCGACGACCTCGAGCAGCGCCGCGTTGTCGCCGGTCGCCTCGACCGCCTTCTCGAGCGAGGCCAAGGTCGTCACGACCAGGCCCGGCTGCTTGAGCTGATCACGGTAGATGCGGACCAGCTCCCAGGTCAGCGGGATCTTGGCGGTCTCGTCGTCGATCCGCTTGAGCAGATCCTTGTAGAGGTCGGCGACGTTGCTCCACTTGCCGGACTCGACGTAGACGGCCTTGAGCTGCTCGCGGGGGTAGACCTTGTCGGGCGGCAGCTTGTTGACCACGTCGCGCCAAGCGTCGATGGCCCACTTGCCGCCCTTCTTCGCCGCAGCCTCGGCCGCCGCGATCATGGCCATTTCCTCTTCGGTGTAGCTCTCGTCGCCGAGCGACATGGTCGCCCCGGACGCCTCGGGCTTGGCGGCGACGGGCTCTTGCGCGACCGGCTCTTCGATCGCGGGCTCCTCCGCGACCGGCTCTTCGACAGGCTCTTCCGCGACCGGCTCCTCGACGGCCGGCTCTTCCGCGACAGGCTCTTCGACGACAGGCGCTTCCGCGACCGGCTCTTCCGCGACAGGCTCTTCGACGGCCGGCTCTTCGACGGCCGGCTCTTCGACCGCGGGCTCTTCCACCGCGGCCTCAGGCTCTTGCGCGACCGGCTCTTCGATCGCGGGCTCCTCCGCGACGGGCTCTTCGACTGCCGGCTCTTCGACGACCGGCTCTTCGACGACCGGCTCCTCCGCGACGGGCTCTTCGACGGCCGGCTCCTCGACCGCGGGCTCTTCCACCGCAGGCTCTTCGACCGCGGACTCGAGCGGGCCGACGTTGGCCTCGAACGAGAGCACGACGGGGTTGGTCGGCGCGCGCTCGGACGCGAAGGCCAAGAGGCGACGCGCGGACTCGATGTCCTCGAGCTGCCAAGCGAGCTCACCCGCTTGCAGCGCCAAGAGGCTCGCGTCGTTGGGATCCGAGAGGTTGGCGAGGCCCTTGTCGCCGAGCACGATCAGGTCGGCGTCGGGACCGACGGTGCGGACCGCTCGGAACGCGGCGATGTGCCACGGGAAATTGTCGCCGGCCCCGTACTCGTAGGCGAGCTCGAGCGCCTGCCGATAGAAGTACGCGGCCATCTCCGGGTTCTGCAGCCGGACCTGCCAGATCGTGCCGAACTCGGCCAGCGCGGTGATCCGCTGGCCGATGTCCTCGATCAGGCTCGCGCGACGATCTTGCAGCGCCTGGATGTGCTGAAGGTGACCGCCCTGCTGCAAGAGCAGCTCGGCGACGAAGCCGGCCTCGGCGTCTTGCGGGTTGGCGTCGAGCGCCTTGAACAAGGTCGGAAGCAAGCGCGGATCTTCGGGCGCCTCTTGCTGGAGGATCCGAGCGGCACGCATGAACAACCCAGCGATCTGAGCGCCGAGGTTGGCCACTTCGGCGCCGAGCGGATCATCGGCGCCGATCAGCGCCTTGAGCTGACCGAAGATGTTGTCGAGCGCGAACTCCCAGTTGTTGCGATCGTAGAGCGTCTCTTGGAAGCGGGCTTGATGGATGGGATCGCCCGACTCGGCCGCGGCGGCGAGGAAGCCCTTGGCCGCGTCGATGTCTCGCTGGTTGAGCTTCGCGGTCCCGTAGGCGTAGTTGAGACCCGCGGCGCGCGACGCATCTTGATTCGCGCGCAGCTCGAGGCCCATCAACTTGGTCACCATCTCGAGCGAGGCCATCTCGCGATAGATCTCGCGTGCACGCTCGAGCGCGATCAGGTTGGTCTGATCGAGCTTGAACGCCTTCTGGTAACAAGACATCGCTCGAGCCTTGTCGAGCAACATGTCTTCACAGGCACGCGCGAGATCGTAGAGCGCGAGCGACTGCTCTGGGCCGCTCGCGAGGGCGCCGGCTTCCGCTTCGATCTCGTCGATGACCGAGTTCCAGTCCTGGACTTCTTTGAGCCGTGCCTTGATCCGCTGAGTGACTTCCATCTGGGTCCCATGCTGCCAGCATCACTGGGGAATTTCACTGGCAGGGGGGCCGATATAGCACGGGGGCGCCAGCTGGCTCAACGCGAGTGACGAGGGCCCGGGCAACGAATTTCGCCAACGCAAAAGCGCACCGCTTCGCCAGCCTGGACGGCCAGCGAGGGTGCGCTTTCATGGCAGGCACGGGGCCCCGCAAGCCGGCCGCTCACGCTCGGCCACGCAGGCGAGTGAGCGACGCGGACCGTCGAGGACCTACGCGACAGGCCGGGTGTGTGGTTCAGGTCGGAGGCGACTCCGAGCGAACTCGGGGCGAACTCCGAGCGAGGTCAGATCGGTCCGGCCATGCGCATGATCGTGTCCTGAGCAGCCTTCTTGACGTGCTCGGGCGACTGGCCGGCCTTGTTGAGGAACTCGTTGAGCGTTTCCTCGGCCTCCTTGCGCATCGGCACCTCCGCGTAGGCCATGCCGAGACCGAAGAGCACGTCCGGCTTCTCCGGGTCGATGCGCTTGGCCTTCTTGTAGGCTTCGACCGCATCTTTGGCGCGGTTGAGGGCCAGCAACGCGCGACCCATGCCGTTCCACATGTCCGCGTCGGTCTCGTTGACCTTGGTGCCCGTCTCGAGCACGGCCATCGCGACGGCCGAGAACCCGTAGTCGATGTACATGTTGCCGAGCGACACGAAGCAAGGGCTGTACTTCGCGTTCAACTTGATGCACTCGCGGAACGCCTGGTCGGCTTGCTCGGGCTCGTCGAGCTTGTCGTGCAAGTAGCCGACCTGGTAGTGCGCGCGATACAAGTTGGGGTTGAGCCGGATCGCCTCGGAGAACGACGTGATCGCCTCGCGGTACTTGGCGGCTTGCTCGACCCGACTCGTGCCCGGCTCGTTCGCCTCGGACACCTGAACCGACGCGAGCTCGAAGTAGTACTCACCCTTCGGCTTGTCGCTCATGTTCTCGATCGCAGCGCGGTAGGCCTTCTCGGCGTCCACCCACTTCTGCTGCTTGCGATACATCTTGCCGAGGTTGAGGTAGGCCTCTGCATGCGTCGGATCAGTCTTGATCGCTTGCTGCAGCGCTCGCTCGGCTCCGGACATGTTGCCCTTCTTGAGCTGAGTGATGCCCTCGTTCATCTGCTTGATGGAATCGACTCGCGCCTGACTGGTCAGGTTGCAAGCGGGTAGGACGACGGCGACGGTCAGTAGGGCTGCGAACAGGGCTCGGCGCATCGGATCCACCTTTCGGGGCGCGAACAATACCGACCTCGACTCCTGGTGACAAGCAGCGAGATCGTTCGGGTCCACGCGCGAACGCGCGAAAGCCCCGGCAGTCATCCTGCCGAGGCTCTCGTCGTCGGCTGGACGAGCTCGAGGCTCGCCCAGCTCGTCTGCCCAGTTCAGCCCGGGGTCAGGTTGAAGGGGTAGGTGACGATCACGTTGCCGCCACCGCGGGGCTTGGGGAAGGTCCAGCGCTTGACCGCCTTGGCCACGCAGTTACCGACCGAGGCGTCCTTGATGGTCGACTCTTGAACCACCGCCGAGGCGACCTTGCCGGTACCCGCGATGACGAAGTTGACCGCGACGCGACCCTGAAGGTTCGGGTCCTTGGTCAGACCCGCGTTGTAGCAGGAGCGGACCTCGTTGATGTGCGCGCGAACGATGCGGCGGATGATGTCGCGGTCGAGCGCGCCCTGAACGGTCGCCTTGGCCTGACGGACCTGCGGGACCCGCTTGCCACGACCACCGAAGCCTGCGCCCGAACCCCGGCCGTAGCCCGAGCCCGAACCGCCGCCGCCGCCCTTGCCGATCAGGCCGGTGTTGCCGAGGCCGATGGTGCCTTCGCCGGTACCACCACCACCGCGACCGGTGCCGACCAGACCGAGACCGCCGACGCCGTAGGCCTCGCCGACTTCGGTGCCGGTCAAGCCACCCCAGACGTCCGAGTCGTCGTTGCCGACCGCGAACGCGCCACCGTAGGGCGACGCCAAGAAGTGGCCGCCCTGCTGCTGCATGACGCCGAGGATACCGGCGTTGCGAGCCGCCATGTCGGGGTCGAAGTTGCGAGCCATCTGCGGGATCGCGTTCTGCGGCCCCTTCATCGCGTAGAGGCCCGACTTCGACTTGCTCGAGGGCTTGCCCATCTTGCCCTCTTCGCCCGCGTGACGCTGGCCGGTGCCGCCCGCCTCGTCGTCGGAGACCTCGGTCTCTTCCGGCGGCGGCTCCTCTTCCTTCTGCTCGTCGGGCTGATGCATGTAGCGGGCGTAGGCCGGCTCGCCGTTGCCGTCTTCCATCGAGATCGCGAGCAGCTGATCGGGGATGCTGCGCATCAAGAAGTAGAAGGCGAAGCCGATCACCGCCGTACCACCGACGTAGGCCCAGAAGGGCCAGTCGGTGTCACCGCGACCGGCGACGATCGCCCCGGGGTTCACGGTGTTGATGTGGAAGGTGATGCTGTCGTAGTGGACCTTGCCCTGCACGCCACGCGGCAAGGGGAAGCTGTAGTACGAGCCCGCCGAGCCGGCGCGACCCGAGCTGATCAGCTCCTTGAGGTCGAGCGTCTGGCCGTCGAGGGTGATCTCGCCGGTCATCGCCTGGGTGAAGTTCAGCGTGAAGTCGCCACCGCTGGTGCGGACGAGCGGGAACGCGACCGGATCGGGCAGACCGTGGGGCGGCACGTGGAAGACCGCGTCGTGGCCCTCGCCGATCGTGTAGTCGAACACGGTCTTCTCGCTCATGCGCAGGGCGCCGGCGACCAAGGGGAAGAGGCCGAGCAGCGCGATGCCGAGGCCGAGGCCGCCGGTGCCGTTGCCGGGCTTGGCCGGCTCGGGCTTCTTCGACTGCTGAGCCTCGCGCAGCTGCTGCGAGTAGGTCTGCCAGTCCTGGCTGATCTCGGTTGCGAAGAGGCCGAGACCACCGAGCAAGAGCACGAGACCCGAGCCGATCAAGATCGGCGGGATCGCCTTGTTGCGGCGGACCTGACCGACGTGGACGACGTCGATCGGCGAGCGACCATAGACCGCGACCACCTCGGCGACCTGCCGACCGTCTTGCACTTCGACCGCACCGACGTCGATCTGGACCGGCGGCGCACTGACGGCCATGTTGGCCATCGGCGCTGCGGCGGCCATCGGCATGCCGGCGGCGGCCATCGAGGGCGCGGGAGCGGAGACGGGCGCGGCGACCTGAGCGTCGGCGATCTGCACGACCTCGATCCGATAAGGACCGAAGGCCAGGCTGTCGCCCTGGCTGACCGAGGCGTTCTTGTCGATCGGCGAGCCGTTGAGGATCGTGCCGGTCGAGCTGCCGAGGTCGATCACTCGGACGTCGCTGCCGGACACTTCGATGACCGCGTGCATGCGCGCCACGGCCTCGTCGTCCAGGCACAGGTGGCTGCTCTTGAGCTTGCCGATCTTGATGACGTCCTGGGTGAGAGACTTGGTCTCGACCAGCTCGTCGCCGCGGTAGATGTTGAGCGTCAGGGTCTTGGTGGACATCGATCCTCGGTCTCGCCCGTTCGGGGGAAGTGCTCAGCCGTGGGGCTGACTCGGTTGGTGCCTGTTCGGGTCCCCGGAACATCTCGGGGCGCTCGCGTCGAGGCGTCTGCGATTCGGGCGGGTAGACAGTGGGCTACTGTCGGGGTTCCGCCCCGGTTGAGGGTTTCTTCCTGATCTTGGATGGATCCAACGTGAGGGGGCACACCCGGCCAGGCTTGTCGCCGCGGCCCGGTGCGAGTCCGCTCAGATGTCGTTGGCCATCTTGATCATCTCGGGGATGAAGTGCGGCCGGATGGTGATCAAGCTGGCGTGCTTGCTGCGGCCACGCGAGGACAGGTTGGCGCCTTCGGGCGAGAGGACCTCGCCGTCGACGTCGTCGTCTTCGAAGTCATAGACGGTGACGCCGTCGCCGGTCTTGCCCGCGAGCGCGGACTCGTCGGAGCCGCCCGGCTGCGCGAAGGTGGTGGTCGACAAGCTCGCCGCAAAGGCGAAGACGGACAGGGTCAGCATGCGCTTGGTCATGGTTCTCGCTCCGATGGGGAGCAGACGCCCGGCTGGATGCCTGGGTCTCGCGGTTCGACATCTTAGCCGTGCCAGGAATGTGTGTAAACAACGGTGATCGCGGCCGAAGGGGATCATGGTGGGTGTTTTGGCGAGTGTTCACCCAGTTTCCCCGGATCGCGGATCTCCCGCTGCTTCGGCGGCTTCGAGCTCCGCCGCTTGGGCGGCGCGCTCGAGCTCGAGCAGTTTCTGCCGGCGTTGGCTTTCTTCCGCCTGCTCGGCCTCGTTCGGGCGGGTGCGCCCGGTCGTCAGGCCCCGCATGAACACCATCGTCGCTCGGAATTCGAGCACGGTGGTGTCGAGCTCGGGCGCCTGCGCGGCGATCTGTCGATGTTGCTCGAGCGCCGCGAGGCAGAGCGGGTCCGGAAGCACGGCGGCTTCGCACGCGGGCGCCGGGATCGCGAGGACGTCGACGATGTGCATTCGAGTCTGCGCGACGACGATGTCGAGCTCGTCTTGGTCGAACTCCTCCAAGGTCCATCGCAGCCAGAACAGGTTCCAGTGCGGGCGTGGATCATCGGGCGCGAGCTTGGCCGCGCGTGCATAGGCGGCCGCGGCTTGGCTGGGCTCGTGCGTGTGCGCGTGCGCGACCCCGAGCGCGAGCCAACCTTCGGCGTCTTCCGGCGCGAGCTCGGCATGGGCGAGCAACTCGAGCTTGGCGCCTGCGAAGTCGCGGTGCTCGAGCATCGCGACGCCGAGCCGCAGGCGCGCCTCGGCCAACGCAGGATCGAGATCGACGGCCCGCTGCCAGGCCGCGACCGCGTGATCGTGGCGACCTTCGAGCTGCGCGAGCAGACCACGAACGAGCTCGAGCTCGGCCGAGTCAGCGCCGATTCGGTCGGCCTCGGCGAGGATCAACGCGGCGTGGCGAAGCTCGCTCGGGATCTCGTCGCGGACCGCACGATCGAGGTGGAGTCGCGCGAGCGCGGCCCAACGCGCGAGGTCTCGTGGGCTCTGGTTCAAGCGCGCGTGGACCTGGGCCTCGAGCCACTCGAACTCGAGCGCGTCACCCTGGGCGAGCCAGCGGGCGCGGACGCGCTGGTCTTGGTCGCTGGAAATCTCGATCGGAGTGTCGAGCTCGGCGATCGCCGGCTCGCTCGGCTCGGGGCATGTCGGTGGAGTGCTCGCGCGGCTGCATGCGCTCGCTGACACCAAGGCCAACACGATCCCTCGACGATGCATGCGCCAGGCAACGCAGGCCCATGTGAATCGACTCGGACTCGGTCCTTCGAAACGCCGAGGGCGGCACCGAAACCGGGGCCGCCCTCGCGTGAGCTCGAAGTGAACTCGAACTCGACGACTAGTCTTCGTCCTTCTTGGCGTCGTTGTCGGCGGCCTTCTGCGCGGCCTCGGCATCGGCCTTGGCCTTCTCGGCGTCGGCGGCAGCCTTGGCCTTGGCGGCCTCCTCGGCGGCGGCCTTGTCCGCGACCTCGGTCGGGCTCGGACCGCCGGCGGCCTCGGCCGCCTTCTCGAGCTCGAGCAGCTTCTTGCGCCGCTCCTTCTCGGCCGCCTCGGCGGCTTCCTGGATCTTCTTGGCCTCGGCCTCGAGCTTCTCCATCACGCGGAAGGTCGAGATCGCGTCATCGATGATCGCCACCCGGTCGAGCGCATCCTTCACGGCGTCGGCGTAGCGCTTGTCGCCCTCGGCCGCCTTCATGAACTTGCCGTAGTGCTCCTTGGCGGTGTTGTAGAACTTCTCGATCTCCGCCTGCTCGACGCCATCCTGACCGATCAGGTGGTCCTGGTTGAGGATCCCGAGGTTGTACCAAGGACGCGGGTCCTTTTTGTCGACCTCCATGGCCTTGCGGTACCACTCCTCGGCCTCCTTGAACTTCTTGAGCCCGCGCTTGGCGACGCCCATGGCGATGAAGACCTCGATGTCGCGCTTGACCGCGTCGGACTTGAGCGCCGTGTCGAAGGCTGCTTCGGCGCTCTTGTAGTCGCGGAAGCGGATGGCGATGAAGCCGATGTTGCGGTTCGCGTCGGCGTGCTTGGCGTCGACCTCGACCGCCTTCTTGAACGCCTTGAGCGCGTCGATCTGGTTGTCCTCCTGCATGAAGAGCAGGCCCTTGAGGTTCCAGATGTCGGCGCTCTGCTGGCCTTCCTTCTCGAGCACCCGCAGCGCCTGGGTCACGACCAGGTTCGAGAGCACCAGGTAGGACTGGTCCTTGAGCCGACCGCGGTCGTAGTAGAGCCGCGCGAGGTTCTCGTAGGCCGCCTTGTTGCTGGTGTCGACGGCGAGGACGTTCTGGATCTGCTTTTCGGCAGTCGCGAAGTCCTCGGGGTCGATCTTCTCGGCGTAGCGGTCGCGATGCGCGGCCGCCATGTTGTTGCGAGCCCAGAACGCCTGCTTCTTGTCGGCCTCGACCGACTTCTTGAACAGGTCGAGCGCCTTCTTGTGGTCGCCCTTGTTCCACGCGATCACGCCGAGGTTGTTGATCGCGAGGTGGAAGTTCTTCCCCGCGAGCTCGTCGTAGACCTTGGTCGCCTTCTCGAGATCGCCGCACTCCTCCCAGAGCGCGCCGACGTTGAAGCGAGCGACCAGCATCGACTTCTTGTTGGTCTCGTAGACCTCGTCGAACTGCTTGGCGATGCTCTCGCACTCCGCCGCCGAGAGCCCGTCGCTCTTGGCGGTCTGGTACTTGGCGAACACCTCGGCGAACTGGGCCTTGGCCTGCTCGTCGGGGACCTCGGCCTTGGACGCGTCTTTGAGCTCGCCCTGGGCTTCGGGGTTCTTGGGGCCCTTCTTGTCCTTGCACGCGGCGAGGTTGCCGGCGAGCAAGAGCGTCAGGGCGATGGTGGACAGCTTGCTGATGGTCTTCATGGTCGTTCCTCCCTCAGTCAGCCGACTCACTCGTCGCCTTCCTTCGCGTCCTTCTTGTCCTTGTCGTCGTCGACCTTCGCAGCAGCAGGGTCCTTCTTCTTGACCGGGTTGAGCCGGCCACCGAGCGGATCCTCGAGCACGCCGACTCGCTCGATCCGGCTCGCGGTGTAGATGGACACACCGAAGAGCTCGTTGGTCGCCGGGTACTTGTCGGCGTTGCGTTGCTGCATCTCCTCCTCGCACAGACGCGAGAAGTCGTTGAAGAACTGGAACTCGGTCGAGCGCTCGATGCAGTAGGTGTAGGCGGCCATCGCCTGCTCCTGGACGGGATCGGCTTGGTCGGCCAACGCGTCGCAGTAGGCCCAGACTTGCTCGTCCGTGCGGAAGTCCTGCGGGACGTCGGCGCGGTAGAGCTGGTCGGCGAAGTTCTGCAGCACCGAGGCCGTGCGGGCCGCGGAAGCCAGCACCCAGTAGGGGCTGCCGGTCTCCTTGACCACCGCGTACTCGTCCTGCAGCTCCTTGCCGAGCTTCATCTTGGACTCGAAGAACGCACCGACGCGCTTCTTGGAGTCCTCGGCCTTGGCGACCTGTTCCTTGTACTTCTTCTCCCAGGCCGGGACGCCCGAGTCCTTGAGGTAGTCCTCGACCGAGAAGTCGAGCTCGGAGGGCATCTCGATGGTCAGGTAGCGCTCGTACTTCTCGTCCGCGACGTAGACCATCGACATGGCCCAGGCATTCTTGAAGTCGTCGGCGCGCTTGATGTCCTCGGCGGGGATCTGAACCTTGCCCTTGCCGATCGACTTGAGGATGCCGCGGAAGCGGGCCTGCGCCTGCTCGCGCCGCTTCTTGCCGCGCGTGTGGACCGTGATGATGCCTTGCGTCGGGCTGCCGCAGTTCTTCGGCGGCTTGAAGCGGGCCTTCTTCATGTCGCTGCTCTCGTTCTTGGCCTCCTCTTCCGCCTTGCGCTTGGCCTTCTCCTCGAGCTTCTTGCGCTTCTCGATCTCCTCGACGCCCGAGATCACGCGCTTGCGCTTGACCGAGATGCACGAGTCGTAGAGCAGCGGCTCGTCGCACGAGCGGCGCCAGTCGGTCTGAGCGATCACGGCTTCGGCGACGACGGCCCGATCGAGCCCGCCCTTCTTGCCGTAGACCTTGAGGTACTCCTCGGCGTGCGAGCGCTTGGCTCCGACCGACTTGAGCAGGTCGTGCTCGGACCAGAAGATCTTCGCGGCCTTCTCGATGTCCTTCTTCTTGTAGACGCTCTCGTACTTGACGAGGTTGTCCTTGGCCTTGGTCTCCTGCCCGAGCCCGAGCCGGAACAGGTAGGCGTTCTGCAGCGCGTCGGCCGACTCGCCGTCCTTCGGGTACTTCTCGGCGAACTCCTCGTAGCGAGTCGCGGCGTCGTCGTAGTAGGCGACGGCCTGGTAGGACTCGGCGAGGTACTTCAGCGTGTCACGAGCGTGCTCGCTGTCGGGGTAGCGCTCGAGCAAGGCCTTGCGCAGGGTGATCGCCTGACCGACCTGATAGGCGGCGTCCGAGCACTCGGCGGCGTTCCAGAGCAGGGTCGAGGCCTTGGGATGATCCTCGAACTTGTTGAACACCTCGACGAACTGGGTCGCGCACTTCTCGAAGCCCTGCGGATCGCCGCCTTCCTTGCCCTCGACGAAGGCCACGCCCGCGTCGCGGTAGGCCATGCCCTTCTTCCAGCCGATGCCGGCGAGCAGGGTCGGGACGGCCTCGCGGACGGCCGCGGTCTCCTCGTGGTTCCAGACCTTCATGGTCTGAATCTTGGTCGCCCACTCCTCGAGGTTGTCGCTCGCGGCGATCGTCTGCGTCGGGTTGTTCTTCTTGTCGAGCCACTCGATGGTCAACAAGTCGATCAACATCGCCGTGCACCATGCGGCGTAGATCTGGGCTTCCTTGACGTCGTCGAACTTGGTGACGATCTCCTTCAACAGCGGCTCGGCTTCCTCGAACCGGTTGTGGTCCATCATCAGCTTCGCCCGGTGGTACATGATCTTGGGCAGCTCGGCGTCGTCTTTCTTCTTCACGTACTTGACGTAGATGTCGTAGGACCCGAGCATCTGCTTCTCCGTGTCGGTGTAGTCCGACATCGGGTACTCCGAGTCCGCGTTGACGACCGAGTTCTCGTCCTTGGGCTTCTTCTTCTTCTTGTCTTCGCGGTAGATGCAGACGCCCTCGGCGTCGACCTTGCAGGACTTCTTGGCCCCGCCGGTCTCGTCGTACTCGAGGAAGTTCTTCATCGCGAGCATCTGCGCGAACGCAGCGTCGGCGGTGTACTTGCCGTCGGGCTTGAGCTCGAGCGTGTTGACGAACTCGTCGTGGGCCTTCTTGAAGTACTCGAGGCCCTTGGCGCGCTCGGTCTTGTCCTTGCTCGCGTAGTACTGGGTCGCGAGCGCCCAGAGCAGCTCGCCGTAGTAGTACTGGAGCTCGTAGGCGTCCTCGTCACCCTTGAAGGTGGTCAAGAACACGCGGTAGGAGTTCTCGGCCAGCTCGTAGGTGCGCGCGAGCTTGGTCTTCTCGGCCTCGTCGTGCCAGACGGTGGCCATCTGCTTCATGGTCGCGAGCGCGTTGTCGCGGCACTGCTTCTTGACCGACTTCTTGAAGTCGCCGTCCTTGAACTTGAGCCACTCCTTGGCGAGCAGCTCGGTCTCGTTCCACTGGACCTCTTTGTTGTCCGTCGCGAGCGTGTTGATGACGATCTTGCCCTGCCAGTCGCAGGTCATCGCGTCGCTCGGGTAGAGCTCCTGCAGCTTCTTGTAGATGAAGGTCGACTCGGTGTACTGGCCGTCGCCGAAGTACTGGTTGCCGAGCAGCTCCATCATCTTGCGAGCGTCGTTCTCGTCGTTGCCCGGGCCGTTGCCGATCTTCTCGAAGAAGTCCCACGCCTTCGAGGGCTTCGAGGCGTGAACGTAGGCGCGGATCAGGTCGCGGCGAGCGTCGCGGCGCAGCTGCTTGCCGTTGGCCTCGGAGCCGGCGCGGCCTTCCTTCGTCGCCGTGATGGTCTTGACGAAGTAGTCGAGCGAGCGATCGAAGCGGGCATCCATGGCGCCGATCGGGTTGAGGTGACACCACGCCAGCTTGTAGAGCGCGTAGGCGTAGACCGGGCTGTCGGGGAACTCGACGACGCGCTCGTAGAGGCGGACGGCCGAGCCGATGTCACCCTTGCCGAAGTAGTAGTCGGCGAAGGCCAGGTAGGCGTTGGAGATGTAAGGGCTGCTCGGGAAGTCGTTGATCAGCCGCTGGTAGGCGAGCTGCATCTTCGACTCCTCGCCGAGCTCACCGAGCTCGAACGCGTAGTAGTAGAGCGCCTCGTCCATCCGCGGATAGGCCGAGAACTTGGCGTCGCTGACCAGGGCCTCGTAGATGCGCGCCGCAGCTTCGCTCGACTCGCGGGCGTCCTTGGTGTGGCGCTTCTGCTGCTCTTTGAGCTGCGAGGCCAGCTTGCCGTTGTTCTGGTCCTCGGCGTCGTAGATCTTGTCGTAGAGCGAGCCGGCCTGGAGATCGAAGTAGGCCTTCTTCTCGAGGTAGTGGTCCGCGAGTCGGAACAGGTAGTCCGGGTACTCGGGATCCGACGACTCGGTGGTCTTGATCAAGCGCTTGAGGAAGTCGATCTGCTTGTCGGCCATCTCCTGCTCGACGGCCTTGCGCTTGACCGCGAATTGCTGGCCATCCATCATCTGGATGCCGCGCTCGCGTCGCTTGTCCTCGGCCTCTTTTTCGGCCTTGAACTTGGTCTCGAGAAGGTCGGACTTGGCCTTCGTCTTCTTCGAGTCTCGGTTGTAACGGACCCCGCTCTTCTCGGGCTCCTGGGCGCTGGTGACGTCGGCCGTCAGCAACAGCGCAACCATGGTTCCAGCCGTCAGCAGACCGAGAGTACGGGACCTACGCTTCGCAGTCGTCGACGACTGACTCGGGAATCGGTTTTGCGACCTCATAGACATTCTCCGAAAACGGGGCGGGCGCTTGTGGCGACCCGCCCCCGTTGTTGTGTTGACTCGAAACTCGAACTAGGCCCCTGTACGGGGCCCTAGGGGCTCAGCGAGCGACGCAGTCGCTCACTCGGCGCAGACACTCGTGACTCGGTAGTAGTAGTAACCGAGCTCGTCCTGCCAGTACTCGCCGTTGTAGTTGTAACGCTCTTCTTCGGCGGTCGGCTTGATCTTCGCGATCGTGCCTTCGCTCTCTTCGCCGAGCTTCTTGAGCTTCTCGACGATCTCGTACTCGACCTTGATGGCCTCGCGCTCGAGCTTCTTGATGTCGGCGATCTGCCCGCTGATGCGCTGGCGAGCCTGCGCGCCCGTCCGCTCCTTGGCCAACGAGATGGTCAAGTCGAGGTTCTCTTGCAGATAGACCCCGAGGTTGCTGCCTTGGAACTCGCTGGTCTGCTCCTTGAACAGCGAGTCCTGCTCGTAGATGAGCCGGTTCACGAAGTCGTAGTACTTCTCCAGGGTTTTGTCCTGAAGCGACTTGCGAGCGACCATCTCGACGAAGGGCTCGAGATCCGAGTTCTCTTCGCGGATCTTCACCGAGAGCTCGTAGAGCTGGTAGTCCTCGGGCGCTTGCTCGAGCAGGTCGGTGAGGTCCTGCTTGGTCTGCACGTAGCGGGAGCTGAACTCCTCGATCGACGCCTTGGCGGCGGCGTAACGGCAGTTGAAGTAGTAGGTCACCGCCTTGAGGATCAACGCCTCGGGGTACAGATAGTCGAAGAAGAAGGGCGCGTTGAGGGTGTGGATGTACCCGAGCGTCCTCTGGTAGTGGCGGTTCGCGTTGTTGGGATCCGGGTCGACTTCGACCAAGCGGAACTCCGACCACGAGGCCGCGAACACGGCGTCCAGCCAGTAGGGCGACTGAATGCCGATCTTGTTGAAGTACTTCAACGAGACGTCGAACTTGCCGACCTGGTAGAAGATGTAGCCGAGCGCGATGTTGGCGAGCTCGTCGAAGCGCTGGTTCTGCTCTTCGAAGTCGAGCTCGGCGACCGAGATGCCGAGCCGACGCTTCTTCTTGTCGGACATCCGCGCGACCTTGTTGGCCTTGCGGTTCTTCTTCTTGCCCCGAGCGTCGCGCAGCTCGATGTTCTTGCGCAGAACGTTCTTGAACGCCTCGACGGCTTCGGGGCCGTGATACGAGCGCGTCTCGGCGACGCCGAGGAAGTACTGCGCCGGGATGAAGTAGTCGCTCTCGCGCGGCACCTGAGACAGCAGCGCGATCGCTTGGCCGAGATCTCCCAGGCCGTAGTGGTAGCGGCCGAGCAAGAAGTAGAGCTCGTCACGAACCGAGTCGAAGGCCTCGTTCTCGAGGTCCTTGGCTTGGTAGGTGCCGACCTTCTCGAGCACGCCGGCGCCCTCGGGCAGCTTGCGGCTCAGCGACGCCAACCAGGGCAGCGTGAGCTGATGGTAGGGGTGGCTGGGCCCGACGACGACGATCTCGTCGAAGACCGCGAGCGAGCCCGAGTAGAAGCCGAGCTGGAAGAGCGACTTGCCGAGCCAGAACTGCGCCCGCGTGACGTCGCCAGCGGCACCGTCATAGGCGATCTTGTGGAAGGTGAGCGCCGCGGCTTGGTACTCCTTGGCGTTGTAGGCTTCCTCGGCTTGGTTTTGCTCGGCGCTGGGCTGACCGCTCGCACCAGGCGGCACCGGCGGCCCACCTCCAGGCGGGAGCGGCGGGCCACCTCCGGGCGGGGCGGGCGGCCCTCCTCCGGGTGGTGCTGGCGGCGGTCCCCCCTTGCCGGGCGGAGGCGGTGGCGGTGCGGCATAGGCCGTCGCCGACGCGACCCCGAACGCGAGACCGAGTAGAAGCGGGAGTGACTTGAGAAGGCTGAGCTTTTTCATCGGGATCGCGGGCGCGTTGGACCCATGTAAGAGCCGTCGCACCTTACCAGCGGCGCGTCGACGATCGCAAGCAGCCTCTACGAGCGAGCTGCTTTGGTTTCGCAGATTGACACTCCTCGCTCGACCGGTGATCCAGACCACCGACTTTTCGATGGTAGGAGAGCGAGGGAACTTCTGCGACACGGCGCGGCACGAACGGCAGCTTCGCCGAGCCGGTCTTGGCCAGCTCGAATTGTTCGGTTGCGGCTCCGCACCTGGACGTCGATCCAGGCCGGGATCACCGCGTCGACCGGCCCGCAGAGATCGCTGGAGCGGCTTGGATGCGCACTTGACCCTAGGATTCGGACGTGTACGATGCTGGCCGAGCAGCGCTCTGTTCGCTCCCCACCAGCGGCACAGTAGCGTTATGCTTGGACCCGGCTCGACCGACCTCACCGAGGTCGAGCAGCGGAAGACCGACGGAAGACCGTTCGATGCCGATGTCTCGCATCCACTCCACTGTCCTGAGTGCCTTCTCGCTCCTCGCGGGTGGCTTGCTGCTCACCGCCTGTCCGCAAGGCGACGTTGGAGCGCCGTGCAACCATGGATCGGTCGAGGCGCCGACGAGCAAGCTGGTGACCTTCCCAGCGCTCTCCTGCTCCGACCTGCTCTGCGTCTATGGTGAGGAGCAGACGGTTCCGCCCGACGCTTGCACGACCGACGAGAACTGCAACTCGGCCGCGAGCACGACCGACCACGTGTTCGAGTGCGTCAACAGTGCTTGCAAGCTGAGCCTCGACTACGTGCTCGAGCGCTCGATGTGCTCGAAGACCTGCGACACGAACGAGGACTGCAACAACAGCTCGCTCAGCAATCGGCCGACCGTCGACGACGACGAGACCGCGTGCGAGCTCGGCTTCTCCTGCACCGTCCTTCAGAGCCTCGGTCAGTTCTGCTGCCAGAAGCTCTGCGTGTGCAACGACGACCTCGACACCCTCGACGACCTGGCCGCCGACTGCGAGCCGAACATCGGCGAGTCGTGGCTCGCCTGCTACGGGCCGGACGCGAACAACTGATTCGCTGCTCGGAAGGCCGGAACGAAAAGGGCCCAGCGATCTCGCTGGGCCTTTTTGTTGGTTCGAGTTCGTTGGCTCGAGTTCGTTGGCTCGAGTTCGTTGGCTCGAGATCAGAACGCGTCGCGCAGCCAGATCGGATCGTCGTCGCCGACCAGCGCGATCACGTCGAAGCGAACGGCGACCCGCTCCCACAGATCACGCCCGATCAACCACGCGCTCGCGGCTCGACGAACCCGAGCTTGCTTGCGCAGGTCGATGGTCTCGAGCGGGTGACCGAGGCGATCGTCGCTGCGACCGCGGACCTCGATGAACACGCAGGTCCACGCTTCGCCGAGCTCGTCGGCGTCCGCGGGATCTCGAGCCACGAGATCGATCTCGGCGCCCGCGAGCGTGACGTTGGCGTCGATGATCGCCAGACCATGGCGCTCCAACCACGCCGCAGCCCGACGCTCACCGAGTTGGCCGCGATCACGCGTGCTCGGCCCGGCGTCGTCGTCGGCCACGGGACCTCGTTCCTCGGAGGGCTCGGCCCTCAGGCTCGGCTCTCAGCCCTCGGCGACGGTCGTCGGCTCTTTGTACTTGCCGACCTTGCGCTTGATCCGAGCCGCGTTGCCACGACGATCACGCAAGTAGTAGAGCTTGGCGCGGCGGACCTTGCCGCGGCTGATGAGCTCGATCTTGGTCACGCGAGGCGAGCTCAACGACCACACCCGCTCGACGCCGACGTTGTCGGTGACCTTGCGGACCGTGAACGCGCCGCGCAGGCCGCTGTTGCGACGATGGATGCAGACGCCCTCGAACACCTGGATGCGATCTTTGCCGCCTTCGGAGATCAGCGCGTGGACGGCGATGCGGTCGCCGGCGCGGAACTCGGGGATGTCGGTGCGAATGAGTTCTCGCTCGAGGTCTTGGATGATCGGGCTGCTGTGGCTCATGGCGAAGTCTCGCGCTCCCCGGACCCCGAAGCAGGGTCGATGATCGTTCGCAGGCGCTCGAGGGCCACGCGGACGTGCGGCAAGGATGGTGACCCTGCCGACAGGGGCTGCGAAATGTCGATCAAACGCCGGGCGATGGCAAGTCGCGAGAGCTCGTCTGGACTCACGTGTTTGGGCTCGAGCTCGAGCGCCAGCCACGCGTGAACCTGATCGGCGCCCGGCTCCTCGGCCGAGCCCAGCCACAGCACCAAGGGCCCAGGTGGCCGACGCTGCGCGAACGCGAGGATATCGAGGGCCATCGCGGGGTCGCGCTCCGGCTGATCCGAGATCGCCGCACCGACGCCGAGCACCCAAGGCGGGTCGCGATGCGACTTCCGCAGCTTGCGAAGCATCTGCTTGAGATCCCTCATGCTGCGCTGCTTGGGACCGACGAGGACCGGCGTGCAGGTCAAGCCGAGCGCGCGCGCGTGCTCGAAGGCGGCCCCGAGCAGGTCGTTGGCGTGGTCCGGCGCGATCAAGATCAAGGGGTGAGCGGCGGACAGCTTCGGAGCGCGACGCAGCTCGGGCCGAACCAACCACGTCCGCAGGCAGGCCATGCGTCGGCGCCAGAGCTCGACCTCGGCATGATCGCCGCGCAGCAGCAGCTCGGGCACCTCGCGTCCGCGAAAGCTGGCCGGTCGCGTGTAGTGGGGATGCTCGACGACGAGGCCTTCGTCGCCGCCCGCGAAGCTCTCGTGCTCGATCGACTCGGGGTTGCCGAGCACGCCCTCGCGCAAGCGGGCGACGGCCTCGATCACCGCCGCAGCCGCGACCTCGCCTCCGTTGAGCACGAAGTCGCCGATCGACAGGCACTCGTCGACCCAGCCCTCGCGCACGCGATCGTCGATGCCCTCGTAGCGACCACAGAGCAGCGCGATGCGAGGCAGCGTGGCCAGGCGCTCGGCGACGCGCTGATCGAAGCGCGTGCCCGAGGGCGTCAGCAAGATCCGATGCATGGGCCCGCGCGCCGCGGTCACGGCCTCGATCGCGGCGACGACCGGCTCGGGTCGAAAGACCATGCCCGCGCCGCCGCCAAAGGGCGCGTCGTCGACGTTGCGATGGCGATCGAGGCAGAACTCGCGCAGGTCGGTGCAGTGAACCTGCAGCTGGCCGCGCGCGAGCGCCTTGCCGAGCAGACCCGTGTCGACGAAGGCCCGGATCGCGGCGGGGAAGATCGTGAACACCTCGAACTCGAGGGCGTCGCTCATCCGCTCGTTCCGCTCGAGCCGCTCGGGAGCATGTCGTCGTGGACGTCGACGATCACTCGGTCGTCGGCGATCTCGACCACGAAGGGCGGGATCGCGGGCAGCAGCCAGGTCGCCGCGCCGAGCCGGACTTCGAAGAGATCTTGAAGGCCGTTGCTGGTCACGTCGACGATCGTGCCGAGCGTCTGCCACTGATCGTCGGGACCACGCCGCACGACCGCGTGACCGATCACGTCGCTGAGGTAGTACTCGTCTTCACCGAGCTCGGGCAGCTCGCTTCGATCGCCCCAGAGCTCCCAACCTTGCAAGGCCGCGGCCGCGTCACGATCGGCGACCTCACGCAGCCAGACCCGGATGAATTCGCTGCCGGGCTTGGGCGCGAGCGAGTCGATGGTCACGAGCCGACGCTCGTCGTCCCGTCGGAGCTCGTCGACCAAGCCAGGTCGGAGCGTGTTCGATGCGGGGTTGTAGAGCCGGACTCGCAGCGCACCCGCGATCCCGTGCGGGCCGGCGACATGGCCGAGCTGCACGCGGGCTTCTTGGCTCGCCGGGTCGCTCGACGACATCGCTATTCGAGGCTCTCGA
>JAMHUH010000020.1:0-3007 GCA_035904925.1 Nannocystaceae bacterium
ACGACCACGACTGTGACACGACCCTTGCTGAACCCGAGGCCCCAGGGCAAGACAGCTACGAATGCAAGGGTAGCTGTACTGTCCCGAGCTGGACCCCTACCAGTGCAACGGCGAGCCAGCGGGCGGCAACGACGAGGTCGGCACCGAGTCCGACAGCACCGATGGCAACGACACCGCCAGCGAGACCGGCGTGATCAAGCCGCCGCCAGGCGCATTCATCGACTGCGCAGGCACGACCTGCATCATCGACGCCGAATATGCTCGAACGCTCTGGGACGACCCGAGCATGCTCGCCGACGATGCCGTGATCGTCTTCGACCCGACGAAGAGCCGCTTCGTCTTTGCCACGGTCGAGCCCGGCATGGTCGCGCACGAGCTCGGCCTGCGGGCGGGCGACGTGCTCGAGGCGGTCGACGACGCAGTGATCGACGATCTCGACGCTGCGACGAAGGGCTATCGCGCGAGCGAGGACGCCGAGGCGATCGTGGTCCGCGTTGGTCGTGGTCCGCGTTGGGTCGACTTCCAGCTCCGCTTCGAGGACTGAGCCTGCCAGCCACCCGCCAACCCCAGAACACGCGCTCAGACCCGGTTTGGTCGAGCTGGGGATGACGGGTGGGCGGGTCAGGGACGGAACGCCCGTCCCAACCACTCACGAACACAAACTCAGCGAGCCCAAGACGCCGCCCGAAACCCGTCATGAACGAGCGACCGCGAAGTGAACAGGCGCGAAGCGCCTGTGAGGTGGGAGGCTCCCGGCGAGCTTGCTCGCCGGGAGGGCGGGCGGCGGAACGCCCGCCAAAAGACGAAGTAGCGAGCGAAGCGAGCGGAACGCCCTCCCAAAATCAATTCAGCCAGTTCGTGAAGCGCCGCAGCAGCGTGCGCTCGTCTTGCCGGGTGTAGTCGCCGATGATCTCGCGCTCGACCGCGCGCGCGAGCGAGCTGCCATAGTGCTTGCGCAGGCGCCCGACGAAGTTGGCCGGCGCGGCCACGTAGAGGCGCTGGAACTCGCCCTTCGACTGGCCCTTCTTGAGCCGATCGACCACTTCACGGATGAAGCGGCGCTCCTCTTCCTCGGCCGCGCTGTCGCGCACGAGCTCGTGCGAGCCCGATTCGTGGGCTTCACTGCGTTCGCGCGCCTGCGGATGCGAGAGCTGAGCGACGACCTCGAGCGTCGGGTTCAACTTCGTACCACCCACCTTGTACAACTGAGCTTGGCTTTGATCTGCAACGACGAAAAGAGTCGGGACCATCGGCACCTCCAGACCCATAGTGTCTCGGGTCGAGCGGTGATCTGACAAGCGAGTTGTGGCCGTGTCGCAGACTTCGCGCGAGTTGGTTGGCGCGATTACTTGGCGTGCTCGGCCGCGCACGCGTGCATTCGTTCGCACGCTTCACAGCTCGTCGACGGGACCGTCGAGGATGGCCAGATCGAGCCCGAACTTCGATTCGCTCTGGGATTCGAGCAGCCCGAAGGCGACCCGCAAACGGCCCTCGGCGAGGATCGCGTCGGCTAGATCGATTTCGACCACGGGTCCGAGCCCGACGACCATGGCCGGCAGGTCGATGCACCAACGGCCCTGCTCGCGCGCCAGCCACAGCACCTGCTCGCCCTCGGCCCAGACCTCGGCGCGCCGACCCTCGTCGGTGATCCGAACGTCGTCGAGCGCGAGCGGCTCGGCGTACATGCCCGCCGCGATCGCACCCTCGAAGAGCGCGCGTCCGTCGGTGTGCTCGAGCTCGGCTCGCGTGAAGCGAATCCGCAGCTCGAGGATCATCACGATCTCCATCACGTTGCGCTGCTCGAGCTGATCGCGGCTGCCGGTCAGCGCGAGCACGCGCAGCTGGTCGTAGTAGTCGAAGGTCGCCGAGGTCACCCAGAGCAGCGCGGCCGCCGGGTCGCGGGCCATGAGCGCGTCGACGTAGCCCGCGACGCTCGCGTCGATCGCTCGCCGCTCTCGCTCGCTCTGGTCGCGCGGCGACGCCTCGGGCAGCGCCGGCTCGTGCTCCTGCGTTCGCTTACAGCCACAGAGCAGCACCACCACGAGCATGCAGAGCGGGCGAGCGTGGGTCACGAGGCGAGCATAGCAGCGCGCGTGCAATCGCCGGTCCGGGCTGCGAATGCGAGGTTGCGAATGTGCACAGCTCCAGCGCGAATCGTGGCGATCCAACCCGCTTGGATGCGGCGCCGATCGTCGGGATCGCGCGCTGGATTCCCAGTGAGTTCACCAACGCCGGAAGGCCTCCAAACGAGGGCGTTTTCGGGTGATCCAAGCCACCCTCGGATCAGGCTAATTCTGCTGAATTTGGGTGAATTTTCCTAGGTTGAGCGCGTGCAAGTCGACCCGCGGGAGGCTATGCTCCGGCCGCTCGAGGTGCCCTCGCGCGACCCCGCAGACCACAGCTCATGGCCGAGACGAAGACGACCCTCCACATCGAAGACGAAATGCGTAGTTCCTTCTTGGACTACGCGATGTCGGTGATCATCTCGCGGGCGCTGCCCGACGTCCGCGACGGGCTCAAGCCGGTCCATCGGCGGGTGCTCTACGCGATGCAGCAGCTCAAGAACACGCACGCGCAGCCCTACAAGAAGTCGGCCCGCGTGGTCGGTGACGTGATCGGCAAGTACCACCCGCACGGCGACCAGTCGGTCTACGACGCGCTGGTTCGACTCGCGCAGGACTTCGCCATGCGCTACCCGCTGGTCGACGGCCAGGGCAACTTCGGCTCGATCGACGGCGACTCGCCGGCGGCCATGCGTTACACCGAGGTCCGCATGGAGAAGTTGACCAGCGAGATGCTGGCCGACCTCGACAAGCAGACCGTCGACTGGGTCCCCAACTACGACGAGAAAGAGCTCGAGCCTTCGGTCCTGCCGACCAAGGTGCCCAACCTGCTGCTCAACGGCGCGGTCGGCATCGCGGTCGGCATGGCGACCAACATCCCGCCGCACAACCTGCGCGAGCTGATCGACGCCTGCCTGGCGCTGATCGACGACCCGAAGATCCAG
>JAMHUH010000021.1:0-6571 GCA_035904925.1 Nannocystaceae bacterium
CTTTGCGACTTGGCCTCGCAATCTCTGCGTTCAGGGCTCGCCTTCGAGCACCAACAAGGTCTGATTGGCCGCCAGCGCATCGAAGGTCTGCACGATCCCGCTGGCCGGCCACTCGACCTCGACCCGGTTCACGCTGGTCGCGTCGCCGAGGCCAAAGTGCTGGGTCAGCTCGCTCTCGCCGAGGAAGTGGCTGCCGACCCCGACCTCGCGGATCTGCCACGGCCCCTCGGGCTCGACCTGCACCCGCAGCTTGGCGCCACGTCCGTCGATGTTGGACACGTTGCCCTCGACCGCGATCCGCAGCCAGCCGGCCGACTCGGCGCCGTCGTTGCGCAGCAGCTTGGGCCGGCCCGCGTGGTTGACGACCAGCAGATCGAGATCGCCGTCGAGGTCGTAGTCGAAGCTGACCAGCCCGCGACCTTGCTGGCGATCGTCGACCCCACGCAGCTCGCCCTCTTCGCTCATCGCGAGGTCGGGGCCCTGGTTGATCCACAGCCGCATCGGCGTGTCGCGGTGATAGAGGCCGCCGGAGAGGTCGCGGCCCGGCCAGCCGTTGGCCAGGACCAAGTCCTGATCGCCGTCGTTGTCGAGGTCGAAGAAGCTGGTGCCCCAGGCCCAGGCGCCGTCGCGGACCGCGTAGAGATCTTCGACCCGATCGAAGCTGCGCGCGCCCGTGTTTCGGTACATGCGGTTGCCGCTGCTCAGCCAACAAGGCGGGGTCTCGCCGGCCTCGCACTCGTCGAGCTGCGCGATCGAGGTCACGTACCAGTCGAGGTCGCCGTCGCGGTCGAGGTCGGCGAAGGCCGAGCCCATCGCGTTGGACTCTTGGTTGAGCTGCGCGGGGCTGGTCCCGTCGACGTAGAGCTGGCCGGCGAGGTTCCAGTAGAGCCGCGAGCTGCGAAAGTCGACCGTGATCGCGAGGTCCTGCCAGCCGTCGTCGTCGAGATCGACGAAGCTGGCCGAGAACGCGAACACGCCTTTGCTGTCGAGGCCGAGCAGCGAGACGCCGAGCTCGTCGGTCACGTCGTCGAACACGCCCGGCGCCGCGGCGCCGCGGTTGTGCAAGAGCCGACCATCGTGGCGGGCGGGCTCGCCAATGTCGGCGGCGAGCAACGAGGCGCGCATCCACTCGGTCACGTAGACGTCGAGCCAGCCGTCGCGGTCGTAGTCGCCGAGCGTCACGCTCTGGCCCGCGTGCGGCCGCAGGCTCGGCAGCGCGAAGTTGCGTGCTTCGGCCTCGTCTTCGAACGCGAGCACGCCAGTCTCGCTCAGCTGGTTGATGAACAACCAATGCCGCTCGCCGCCGAGGCTGGTCACGAAGAGGTCTTGATCGCCGTCTTGATCGATGTCGGCGAATTGCGCCCCGTTGGAGTAGCTGCACGCGCCCAGGCCGACCTCGGCCGCGACGTCGACGAAGGTCCCGTCGCCTTGGTTGAGGAAGAGATGATCGGGCGCGGCCAGCCGGGTCATGTACACGTCGGGCAGGCCGTCGCCGTCCGCGTCGCCGACCGTCACGCCGGCCGTGAACCACTGCGGCTCGCAGTCTTGGTTGGGGCTCAGCCCGCTGTCCGTCCGCTTGGGGAAGATGCACGAGGCCGTCGAGGGGTGGGTCGGGACGTAGTGGAGCGTGTCGAGCCCGGCCGCGATCGTGACGTCGGTGAAGATCGGGCAGGGGCCTTCGCCCGCGCAGGCCTGCTCGGGTGGCGGCGTCCCAGCCGGCGTGGCCGCGGGCGGATCCCAGCTGCCGCAGATCAACGGATCGAAGCCTTGGTCGCCGCTCTCGCTCGAGCCGGTGTCGCTCTGGGTGTCGCTCTGGGTGCCGTCAGGATCGCTGGTGCTCACCGCGTCGTCGTCGAGCCGGTCGAGGCCAGGGCCTGCGCAGCCCAGCGTCAAACCGAGCGCGCCAACGATCGCTCGTTGCACGCGAACAGGTTAGCGCTCGTTTCAGTCCTCGTGCGAGTCCGGTGCGAGCGCGCGGCCCAGCCAACCCGCAAGCCAGTGCCAGGCCAGCTTGTTGCGCGGATCGGTGAGCACCTGCATGTGATCGGGGCGCAGCTTGGCCAGC
Source organism: Nannocystaceae bacterium (assembly GCA_035904925.1). Lineage (GTDB taxonomy): Bacteria > Myxococcota_A > Polyangia > Nannocystales > Nannocystaceae > Plesiocystis. The sequence goes on from JAMHUH010000021.1 coordinate 2,066, forward strand.
TCGCCCGGCGCGTCGTCGCGCCCGAGCACCAGCGCCTCGCGGGTCGAGATCGGCGCGCTCATCCGCAGCGCCGAGGCCGGGCGGGCATAGAGGCGATCGCCCTCGGAGAGCAGGTGCAAGAAGGGCACGCGGATGGCCGAGAGCCCGGCGTGATAGTCGATCGCGCCGCTGCCATCACACCAGCGGTTGCGGGTGATCCAGGCGTGGAACTGGCCGAAGTAGCCGAGCGACTCGTCGTTGGTGCCGAGCCGGAGTCGCCGCGTCGGCATGTAGCCGATCACGCGGACGAGCAAGAACGCGGCCGCGTGCAAGAGCCGCTTGATCGCCCAGATCGGCCAGCTCGGTTCGAAGCGGCGGTTCCAGATGTCGCAGGCGACCGCGGCCAGAGCCGCGACCTCGCGCCCGGCCGCGTCGGCGTGCTGGCCGAGCCAGGCCAGCGCCGTGTGGCCGAACAGGCTGTGACCGATCAACGCGATCGGCAGCTCGGGCTCGAGCGCGCGCGCGAGCGCGACGTAGCTGCCGACGTCGCCGACGATGTCGTCGTCGCTCCACTGCCCACCTTGAGCCGCGAGCGGTCCGCTCTCACCGTGGCCGCGCAGGTCGGGGACCAGCACGCGAAACCCGGCCGCGACCAGGACCGAGGCGATCGTCGGGCGATCCGGTCGGCAGATCGTCCGGCTGTCGACCATCATCGCGTGGCCGATCACCACGATCGCTCGCGGGCGTCGAGCGGGCTCGGGCGAGAAGTCCCAGACCCGAAGCAACCAACCATCCTTGGCGCTCAGCGAGTGCAGCACGGGGGAGGGGAGCGGCTCGAACTCGTGCACGAGCGCGAGCATGGCCGATCGCCCTGGGGCTGTCACACGCGGCCCCCGTCGGCGCGGGATCGTGGTATCCGGCGGCGTGCGTCACTTCGTCCGTGGAGACGTCGACGGGTTCTTCGGCCTCGCGCTCGACAACCTGGTCCAGTTGCTGCTGATCGACAGCCTCTGTCGCTACGTGCTCGAGTTCCCGGACGAGCTCGTCCGCGGCACGATCTTGCCGGGCGTCGCGATCTCGCTGCTGCTCGGCAACCTCTGGTACGCCCATCAAGCTCGCCAGCTGGCCGCCGCGACCGGCCGCGACGACGTCTGCGCGCTGCCTTATGGCATCAACACCGTCTCGCTCTTCGCCCATGTTTTCTTGGTCATGCTGCCGGCCAAGCTGATCGCGGCCGAGGCCGGCGCGGCCGATCCCTCGCGGGTCGCGTTTCAAGCCGGCCTGCTCGCGTGCATGGGCTCGGGCCTGATCGAATTGGGCGGCGCCTTCGTGGCCGAAAAGCTGCGCAAGATCACCCCGAGGGCCGCGCTGCTCTCGACCCTCGCCGGCATCGCGCTCGGCTTCATCTCGCTCGGCTTCTTGTTTCAGACCTTCGCCCACCCGATCGTCGGGCTCTCGACCCTGGCGATCGTGCTGCTCACCTACTTTGGTCGGGTGCGCTTCAAGGGTCGGATCCCCGGCGGCTTGGTCGCGGTCGCGATCGGCACCGCGTTGGCCTGGGCGACCGGCCTCGCCCCGGTCGGCCCGACCCCGACCCAAGAGATCGGCCTGATGCTGCCCATCCCGGTCCTCGGCGATCTGTTCGCGGTCTTCGGCGAGCCCGGCATGCTCGCCGCCTACGCGGCCGTGATCTTGCCGATGGGTCTGTTCAACGTGATCGGCAGCCTGCAAAACATCGAGTCGGCCGAGGCCGCCGGCGACCGCTACGACACCCGCTCCTCGCTGGCCGTCAACGGGCTCGGCAGCGTCGCCGCGGCGATCTTCGGCAGCTGCTTTCCGACCACCATCTACATCGGCCACCCCGGCTGGAAGGCGATGGGCGCCCGCGCTGGTTACTCGACCCTCAACGGCGTGTTCGTGACCCTCGTCTGCCTGACCGGCTCGCTCTCGTGGATCACCTGGGCCGTCCCCGTCGACGCTGGCATGGCGATCGTCCTGTGGATCGGCCTGGTCATCACCGCCCAAGCCTTCCAGGTCACCCCACGCGAGCACGCGCCCGCCGTCGTGATCGGCATCTTGCCGGGGGTCGCGGCCTGGGGCGCGATGATGGCCAAAGGCGGCCTGCGTGCGGCCGGCCTCGGCACTCCCGACGCGCCCTTTCATTCGGGTCTGATCGCCAACTTCCAAGCTGGCGGCACCTTCATCGACGGCGCCTTCGCGCTCGAGCAAGGCTTCATCTTCACCGCGATGATCCTCGCGACCGCGACCGTGCTGATCATCGAGCGCCACTTCAAGCAAGCCGGGATCTGGTTGAGCGTCGCCGCGCTGCTCTCCGCGACCGGGTTGATGCATGGGTATCGCTGGACGCTCGGCGACACCGTGCTCGACGTGTTCTTACCCTGGCAGCAGCCCGAGCGGTTGGGCTGGGCGTTGGGCTACGCCGCGATGGCGGCGGTGCTCTTCGTCGCGCCCTTCGTCACCGAGCCCGACGATGGTCCGGCGCATGGGTAGTCGGCGCTTGCGCCCGGCCTGTGAGGTGCGGTCTCATGCCCGCGATGCCCAAGCCGACTAACAAGCCGACCAAGAAGACGGTCCTTGCGACCCTCAACAAGAAGCGGCTGGTCGGCCTGGCCCAGGATCTCGAGCTCGGCATCGTCGCCAGCGCCTCCAAAGACGAGTTCATCGACGCCCTCGCCGGCCACCGCAAGCTGTCCTTCGAGGCCCTGCTCGAGGCCCTCAACCGCGCGGAGCTCAAGGCCGCCTGCCAGGCCCACGACCTCGATGATGGCGGTCGAGCGAAGGCCGAGATCGTCGCGCGACTCTTGGGGCAAGATCAGCTTCCCCTCGCGCTTCCTGCCAAGCCTCTGCGCATGACCGCTACCGAACCCGCTACCAAACCCGCCCCCGCGCCCACGCCCGCGCCCGCACCTGCGGCGGCCAAGCAGTTCACCGGCTTCGCCGAGATCACCAGCTTCCTGTGGTCCGTCGCCGATCGCCTGCGCGGCAGCTACAAGCAGGCTGACTACGGCAAGGTGATCCTGCCCTTCACGGTCCTGCGGCGGCTCGACTGCGTGCTGCATGCGACCAAGGCCAAGGTCCTGGCCCGCCACGAGAGCCTCCAGGGCGGGACGGTCAAGAACGTCGAGCCGGTCTTGAACCGGGTCACCGGGGTGCCCTTCCACAACATCAGCAAGCTCGACTTCGCCAAGCTGATCGACGACCCCGGCCACATCGCCTCCAACCTCACCGCCTACATCAAAGGCTTCAGCGAGGCGGTCCGCGAGATCTTCATCGAGCGCTTCGACCTGCCCGCCCAGATCGCCAAGCTCGACGAAGCCGACCTGCTCTTCCAGGTCGTCAAGCAGTTCGCGGCCGTCGACCTCCACCCCGACAGCGTGTCCAACCACGACATGGGGTTGGTCTACGAGGAGCTGATCCGCAAGTTCGCCGAGCTCTCCAACGAGACCGCGGGTGAGCACTTCACCCCGCGCGAGGTCATCCGCCTGATGGTCGATCTGCTCTTCGTCGAGGACAACGACGTCCTCAGCCAGCCGGGCATCGTCCGCACCCTCTTCGACCCGGCCTGTGGCACGGGCGGCATGCTCTCGGTCGGGGCCGAGTACGTTCACGAGCTCAACCCCCAAGCCGACCTCCAGGTGTTCGGCCAAGAGCTCAACGACGAGTCCTTCGCCATCTGCAAGTCCGACATGATGATCAAGGGCCAGAACCCCGAGAACATCGTCCGCGGCAACAGCTTCTCGAAGGACGGCCACGCCGGCGCGACCTTCGACTACATGCTCTCCAACCCGCCCTTCGGCGTCGAGTGGAAGCAGGTCCAGAAGATCGTCGAGGACGAGCACCAGAACCTCGGCTTCAGCGGCCGCTTCGGGCCCGGAACCCCACGCATCAGCGACGGCTCGCTGCTCTTCCTGCTCCACATGTGCAGCAAGATGAACCAGGGCGAGGGTGGCTCCCGACTCGCGATCGTGTTCAACGGCTCGCCGCTCTTCACCGGCGACGCGGGCTCCGGCGAGAGCGAAATTCGCCGCTGGCTGCTCGAGAACGACCTGCTCGAGGCGATCATCGGCCTGCCCGACCAGCTCTTTTACAACACCGGGATCTCGACCTACGTCTGGATCGTCAACAACCGCAAGGCCAAGCGGCGCAAGGGCAAGGTCCAGCTGATCGACGCGACCAGCATGTTCCACAAGATGCGCAAGTCGCTGGGCAACAAGCGCAACGAGATCGGCGACGAGGACCGCGCGACGATCGTTCGCCTCTACCACGACTTCCAGGCCAACGAGCGCTCGAAGATCTTCAGCAACGAGGCCTTCGGATACCAGAAGGTGACCATCGAGCGGCCGCTGCGGCTCGAGTTCCAGGTCACCCCCGAGCGGATCGAGGCGCTGCAGCAGGAGAAGGCGTTTCAGAACCTCGCCAGCAGCAAGAAGAAGGGGGCCGAGAAGCTGAAGGAGATCGAGGCGGGCGAGCGCGAGCAGCAGGCGATCCTCGCGGGTTTGCGGGGGG
>JAMHUH010000022.1:0-2029 GCA_035904925.1 Nannocystaceae bacterium
CCTCGGCGCCCTCGAGCAGCGCATCGCCGCGCCGGCGCAGGGCCAGGCCGCGCAGGGCCAGGCTGCGCCGAGCCAAGCCGCGCCGGCGCAGGGCCAGGCCGCGAACGCCGAGCCGCCCGCGTGGGCTCGCGCGATCGAGGCCCGGCTCGACGCGCAAGACCTCGGCGCCCGCAAGTCCAAGATCTACAGCTCCGTTCTCGCTCGGATCCCCGAGGTCAACCGCGGCGCGGCCGAGCTCGCGCTCGACGGGTTGGTCGGTCGACTCGGCCTCGATCTCGGCAAGGTCGACGAGAGCACGGCGATCCAGACGCTCGGGCAGTCGCTCGGCGCGAACGCGTCGCAGTTGTTCGTCGCGCAAGGCTCGAGCCGTTCGGCGATGCCGGTCGCGGCCAACGGCGATCCCGACTGGTCGCGCGTGACCTCGTTCGACGAGGGACCTGCCGAACTGGTCGCGTCGATGCCCGACGACGTCGTCGCTCGGATCAAGCGCGGAGGCGCGGGCGGAAGCTCGGCCGCCCTGCCGCGAAACATCTTCACTCACCCAACTCCGAAGTAACCCGAGCGAGACGCTCGAAGGACCGAACCACCATGGCCGCCATCACCAATGCAACCGACACCGCAAGCGTCGGCAACGTCAAACAGACCGAGATCATCTCGCGTCTCGTTCGCTTCGCAGTCCAGACGCCCTATGTCTGGCAGGGCTTCTGTTACGTGCCCGACCTGCTCGTCGGGACCGACGTCTACAAGCATCCCTATTGGCCGCAGCTCACCGCTGCCGCCGCGCACACCGACACCGATCTCGACAACGTCGAAGAGCTGATCGCGTCGAGCGACAACACGGCGACCTCGGCCGAGTTCTCGCGGGCCGTCGCACTCGCCGACCGGGCCGAGCGTCTCTCGACGCAGCCCATGCTAGCGGTGGCCGTGCAGCGGGTCATGGACGCTTGCATGCGCAAGATCGAGGCTGCGGCCCTCACCCTCGCCGCGTCGATCTCGACCAGCCAGGGCGGCGCCGCGACGGTGCACACGCAGACCAATCTCGTGTCCGTGCTCTCGGCCTTCATGGCGCAGGGCAAGTCGAGCACGTTCGCGCCCGTCATGATCTCGAGCGTCTCGGCCAACCGGGACCTGCTCGCCGACCTCGCCAGCAACGGCGCGGCGGTCTTCGGCTCGGCCGTCGGTGCGCAGATGCACGCGACCCTCTCGGGGACCAATCAGGGCCTGTTCCGCGATCTCGGTGGTCTCCAGATGGCCGTCACCGATGGCGTCGTCGCGGGCGACACGACCGGCAAGAGCAACTTCATCGCGCACGTTGGTGAGTCCGAGTGCGCCATGGTCTGCGCCTTCGGCAAGGCGCCGAGCGCCGAGGTTGCCCGACGAGGCGAGCTTCTCTCCAACATCGTCGTCGGCTCGGTCGACTTCGGTGTCGCGATCGTCAACCAGGCGCGGGCCTACCGATTCATCAGCCGCGCGTGAGCCAACCTAGCGCGGGCCAGCGATGGCCCGCGCTCCCATCCGTCAAACCGTCAAACGAGAATCCGTCATGAGTTCCAAAGCACAGCGAGAAGTGAAGTTCGTCGATGATGACCCAGCCCGGCCGAACCCGTGGGAGGGCCGAGCCTTTCCCGCGATCGGGCCGAATGGAGATCTGATCGTGCGCTTCGCTGACACCAACGTCGCCGGCTGGCAGGATGCAAAGGCCGGGCAATGCCCGATCACGCTGAACAGCGGCCAGCCTGCGATCCATCCCGACTTCGCGCGACGTGGGTTCGTTCTCTACGAGGATCTCTGCCGGGGCCGAGTGCCCGGCGTCGAGGCCAGCCTCGAGCATTGGGGCTACTGGCAACGCCTCGCCGAGCTGCGCAGGTCGGGCCGAGAGCCCGCGCCCGGCTCGATCCCGGCCGAGAAGTTCTACCACCCCGAGGTCTTGCGTCGTCGCGAGCGTGCGAGTCAGGGAGGCCTGAACGGCATGGACGCGCTCGAGGTCGCGGCTTTTCTCGGCTTCGCCGAGGCGCAGCCGGTCGACGCG
>JAMHUH010000023.1:0-21336 GCA_035904925.1 Nannocystaceae bacterium
CCCCAACGTCGTGCATGTCTACGAGGTCGGCGAGCACGAGGGCCGCATCTTCTTGGCGATGGAGTACGTCGCGGGCCGCAGCCTCGGCGAGTGGATCCGCGAGCACACGCCGAGCTGGTCGGAGGTGCTCGACGCCTACCTCGCCGCCGGCGAGGGCTTGGTGGCCGCCCACGCGGCCGGCCTCACCCACCGCGACTTCAAGCCCGACAACGTGCTGCGCGGTGACGAGGGTCGGATCTGCGTGGCCGACTTCGGGCTCGCGCGGGCGAGCAGCTGCTCGAGCGAACCCGGGCTCGGCCGCGACGTCGGGCTCTCGTTCGAGAGCGGCGAAGCGCCCTCGACCCTCGACGAGCGGCTGAGCGCGACCGGGGCGGTGATGGGCACGCCCAACTACATGCCGCTCGAGCAGATCCGCGGCGGGGTCGTCGACGCGAGGAGCGATCAGTTCGGGTTCTGTGTCGCGCTCTACGAGGGGCTCTGGCGGGCCCAGCCGCATGTCGCCAAGAACCTGAGCGCCCGCGAATTCGTGCTCGCCGACGATCGGCCCGAGGTCCCGCGGCGCGGCGAGGTGCCGAGCTGGGTGTGGCCGATCGTGCGGCGGGGCTTGGCTCGCGATCCCGAGCGGCGCTGGCCGGACATGCGGAGCCTGCTCGATCAGCTGCGTCGGGCTCCGATTCGAAGGCGGGCTCGTCAGCGCGCGTTGCTGGGCTCGGTCGCGCTGCCGCTCGCGCTCGCGGGCGGGTGGATCGGGCTCGCGCCGAGCACCGTCGCGCTCGCCGATCCCTGTGCGATCGACGAGGCCGCGCTCGCAGGGGTGTGGGACGACGCGAGCCGTCGCGCGCTCCGGCAGGCCTTCGCGGCGAGCGGGCTGGCGAGCGCCGAGCAGATCACCAAGCGAGTCGAAGACGCCCTCGATGCGTGGAGCTCGAGCTGGATCGCCGAGCAGGTGAGCAGCTGCGAGGCGACGCGGGTCCGCGGCAGCCAGTCGGCGGCGATGCTCGACCGGCGCACGCTCTGCTTCGAACGCCAGCGCGCCGAGGTCGAGGCCTTGGTCGAAGTGTTCGCGGGCGCCGACGCGGGCGTGGTCGCGCGTGCGGGCGAGGCCTTGGCCGGGCTTCCGGATCTCGGTGCTTGCGGCGTCGCGGCGCTCGATGCCGACGCCGACGCCGACGCCGAGTCGGTAGTCGACGAGGCCCGGCGCGAGGACATCGAAGCTGGCTTTGCTTCGCTCGCTCGGGCTCGCGTCGAGCTCCGCGTGGGTCGGCCTGAGCGAGCGAGCGAGCTGGCTCGGGCCGCGCAGACGCTCGGCGAGACGCTCGATCATGTCCCGCTCGCGCTCGACGCCCGCGCGCTGCTGGCCATGGTCTCGAGCTGGAACTCGTCGCCCTTCGCTTTGCCGTAGAGCCAGTCCCCGTCCGCGCTCATTTGGACCGCGCTATCGGTGGAGAGCTGAAGGAAGACGCTGTCGGTGGTGTCGTTGGTGTTCATGCACTCGGGGAGTGCACGACGCAGCTCGAGTGACGACGCCGCTCGACGACTTTCTCCACCGCCCAACAAGCCCGCCCCGCGCAGCAGCCGGGCGACCGCGAGCAAGGGCAGCCCGATGATCCCGGTGAAGTCCTCGCCCTCGATCCGCTCGAACAGCTTGATGCCCGGATCCTCGATCCGATACGAGCCCACGCAGTCGAGCGGCCGCCAGCGCTCGACATAGGCCTGGGCCTCGGCGCGATCGAAGGCGCGCATGGTCATGCGCTGCTCGTCGATCGTGCTGGTCCACGCCCCGGTCGCGCTGTCGAGCAGCACGATCCCCGACACCAGCCTGTGCATGCGCCCGCTCAGCTGCATCAGCTGATCGATCGCGCCCTCGATCGAGCCGGGCTTGTGCAGCAGCTCGTCGTCGACAATCGCGAGCTGGTCGGCGGCGAGCACCCAAGCCTCGGGGTAGCGCACGCGCAGGCTCTCGGCCTTGCCGAGCGCGAGCAGCTCGGCGAAGCGGGCCGGGCCGAGCTCGGGGTAGCGGTGATCGTGGGCGCGCTCGTCGAACTCGGGCGCGCAGGTTTCGAAGGGCAGCTCGAGCCGGCCGAGGAGCTCGGCCCGGTAGCGCGAGCTGCTCGCGAGCACCAGCACGCGGCTACTTGCCCTTCTTCTTTTTTTTGGGCGGCGGCTTCTTCTCGAGCGTCGCTTGGAAGGCGGCGGCCTCGGTCGGGTTGGCCTCGAACACGGCCGTGCGCGCGGCGTCGACTCGAGCTTGGAGGTCGGCGCAGGCGGCCGCGTCGTCGCTGTCGTCGGCGCTGGGGCTCGGCAGCGTCAGCTTGGGGTTGCCGATGTGCTCGACGTAGTAGGCGTCCTTGCTCGCGCCCATCGCATCGACGGTGTCGCGGAAGTTGACGCAGGGCGCGGTCGAGTTGGCGGCTTGGTAGAGGTCGCGAGCGAGGTTGACCTTCCAGTCGACCAGCTTGCTGTCGGCGTCGGACTTGCCGAGCTCGGTCAGGATCCGGTGGCGCTCGACCCAGCCGAGCACCTTGGTCGGGTCGTCGACGTTGACCAGCTCGAGCAAGAAGGCGTGACCGGCGGGCCCGAGCTTCTGCACGGCGAGGTCGATCGCCTGGCTGCGCAGCTTGGGGTTGCGCAAGAGATCTTGCAGCTCGCGGTAGAAGTCGGGGTCGTCGATCAGCCCTGGCTTGGCGTCGAAGGCCTGGCCGTAGCGCTCGAGCGCGGTGACCTTGCTGGTCGACTTGCTCGACATCGCCAGGGCCTTGCCCTCGCGCCAGAGCAGCGCCGGGTCGTCGGGGAACTCGTCGCGGGCCGGCTTGATCAAGCGCAGCGCTTCGTCGTCGTTCTTGGCGGTCAGCGCTTGATCGATGGCGATCAGCGTGGCCTCGTCGGCGCCGCCCTCGTGGGCGAGGGCTGGTTCGTCGAGCTTCGTGATCGGCTTGCCGGTGTCGACCGGCGGGGCGGCGGTGGTCGTGCTCTCGGGCTCGGCCGAGTCGACCGCGATCTCGTCGGCGTCGTCGCTGCCGTTGGGCCACGCGGCGATGATGACCAAGAGCCCGAGCACGCCGGCGCCGATCTGCCAGGCGCGCTTGGGGATCCGGTCGAAGATCGCCGTGGCCCAGGGCGGCATGTGGCGACCGGGCTCGAGCGCGATGCCACCCGTGCCGACCGATTGCATGGTCGTGGGCACGCCGGTGAGCGAAGGGTGCTGGCCGGTCAGCGGCGGCGTGGTCGCGGTCGCGTGCGGACCCGTGAGGCTCGCGAGCGAGGGATGGGCGCCCGTCTGACCGAAGTCGCGAGAGTCGCGATAGCTCGCGGGCAGCGGCACGCCGGTCTCGATCGAGATCTGCTCGGCGGCCGTCTGCAGGGCCTTGCGGGCCGAGCGGGCGTCCGGGTAGCGCTCGTCGCGAGCCTTGGCCATCAGCTTGGCCACGACCTCGACCAGCGGCTTGGGGATCTCGGGCGGCAGCGGAGGCGGATCGACGCTGACCTGCATGCGGATCAGCGAGACCGGGTCGTCGTGCTCGAAGGGCAAGCGGCCCGCGAGCATCTGGTAGAGCATCACGCCGACCGAGTAGATGTCGGTGCGCTGGTCGATCTTGGAGCCGGTCGCTTGCTCCGGGCTCATGTAGTGCGGGGTGCCGAAGACCAGGCCGAGTCGGGTCAGCGGCTGCGCGACCTCGACGTCCTCTTCGTCGACGATCTTGGCGATCCCGAAGTCGACCAGCTTGAGCACTTCGTCGTCGTCGTGGTCGAGCGTGACGATCACGTTCTCGGGCTTGAGGTCGCGATGGATGACGTCGTTGGCGTGGGCGTGCTCGAGCCCGCGGAAGATCTGGATGGCCAGCTCGATCGCCCGCATCGGCGGGACCGGCCGGCCCAGCAGCGTGGCCAGCTCGGGGCCGGACACGAGCTGCATGACCATGTACTTCATCCCCTCTTTGGTCGTGCCGTAGTCGGTGACCGAGACGATGTTGGGATGGTCGAGCCGCGCGGCCGCTCGAGCCTCACGATCGAAGCGCTTCGAGATCTCGTCGTTGTCGCCCAGCTGCGGATGCAGGATCTTGACCGCGACGTCGCGCTTGAGCTGAAGGTGATGCGAACGGAACACCGCCCCCATGCCACCGATCCCGAGCAACGCGTCCAGGCGGTAGCGCCCGACCAGCGTGGTGCCGACCAGCTCGTCGAGCTCTGGTACTTGCTTGGCCGGTTCGCTCACTGGGCCCCGATACTAACCGAACAGGCGCTGCGCATTCGACCCGCGTGACTGACAGCGGCCGCAGGGCCGAAATCGCTCGCGCACGTCCGGCAGATCTACCGGAACCCATGTCGCGCGCTTGGCCGGTCGAGTTGTTAGCCCGCGAAGATTCGCGATCACTGCGGCCAGGACTTGTGTGTCGGACCACCAGCCATTGGATTGGTCTTGGGCTGCTAGCCGATCGGACGCGTTCGGACGGTGTCGTCCTCGGGCGGGCTGTCGTCGACCGGAGGCATCGGCACCTCGATGAAGTTGGTGCCGATGTCTCGCTCGATCCGCGCGAGCGCGTCCTGAGCCCAGTGCACGAAGCTGATCTCGTTGGTCGAGTGAAAGTCGGCGAGCATCTCTTCGAGCTCGCGCCGGGCACGAGGTGTCTGGCCCATCATGTGAGCGACCTCGGCGTCGAGCAGGCGCAGCTGCTGAAGCGTGACCTGGTCGCCCGACGACTGTTGCATGTCGCGGCGCGCGGCGGCCAAGAGCTCGGCGCCCTCCTCGACCTTGCCGAGCCGGGCCTTGGTGTAGCCGAGGAAGCCGCGGTTGAGGTGCACGGCTTGGTCGAGGCCGAAGATGCTGGCGATGCTGATCGCCTCTTCGAAGGCGGCGGCGCTCTCGTCGAGCTGGCCGTTGCGCAGGTAGAGATCGCCCAGGTTGTGGAGCGGGGTGTGGAGCAGACGCGGCAGCTTGGCCGCTCGGATCTGCGCGATCGCTTCTTGGGTCTCGGGGATCGCTCGCTCGGGGTCGCCGCCGAGCACGGCCAAGAAGGCGATGCCCGACAGGTAGCTCTGCCGCTGCACGACCGGCACGCGGGCGGCGATCGGCTTGCCCATCTCGTGGAGACGGCGGGCCTCGCCGAGCTGGCCCGAGAGCGAGAGGCAGCGCAGCCGAACGCCGATGATGTGACAGACGTCGACGTCGTTGGCGTCGGGGATGTCGAGGATCTCCATCGCCTTGCGCGAGTAGCCGCCGGCCTGCTCGATCTCGCCGTCTTGCAGCAGGACCTCGGCGCGACGGTTGGCGATGCGCAGCTCGAGCACGCGATCGCGGGCGAGCTTGGCCGCCTCGGCGGCGCGCTCGAGCCGGTAGAGCGTGAGGTCCATGTTCTCGCCCGCGTCGGCGGCGTGGCGATCGGCGAGCCCGAGCCAGAAGAGCGACTGGGCCCGAAAGTCGCGCATCAGCTCGGCCAGCAGGATGCCGGCCTCGTAGTGCTGGGCTTCGCGGCGGGGATCGTCGAGCGCACCGGCGCCCTGGTTGAGCAGCAGCAGCTTGGCCTCGAGCAGGCGGGGGATCGCCGCGGTCCCACCATGCTGACGCAGGCGCCGGATCAGCCGCTCGAGCACGGCCGCGCCGAGCTGGGCCTGGCCGACCGCGAAGAGCCCGGCCGCGGCCTCTTCGAGCGCGTCGACGGCCTCGAGGCCCTCGGCCGCGTCGTCGAGCAGCCGGACCTTGAGGTAGACGAAGTTGCTGTCGATGACGTCGAGCTCGTCGATCCGTGCGGCGAGATCGAGGCGGGTCTCGTCGAGCGAGTCGGCGTAGCGACGACGGACGGCCTCGCGCACGGCCTCGTGCGCGAGCGAGATGTAGCTCGAGCCCGAGACCGCGCTGCGGATGATCAAGCCCTCGCCCTCGAGCCGATCGATCGTGCGTCGGAATCGACTCTTGCGCAGGTCGCTGAGGTGCGCGAGCTGGTCCTCGTCGATCGGCGCCTCGATCAGGTACAGGATGCTGGCGATCTCCCAGGCGCTGACGCCCTGGCCATCGAGCCGCGACTCGGACCGCTGGGCGAGCGTCTGGTGCAGGTTCTGGGCCGCGGGCGAGGCCGAGCGGAACTGCCAGTTGTCGGAGTCGCGGACCAGGATGCCCTCTTCGATCAGCACCCGCAGGGTCTCGCGGAAGCTGAGCGGGTGGCCGCCGGTCAGGTTGTCGAGCGCCTTGGCGATCTCGGCGATGGTGAGCTTGTCGTCGCCGCCGAGGATCCCGGTGAGGATGTCGTGCATCTCTCGCCGGGTGAAGGGCCGCAGGTTCCAGACCTCGGCCATCTGGTCGCGGCTGAGCAGCGCGAGCAGAGGCGTGACCTTGGCGTGCGGGGTCGTGGTCGCGCAGAGCAGCAGCGGGGCTTCTTTGTGGTCGATCGCCCGGGCCAGCTGTTCGAAGCGGAGGAACTCGCCTTGACCCTTGGCGAGCTCCGAAAGATGCAGCGTGTAGGGCCGCTCGCGGCAGGCGGCGAGCAAGAACTCCATCAGCCGACCCGCGGCCGCGCCGTCGAGCCCACGCTCGCGCGCGAGGTGGACGAGGTCGGCATGGTTGGCCACGACCTCCGAGCGCTCGCCGAGCGCGGTCGCGAGCTGGAGCACGACTGGGCCGAAGGCTCCGAGCGCGGTCCGTTCGGTCGTCCAGCACGAGCTCTCGACGAAGAGCCCGCCGCCGATCTGGATCTCGCGGCGCAGCTCGGACATCAGCCGGCTCTTGCCCATGCCCTCGGGCGCCTCGATCACGACCGTGCGGATCAGCCGGTTGCGGTTGGTCCGGCTCGACTCGGCCGAGCCGTCGAGCAGCACGTCGCTCGCTCGCGTCAGCAGCAGGTCGAGGTAGCCCTGGCGATCGATGAAGGGCAGGTGCTCGACGAGCACGCGCGCGAACTCGGATCGATCGTCCTTGCCGTCTTGCCGCTCGTTGATGTGCGAGGGCTCGCGTCGGAGCAGCTCGAGCACGATGCTGCGCGCGCTCTGAGGTCGGCGCTCGGGGTCGGGCTGGAGCATCCGGCCGACCAGCTCGGCGACGACTGGGCCGGCCTGCTTGAGCAGCGCGCCGGCGAGCTCGGGCCGCCAGTCCTGCTGGGCCCGCAGCGCTTCGTCGAAGTCGCGCGACGGGAAGGGCTTGCTGCCGCGGATCGCCGCGTACATCGTCGCGGCCAGCGAGTAGATGTCCGAGCGGCTGTCGGTCTTCTTGCCTTGGATCTTCTCGGGCGCCGAGAAGCCGGGCGTGCCGAGCACGACGTCGGCGTCCTCGTGCTTGATCTCGCCTTCGGTCGTGCGCAGGGCTCGGGCGAGGCCGAAGTCGATCAGCTTGGCTTGCGGCTGCCCGTCGGCCCGCTTGGTCACCAGCACGTTGGTCGGCTTGATGTCCTCGTGGACGAGCCCGAGCGCGTGGATGTAGTCGAGCGCGCGCGCGAGCTGAACGAAGATGTCGACGATCGCCTCGCGCGGCTTGCCCTCGAGGTAGTCGCTCAGATAGACGCCTTCGACCAGCTCTTGGGTGAAGAACACGCCCTCGACGCCATCGCAGCGGCCGAACTCGTAGACCGACGCGAGGTTGGGGTGGTGCAGCTGCGTCAGCAGCCGGAACTCGTCCTTGAACGCCTCGGTGACGTCGTCGCTGTCGTTGGGTGACTGCGACCCGAAGTTGCGGCTGGTCTTGCTGACGAGCCGACGACTGTTCCGTCCGAAGCGCGAGGGCGACGACGACGAGGGCCGACTGTCGAGCTGACGCGAACGCGTACCCTTGGGCTCCATCGAAGCGTCGCGCCGGATCACCTTCAGCGCGACGTCGCGATCTTCGAGCTCGTCCTCGGCCCGATAGACCGCGCCGAAGCCTCCCTTACCGAGGAGCTCCTTAACTAGGTAGCGCCCCGCTATCTTTTTCGGGATGTCGGTCATCGAGCCAGTGCCGCGCTCGCCGCGGCTGGACTGTAGCCATCCAGTGAAATCGGCACAACGGCGCCGAAACCAGATGGACATTGAAGGGCATGAACTGAGGTACCTCGGATCACGGTTATTACATCAATCAAAAATCAAAGCTAGTGGTGCGGGCGTACAGTGAGCGGGCGGACCGGCCGCACTGATCCGAAGGACGCTTTTGCGTCGTGCTTTGTGAGGATCTTGGGGATCGGATCGACAACCCGCCCCAAGGCCTGGAGTCGATCGTGGCAAATGGCGCCGTGATCCAAAGTCGAGTGCAGTGTCCGAAAGACCAATCACCGCCGGTGATGTCCCCATGCGGGCATGCCACCCGCGACGATCTGGTCGAAGTTCGCGCGGCCGATCGCGGCTTCACCCGAGTCGACGCAGCGCTCGTAGGCCGCGCTCTCGATCGCGATCCGCTGCGACTCGTCGCGACCGAGGCCGTCGAGCACCGCGTGTTTGTAGAGCGCGAGCGCGAGCGGTGAGCGACGACGGAGTCGCTCGGCGAAGTCGTGAACCTTGGCCAAGGCCGCGTCGAGATCGTCGGCGCGAGCTTGGACCAAGCCGATCCGCAGCGCTTCGTCGGCGTCGATCGTCTCGCCGGTGCAGCCGAGTCGAATCGCGTGGGCCGGGCCGATCAAGCTGGCCAGCTCGGCGCTGCCACGCGCACCGGGCAAGATCCCGAGCCCGGTCTCGGGCAAGCCGAAGCTGGCCTCGGGCAGCGCGATCGTCCAATCGGCGGTCAACAGGTACTCGGTGCCCCAGCCGAGCGTGATGCCGGTCGCGATCACGACGTGAAAGACCGGCAGCCGACGCAGGCGCTGCATCAAGGTCCGCTGGCGGATCACGTGGGCCTTGATCCGCACGTCGTCCCAGCCGACTCGCTCGGTCACGTTGGCGCCGGCGATGAAGATCGGCGTGCCCTTCTTGCTTCGCTTGCGGCTCGTCGTGCACAGGCAGGTGATCGGGCTCTCGCTGCTCGCGGCTTGCTCGACCCGATCGCAGAGCGCTTCGAATGCGTCGAGCTGCTCGCTGCCCATCTCGTTGGCCTTGCCGTGGTCGAGCTCGAGGACCAAGAGTCGACGGGCCTCGTCGAGCCGCGGATGAAAAATCTCGAGCGGGGTCATGGGCCGGACCATGGCACGACCCCGAGCTCGTCGCACAGCCTCAGGTAGTCGTCGGGCGTGTCGATGTTGTCGAGCACGCCGGGGTCATCGCAATCGAGCTTGCGCCGCAGCGCGGCCAGCTCGGGCGCATGCACCAAGGTTCGTGCGCTGGCCCGCGTCGGGTCGAGCGCGAGCAGATCCACGAAGCACGAGCGCGGCCAGAGCATCGGATGCCCTGATCGCCCTTCGAATTGCGGCTGCCAGATCGTGTCGGGCTCGCGGGCGAGGCCGGCGATCAAGGCCACGAGGGTCGCGGTCGCGACGCGAGGTCGCTCGACATGCTGGACCAGCACGCCGTCGAGCTCGGCGTCCTGTTCGAGCGCGCGGCGAAGGCCGACCTGCAAGCTGCTCAGCGGGCCGAGCGGCCAGTCGCGGTTGTGCGCTCGGACCACGCCGGGCTCGCGCAGCGCCGGCTCGGCGTCGAGCGGGTGCGCGCCCTCGACGACGATCACCGGCGCGCAGCCGCCCGCCCGGACCAGCGCGATCGAGCGGGCGAGCAAGGTCGAGTCGCCGAGCACGAGCAGAGCCTTGACCCGCCCCATCCGCTCGGCGGCGCCCGCCGCCAGCACCAGCGCCGCGACCCGCATCCGCTCGGCTCAGCGCGGCTTCTCGACCACGGTCGCGGTCTTCGTCGGCTGCTGCTTGGCCTCGTCGACCGCCTTGAAGATCCCGATGATCTTGGCCGCCTTGGCCGGGTCGACGAAGAGCAGCGACTTGGGCACGACCATGCCGAGGCTGCCGCGGCGATCTTCCATCCGCAGCGAGAACGCGACCTGGCCCTCGACGCCGAGCTTGGCCAAGCTCGCGTTGCCCTCGCGCGCGACCTTGCGGACCGCCTCGGTCTGGTCGCCCTGGTCGGCGATGACGGTCAGGATCATGCGCATGACCTCGATCGGGTCGACGGCGATGCAGTACTGGCAGCCGCTGGTCAGGTTGCGCGCCAGCGCCAGCCCGCCCTCGGCCTCGAGGCTGTCCTTGCCTCCGGGCTTGCCGATCCGCCGGCCGACGTCGGCCATGATCGCCCGACCGCCGACGCCGATCGTCATGATCAGCTTGCCATCGTCGACGAGGGTGAGCAGCTCGAGCTTGGCGTTCTTGCGCCCGACCAGCGAGTCGAACACGTCGATCTCGGGATCGTCGGCCATCTCCTTGGGCAAGGTCAGCGTGAACGAGTCGGCCTTGGCCTTGCCGACCTTGACCGCGTCGGACTTGAAGTCGACCTTGTACTCGAGCTCGGCCGAGTTGCCGGTCAGCGCGATGTGGTCGAGGAAGGCCTTGTGGGCCGCCCGCCAGATCTCGCGCACGGCCGTGCGTGCAGCCGCGTCGTCCTCGACCTCGACCGCGAGCACCAAGGTGAGCTGCTGCTTGTTGTCGAGGTAGGCCGCGACCACGACCTCGTCGCGGACTTGGTCGAGGATCGCGTGGCTACCTGCGACCACGTCGCCGACGTAGCCATCGAAGGGCGCCGGGATCTGCTTGACCGGGATCTCGTGGTCGAGGACGTCGTGAAGCAGCCGGGGATCGCCCCAGGGCATCGACCAGACCGCCATCGCCTCACCCGGCAAGACCTCGGCCAGCTCGCTCGCTCCCTGCGTCGCCGGCCCGATCGGACCGAGCCCGAGCCGCTCGAAGGGCGCGTCGACATCGAGCCGAGCGCTGAGATCGCGATCGCTGCCAAAGTCGCCGACGAACTCGACCGCCCGGGTCTCGTTGAGGACCGAGACCAGCACCTTCGAAGGCACCGGCAAGAGCTCGCCGATGTCGATGTCGCCCGGCGGAATGTTGCTCGTGCCGAAGCGCAAGCGCGACCCCGCAGGCACCTTCTGGCGCAGCCCCTTGGCCCGATCGAGCTGCTCCATCGCCAGCGCCACCTCGACCGCGTCCGCGCTCGCCCGCAGGTAGACCTGGAACTCGTCGACCGTCATCTGCCACAAGTTGTTGCCGAGCGGCTGCGGCTGCATGGCCGCCGGCAAGCTCTCGATCACCCGGACCGGATCGCTGGCCGAGAGCGCGAGCGCCAGATCGATGTCCGCCACCGTCGTGCCCGGCTGACCATCCTGCGGATACGCGAACTCGAACGCGTGGACATCGTCGAGCCGCAGCCCGTCGAAGAACCCCGGACCGAAGCCCTGCTGAATCAGCGACATCGACACCAAGGCCCGCAGATCCATCGCCGGCGAGCCCGGCTCCGGCGGCGCCCAGATCGCGATCAAGCGAGTCCCCGCCGCGAGCATGTCCGCGATCCCCGACACGCTCCCATGCACCTCGATCTTCTCGACCGGACCCCGCGGCGTCATCGTACCGACATGCCCATCGCCGCCCCGGCCCGAAGCCTCATCACCCTTCTCGGGCGCGACGCTGACATTGGTGCCGGGCTTGTCCTTGCAAGCAGGAGCAGCGAGAAGCAGCAGCGCTGCGGGAAGAGTCGCGGAGAGCCGGCGCATTGCCGCAGAGTGTATCAGCTCCCACGACCCGGTCCCTCCCGGTCCCTCCCCGCGGCGGCGCAGCCATCCACGAACCAGGGCGGCGGGGAATGTCGGCGTCCCTCCGAGGCGGACGTTGGAGTTCGAGCACGAGTGGGGCAGCCGAGCGTGGGGCGGCGACATTCCCCGCGAAGCCCCCCACTTCGGGAGCACGAGCATCCGCGAAGGATCTCACCGCGAAGATCTCAGCAAACGATCTCAGCAAACGATCTCGGCAAACGATCTCAGCAAACGATCTCGGCAAACGATCTCAGTAACGATCTCAGTAACGATCACCGCAACGATCACGACCGCACGAACATCCGCGACCGATCCCCCTGGAAAACGAGATCCTCACCAGACGAGATCCAACGGATACCCCGACATCGCCCGAACAAAGCGCATCTGCTCGAGCACCTCGCGCAGCTCCGCATCGATCGGGTTGTTGCGCACGGTCAGCTGCTCGAGCGAAGGACTCCCGAACAAGCTGTCGGGCAGCGCCCGAATCTGATTCCCATCGAGGCGCAAGCTCTCCAGACGAGGAAGCTCCCCCAGCCACTCGGGGACCTCGCGCAGGGCACCGTGGCCCAAGTCGAGGGTCGTCAGCGCAGCCAGTCGGGCGAAGCTGAGCGGGAGCTCGAGCAGCGTCCGCGTGTCCGCGAGCTGCAGGACCTGCAGCCGCTGCGCGTCGGCGAGCTCGGCCGGCAAGGTCTCGAGCCGACTCCCGTCGAGGTCGAGCCGCTCGAGCCGAGCGAGCCGACCGAGCTCGGCCGGGAGCGTCCGCAGCGGGTTGTGGGTCAAGACCAGCTCGCGCAGCTCGGCGAGCTCGCCGAAGGAGCTCGGCAAGCTCTCGAGCGCGTTGTCGGACAGGTCGAGCTTGCGCAAGCGACCAAACCCGCCCCAGCCCTCGGGCAGGCTGCGCAGGCCACAGCGGCGCAGCGTCAGCGAACGGAGCTCTCGCAGGCCGAACACGGAGCTGGGCAGGCGAGCGATCTGCCAGCCGAGCACCGCGAGCTCTTCGAGTCGATGCAGACCCGGCAAGAGCGGCGGCAGGGGATCCGGGCTGAGCTCGACCGCGTTCTCGACCTCGAGCACGAGCGTGCGCACGTTGGGCAGCGCGAGCAGCCCGAGCGGCAGCGCGGCCAAGCGACCGACGTGGAGCCGGACCATCTCGAGCCGAGCGAGCTCGCGCAGGGCCAGCGGCACGCTCTCGAGCGTCGCAACCCGCAAGTCGAGCTCGCGCAGGCGCGTCAGCTTGGCGATCGCGGCCGGGAAGGGCCCCCGGCTGCGCAGCTGCAGCCGCTCGAGCGTGTCGAGCTCGCCCAGACCCTCGGGGACCGCCTCGACCTCGCCCTCGATCTCGAGCACTCGCAGGCCGCGAAGGCGGCCGATCCAAGCCGGCAGCTCGAGCGTCGTCGCGCCGAGGATCCGCAGCGACTCGAGCTTGGTCAGCACGATCAACGACGTCGGCAGCTCGCCGCCCGTGGGCACGACCAAGTCGAGCTCGCGGCAGCGATCGGGCTGCGCGAGGGCTTCGGCGAGGTCATCGAAGACGTCGAACATGATCGAATCAGGTCGGCATGAACAGCTTGCCCGGGTTGAGCAGGCCGAGCGGATCGAAGGTCTGCTTGATCGCCCGCATCAGCGCGATCTCTCGCGCGCTGCGGGTGTAGCCGAGATACTCGCGCTTGAGCAGACCGATCCCGTGCTCGGCCGACACGCTGCCGCGATGCTCGCGGACGAGCGCGTAGACGATCGGGTCGAAGGCGTGGCAGCGGGCCAGGAATTCGGCCTGCGTCAGGGCCGAGGGGCGCAAGAGGTTGAGGTGGAGGTTGCCGTCGCCGACGTGACCGAAGGCCAGCGCCTCGATCTCGGGCAGCGCCTGCGCGACGGCGCTGCGCCAGCGGGTCAAGAACCCGACGACCTCGCGGATCGGCACGGCCACGTCGGCCTTGTGCGGAGCGTGGGCGTGCAGCGACTCGCTGATGTCCTCGCGCCAGGCCCACAGCTCGCGTGCGGTCGCTTCGGTGTGGGCGATGGTCGCGTCGAGCACGAGCTCGTCCTCGACCGCCGCTTCGAAGAGCTCGACGAGCTCGTCGTGGGTCGCCTCGCGCTGATCTTCGCCGGCCAGCTCGAGCTCGATCAACACCTGCTGGGCGCCGAGCTGCTCGAGCGGCTGCTTGCGCGGGCGATGATCGAGCACGTGCTGGTAGCAGCCGCGGTCGAAGCATTCGAAGGCCGAGAGCGTGAAGGCCCGCGCGCGCAGGCGTTCGAACAGCTGCGCGACCGCGGCATCGCTCGGCAGCGAGACCAAGGCGACCAGACAACCAGCGGGCGGTGGGCACAGCTTCATCGTCGCGCCGACGATGATCCCGAGCGTGCCCTCGGAGCCGATCAAGAGCTGGCGCAGGTCGTAGCCGGTGTTGTTCTTGACCAGCTCGCCGCCGATCTGCAGGCGCTCGCCGTCGACCAAGACCACGTCGAGCGCCTGGACCCACTCGCGGGTCAGCCCGTAGCGAAGCACCTTGACCCCGCCCGCGTTGGTCGCGATCGAGCCGCCGATCTGCGCCGATCCCTTGGCCGCGAAGTCGACCGGATAGCTGAGCCCCTGCGCCGCCGCGGCCTCCTGGATCGCTTGGACCGTCACGCCGGCCTCGCAGTGGATCAGTCGGCTCGCGCGATCGATCGCCAAGATCCGATCGAGGCGCGCGAGCGAGAGCACCAGCTCGCCGGCGATCGCCGTCGCGGCCCCGGTCAGCCCGGTTCGACCACCCGAAGGCACGATCGCCACCCGCTTCGCGCTGCACAGCCGCGCGATCGCTTGGACCTGCTCGACGCGGCTCGGCAGCGCGATGGCTCCGGGCGCGACCGGCCAGTCGCCCTTGCAGCGATCGCTCGCGTAGTAACGAAGATCGTCGCCCGACTCGATCAGACCCTCGGGCCCGAGTTCGCTGCGCAGCGCGGCTGCGAAGTCAGCATCCAGCATGCCCGCGAACGCTACGCCAATCGTCGCCAGCGAAGCCAATCGGCCGCCCCTGCGGCTGATGCGAACGTGAATCGAACTACGTTGCGCGAGGCTGGCGATTCGAGTCGCCAAACGAGATCAACAGTGACGAAAACGAAAGACCGCGCACCGGGGCTCGGCGCGCGGTCGACTCACTCTCCATCCTGGATCGTGAGCGCGGACTCGGTCCGCTTTCGAGACTCAGACGGACGCAGACTGCGACGACTGACGCGGCCGCAGCAACTGCCGCACCATCCGGACGACCGACTTCACGACCGGGTGGCCCTTGATGAAGACCACGCCGACGACGTGCTTCTCGTCACCGGACACGAGGACGGCGTGATCACCGACCAGCACGCGGACCGAAGACTCACCGGCGATCTGCCGGAGCTTCACCGCTTCGATCACGATCGGGTTCCAGCGCTCGTCACCAACCCACTCGGGCTGATCGCCCTGCGCGGAGTCGATGTACCAGTCGAGAACTGCGACGATGCCGTCGTGACGGAGGACTCGTTCAATTTTGCTGTTGGACATGTGCTTTCCTGGGGGAAGGAGACTCAGGATTTTTACAGCCACTTGTTCCAAGCGTCAATCGCGCTACATGTACAGCCATGTTGTACTTTTTCGATACACATACACACATCCACCGTCTGCGGACCTACCGCGGCAACTTACCGGACAAATTGGTCCAAAGGGCAGCCATGGTTGGCATTCGCGCAATTTTACTGGCCTCGGTCGACGAGTCGGATTGGGAGTTCCTGGCTGATTACCACCCTGACTACCGTGTGATTTTGATCTTCTCGTGGGGTTTGCATCCATATTACGTTACAGAAATCACACAGACCCAAACCAGGGATCTGCTCGCCCGGTTGAGGTTGCGCATTGAACGCCGGCCGGATCGGCTCCGCGCGATCGGCGAAACGGGTCTGGACTTCGTTCGCGGGCCGGACCGCGAGAGTCGCGAGCGACAGGTCGAAGCCTTCCGCGCGCAGCTCGACCTGGCTCGAGCGACGGGCCTGCCGCTGACGATCCACTGCGTGTCCGCGTTTGGTCCGCTGCTCGAGCTGCTGCTCGAGCGCGCGACTCCGCCGTCGGTGATGCACGCGTTCTCGGGCAGTGCCGAGGTTGCTCGTCGCTTGGTTCGCGCCGGTCACCTCGTGTCATTTGCCGGCAACCTCTCGCAGCCCGGCGCGCGCAAGGTGATCGAGGCTGCCCGAGCCGTGCCCCTCGATCATCTATTGGTCGAGAGCGACGCGCCGGATCAGACCCCGCTGGTTCGCCGACCACGAGCCAACGAACCGGCGTTTGTCGTCGACGTGGCCCGGCTGCTGGCCGAAGTGCGCGGCGAGTCGCTCGCCGAGGTCGCGGACGCGACGCGAGCGAATGCCTGTCGGGTGTTTCGGATCGACGAGCGGACGCTGGCGTGCGAGCTTCCCGGGGATCTCGGCGGCGATGTCGATCGCCTGCTCGCGCTCGAACCGGAAGCGACGTGACGGGTCACGCGGACAAGCAGCTGCATCCACGCAAGGGGCGTTTTGCCCCACTCGCGCTGTGTCTCGGGCTCGTGTCGGCGTCACTCGGATGTCGCCGCGGCGAGGGCGAGCTCCCCGAGACCGAAGCTGTCGAAGCCAACCAAAGCGTCGGCGAGACGAGTGCGCCCAAGACCGCTCCGACGCCGCGATCGAGCGAGGTCAGCAGCCTGGTGATCGCCGACGTCGCGACGCTCGCGCGCACCGACCTGAGCCAGGTCGAGCGCTTGGACCTCGCCTTCTCCGAGCTCGACTCGCAAGAGCGACAGCTGCCTTTGCCCGAGCCCGAAGCGACCAGCACGAGCGGAGCGCCCGAGCCCGAGCCCGAACCCTCGACCACGGGTACGAGCGCGATGGCCAACGACCCGGCCGCGCAGGTCCGCGTCCACCCGCGCTGCGAGGGGCTCGATCTGCACGCGCTCGCCGAGCGGGCGCCTCGACTTCAGGCGCTGCGGATCAGCGGCTGCCAGGCGGCCGTGCACGCCGGGCTCTCGGCCTTCGGTCCGCGCTTGACGGAGCTCGAGCTCGTCGACCTCGAGCTCGACGCGGTGACCATCGCTCGGCTCTCGCAGCTGCATGGGCTCGAGACCTTGATCCTGACCCGCGTCCACACCGAGCCCGACGCCCTCAAGCCGCTCGGTCGCAAGATCTCGCCCCAGTCGATCCGCTTGCGCGAGCTGGCCAACGACAGCCCGGTCGCCGAGCTCTTCGGGATCCTGCCCGACGTCCGCCACATTCGAATCGAGGGGCCCTGGGTCACGCACACCACGATGATCTTGGTCGGCAAGGCCAAGCGACTCGAGACCCTCGCGGTGATCGACACGACGATCGGCAACTACTCGCTGCATCAGATCAAGCCGCTCGATCACCTGCATCGGCTCGAGTGGGCGGGCGTCGGGTTCAACGACAGCACCCCGCTCTTCCTCAAGGAGCTGCCGCTCGACGAGCTGATCTGCACCTGCACCAAGCTCGGCGACAAAGGCCTCCACTACCTCGCGCTGCTCGAGCGGCTGCGCCTGCTCGAGCTCGATCGCTCGCAGATCAGCTCGGCCGGGCTGGCCGAGCTGACGGTCTTGCACGCGCTCGAGCGGCTCGTGATTCGCGATCGCCACTTCGACGGTGACGCGTTCGAGGCGCTCGCCCAGCTACCCGCGCTGCACGAGCTGATCTTGACGTCCGGCGTGCTCGACGATCCCGAGGCCCCGCACCTGGGCGAGATCGTCGGCCTGCGCGAGCTCGAGCTCGGGCTCGAGGGCTTCGACGATCGCAGCGCCAAGCAGCTCGCGACCTTGGTCGCGCTCGAGCGGCTGGACCTCGGCGGCGCGGCGATCTCCGACGAAGGGCTCGCGCACCTCGCCCCGCTCGTCCACCTGCGCGAGCTCGAGCTCCACCACACCCGCGTGACCAAGCTCGGCCTGCGCCACCTCGCCGACATGCACGCGCTCGAGCTGCTCGAGCTCGATCACACCGACGTCGTCGACGAGGGCGTGGCTCAGCTGGTCGGGCTGACCTCGCTGCGCGAGCTGAGGCTCGACCACACGCTGATCACCGACGCGGCCCTGGTCGACGTCGCCAAGCTGACCAAGCTCGAGCGGCTCAACCTCGCCGACACGGTCGTCACGGCCAAGGGCGTCGAGCTGCTCGAGGCGCTGCCCGAGCTCGAGGTGGTCAACCTCCAAGGCACGCGCGCCCAGCCCTGACGCCTACCAGTCCGGCACGGGGCCTTGGCCGACCCGCAGGACCTCGATGTCGCCCTTCTCGTCGAAGCGCAGCACCGTCGAGGGCTCGGGCCAGACATGCCCGCCGTCGATCATCACGGTGACCTCGCGGGCATACTTCTCCTCGAGGTCCTCGGGATCTTCGAGCTCGGGCTCGGCCTCGCCCGGGGTGATCGATCCGGTCAGCAGCGGCTCGCCGAGCAGGTCGACGAGCAGGTTGCAGATCTTGTGGTCGGGCAGGCGCACGCCGACCTCGTGGGCCCGGTTCTTCATCGCCCGCGGGACGTCGGAGGTGGCCTTGAGCACGATCGTGTAGGGCCCGGGCAGCAGCCGACGAACCACCCGAAAGGCGGTGTTGTGCATCTGGCCGTAGCGGCCCATGTCGTTGAGCGACTCGACCAGCATGGTCAGCGGCTTGGCGTGCTTCTCGTGGATGCCCTTGAGCCGACGCAGCTCGGCGATGCCCCGGTTGCTCGACAGCGCGCAGCCGAACGCGTAGCCCGTGTCGGTCGGGTAGATGATGACCTCGTGGCGTTGGAGCGCCTCGATCGCGGGCTTGAGCTTGCGCGGATCGGGGCGCTCGGGATCGACGCGCAAGCGCTGGAAGTTGTGACCGTTGGCCATGCGGACCGGACCCGAAGGACGCGGGAGGGTATACGACAAGCGTCGACGGAGCGAGCCAGTCAGCGGGCTGGGCCACCCCGAACGAGCCGGCCGATCGCCGCGACGCCGAGCACGAGCGCGGCCGGATCGTGAGGCGTCCGCAGCCGCGGCGCGCCAAACACCAAGGCCGAGACGAAGAGCAGCGAGAGCAGCTGCAGGCCGACCAGCGCGAGCGCGGGGTCGCGGCGCCAGGTCGCCAGCGCGAGGATCAGCCCGAACAAGCCGAGCGGCGCCACGATGGCGGCGAGGTCGCGACCACGCAACGCCAGCTCGAAGAGCTCGGGATGCTTGGCGTCCGAGCTCTCGGGCCAAGGTCGCGCGATCACCCAGAGCAGCGCGACGTTGACGATCGAATAGCGCAGCTGCTCGACCACGCCGGTGGCCGCGTAGCAGCGCGAACGGATCGCTCGATGGACGTCGGGATCGCCGATCGGCCCGACGAACTTGATGCTCTCGTGACCCAGCGCGGGGCGCAGCGCGAGCAGGTGATCGGGCCCGCGCCGGCCCAGCGCTCGAAACCCGGGCAGGCTGATCCGCCGGCCGTCCTTGGTCGAGCCCTTCGCCTCGCTCTGGGCCAGCGCCTCGGCGTCGGGGAAGGCCTGGGTGACGATGTTGTGGCAGCGCCCGGCGGTGAAGTTCATCGTCGCGCTCTCGGCCACGCCGCCGAAGTAGCCGGTGTGGACGCGAAAGCGGACCAACGAAAAACCCAGCGCCAGGACCAGCGGCAGCGCGTAGAGCAGCGCGCGACGAGGCGTGACTCGGGCGAAGGTCCCCCAGCCACCGAGTCGATCGATCAACCAGAGCAGGCCGATCAAGGCGAAGAACACCCCAGCCTGGGGCCGCAGCACGAACGCGAGCGCGGCCACGCAACCAGCCAGCACGGGTCGCTCGCCGGTCTGGACCAACACGACCGCGGCCAGCGTCGCGCCCGTCAGCGCGCAGGCGTAGGGGGTCTCGCTGATGAACATGCCGGTGTGCGAGAGCAAGGGGATCCAGCCCAGCAGCGCGAGCCCGACCACGCGCGCCGGCCAGACGCCCCAGGTCTCGGGCAGCACCGCGCGGGCGAGCGCGTAGCCGAGCACCACCGTCCCGACCGAGCAGGCCGCCCAGATCAGCCCGGCCAGGACCAGCGCGCTCGAGCTGTGCGCGCCCACGAGCGCGAGCGGGATCGCCAAGAGCGTGTGCGTGCCCCAAGCCTGCCAAGCGAGGCTGCGATCCCCCAGCACGATCCCCGCGTCGACCAGGTGCTGGGCCCGAGCGACGTAGTGGGCCATGTCGCTGAACATCGCCTCGCCCGGGGGATGGACCCCGAGCACCCAGACCAGCCGCGTCAGCGAGGCGAGGCCGAGCAGCCACCAACGAAAGCGGTCGGGGTCGCGCACCGCGGCATAGAATAGGGGCTCCGTGGCATTCTCTGCGAATCTGGCGCGGCGCGGCGCCCTCGTGTTAGGGTCGAGCGGGTCCTTGGACCCTACGGAGCCTGTTCTACATGCACGCGAACACATCGAGTCCGTCCGTGGCCGAGAAGACCCCCCGTCGCAGCACGTTGGCCACGTTGACCACCCTGGTCGTGGTCGTGCCCGCGCTGGCGCTCGCCGGCTGCAGCCGCGATGACCTCGCGCCGGACTGCTTCAAGATCGTCGATGGCATCTGCGTCGTGCCGGGTGGGACCGCGGTCGGCATCGACTGCGCGACCATGCCCGCGGCGGCGGTCGGGGCCGACTACTCGTTCACGCCGGGCGTCGGCGGTGGCAGCGGGCAGTACCAGAACTGGATGGCGACCGGGCTCCCGCCTGGGCTCAGCATCGACCCCGACACCGGCGAGATCTCGGGCGTGCCGACCGATCCGCCCTACCCGGGCAACCAGGGCATCGACTACTCGGTCACGCTCACGGTTCAAGACCAGGTCGAGGGCACGTCCTTCGAGGCGACCTGCGGCAACCTGGTCGTCAATCCGCGGCTCAATTCGCTCGGCCTCTTGACCTCCGACTACCACTGCCTCGACTTCCAATCGACCTACCAAGACATGCTCGGCGCGCTCGGGGGCGGCGACGGGACCGAGGTCACCTGCTCGCTCAACACGGGCGGCGCCGCGACCTGTCCGATCGGCGACGGCGACGGTCGACTCGCGCCCGGCATCAACTTCGACGCGTCGACCTGCACCCACTCGGGCGCGCTCAATTCGGACCGCTACGGCACCTGGGTGTGGATGGTCGACGTCGAGCAGAGCGGCTACACGACGACCGTGCCCTTCTGCGCGACCAACGATGTCCCGACCTATCACGACATCGTGTTGACCGCGAACGGGGTCGACGACGACCCGCTCAAGCCGGCGCTCTACGAGTACGACCCCGACCAAGACCTCGGCTTCGGCAACGGCTCGTACCACTGGGACATCAACGACCCGGCCTGCCCCGGCAACGACTGCAACAACTTCGGGTTCCGCTTCGACGTGACCTGCTCGCCCTTCGACGTGAACGCCCCGTGGAGCATCTCCTTGTCGCCCTCGTCGGGCGGCTCGCTCGGCCTGAGCCACGAGATGAACGCGACCGGTCCGGCGCCCAACGTCGCCTACGGGGCCCCGACCTTCGCCTACCGGCCCTTCGTCGCCTCGTTCGAGATGTCCTACTGCACCTCGGCCGACGGCGCCTTCTGTATCGTCGACGGCGGCAACTTCGAGCAGAACGCGCAGACGAAGTACCACTTCGATGTGATCGGTTACCCGCTCCAGTAACGGTACACTGCCGGCCGTGAGCAACCCTCGCAGCGCCAACGCGGCCGCAAGCGTGCGTGAGCAGAAGCTCGCGCGGGTGATCGACCGCGAGGTCGCGCCGATCTGGCACGACCGCTTCGCGCGAATGTTGA
>JAMHUH010000024.1:0-13327 GCA_035904925.1 Nannocystaceae bacterium
GGTGATCGTCTGCGCCCGCGAGCTCGCGGCGCCGTCGGTCGACACGACGTTGATCGACCGCTCGAAATCGCCGGTT
The DNA here is from genome assembly GCA_035904925.1 of Nannocystaceae bacterium. GTDB lineage: Bacteria > Myxococcota_A > Polyangia > Nannocystales > Nannocystaceae > Plesiocystis. The sequence continues at coordinate 77 of JAMHUH010000024.1, forward strand.
GCTGGGTCGCGTGTCGACGAGACCGCGAGCAAGTCGACCGGCGACAGCTTGCGCAACGTCTGGGCGGGAATCGAGTCAGCGGGCGAGCCAGGCTTGCCGCGGTAGGTCTCGCTCGTGACCGTGCCCGTGCTGGTCGGGGCTCGGAAGGTCCAGGGGTCGAACAAGCCATAGCGCCCGCCGGCGAGGCTCATACACAGCCCGGTCGGGGCGAGCAGCTCGCCGAGCGTCGCCCTCGAGCTCGAGGCCCTGACCATGGTCGCCTTGCAGTAGAAGAGCGGATCGGCGAGGTAGTCGGCGATCGCCTGCTCGAGCGAGCCCTGCGAGTCGCCGAGGGCGAGCAGCTGCGAGGGCACGCCACGACTGAGCTGCGCCGGAAGCTGGTCGACGCGCGCGCCGAACGACTCGACGCCGACGCCGTCGAGCCCGGGGTCGTTCGCGCCGACGTCCAGCACGGGCGAGCCGCCGAGGCCATAGGCTGGTGTGGTGAGCGTCCCATCGGTGTACCAGCCGCCCGCGGTGCCCGTGCTGGCGAGCAGCTGCGCCACGACCAGCGGCAGCGAGTCGCCGTCGCGGGAGTGCTCGAGCGCGAGCAGGGCCCGGCCCTTGGTCTCGATCCCGTTTTCTGGCGCCGAGATCCAGCTCGACCACTGGCCGGTGAGCTGCTCGAACCCGATCCCGTACAGCCGCGGGTTCAGCCAGGCCACCACGACGACGCGAGGGAACGAATCCGAGTCGACGGCGATCGAGCCATCCGGCGACTCGCGCCACGCGACGCGAGCGACCTGCGTCGTGCGGCCCTCGACTCGTTCTTTCTCGAGGCCGAACGCGTAGCCTGCCGGCGCCTTGGCGGTGTCCTCGTCGCCCTCGCGACGATAGGGACCATCGACGATCAGCAGGCCCGTGGTCGTGACGTCGCCGATGCTGCCGCCGAGCGCGAGCGGGCTCGTGACGTCGTCGGGGTCGGCCGGCAGTGGCACCACGTTCGACCCGAGCAGAAACACAGGGTCGAGCGTGGCGAGCCGGATCTCTTGGCCGGCGCGATCCATGTCGATCACTTGCGCGCCCCCGGGGTAGATCGGCGGCCAGCGGCGAGCGTAGCCGCCCGAGAAAAACTCGGTGTCGGCGACCTCGTAGAAATCATCGCCCTGCTCGAACGCTTTCATGGCGCTCGGCGAGGCGCTGTAAAACTGCGCATTCCAGCGGCCGGGCAACCACTCGGCGGCCTTCGAGAACTTGCCATATTTGTCAAAGTCATCGACCGGGTCGCGTGCCTCGTTCTGCACGGCTGGCTCATAGCCAAGGATCTTCCACACCTTTTCGTGCGCGGTGATCGAGACCCTCGCCACGGTCCAAGGGCCGCCGAGCCATCCTGCGTCTTGCGATCGGTCGTATCGGATCCACACGCCGTCGTCGCCCGGGGTGGTCGAGAAACCGAGCCCGCTCGAGCCCTGCGAGTCGAACGAGGCGCCGCCGCCGATCGCCGCCACGCTGGCGAGCCACGCATCGAAGATCGCTGCGACCTGGCTGTAGGTCGACGCGCCGATCAGCGAGCTCGAGTCGGTCGTTTGCAGAACGAAAGTCGTCTCGGCCCCTGCGTTCAGGTTCGACAAGTAGACCGTCTGCAAGGTCGCTCGCATCATCGTCTCGCCGAGGTCGGCGTCGAGCGACACAAGGGCCTGAACCGGCAGCGGCTCTTTTGGCGCACCGACGCCGAGGTTGCCCATGGCCCAGCTCTCGCGGCCAGAGCACTTGAACGACCAGACGCGGGCGCCCTGGTCACCTTGCGCGAGCATCGATCCCCACCACACGCGAGCTCGAAGGGCCGCGGCCTCGTCGGTCAGGTCGGGCCAGTCGCCCGAGCTCGACAGGGTGAGCCGGTAGAGGGCGCAACGTCGGCCAGCCCATGTTCGCGGCGCCGAGGTGATCTTGGTCCCGCCGAGACCGAACGCGACCGACTGCGCCGAGCTGTAGTGCAGTAGCCCGACGTTGTACCCGGGCACGCACGAGCAGCGACGGCGCTCGCCAGCGGGGCCGAACAGCTCGACGCCAGCGTGCATGTCGAACGCCAGCGCGGGCCCGGTGTCGCCCGGCTTGATCGCCGATGGCAAGTCGATCGCCGACCCGAAGCTCGAGCCGAACAGGGAGGCGAGCGAGCCGTCGACGTCGGCGATCGAGAACGTGGTCGACGTGTCGGCGAGCATGCCCGTGGCGAGGTCGAGCTGGTCGGTGAGGCTGCTCGGCAAGTCGAGCCCGTAGTGCACGGCCGTGTGGTGCTCGCCGAGGCTTTGGACGTAGGTCAGGTCAACGCGCTCGTCATTCGAGAACGCGGTCGGAATGCCGTCGACGAGCCACAGGTAGGCGACGTCGGTGTTGGAGTAGCTCATGACAGATCGCTCGTTTTGATGGCCGAGAGCCCGAAGGACGCGCCGAGAGCATCGGTCGACGTCTCGGCCCGGACGTACCAACGCGGGTCGAGCTCGACGGCGAGGTAGGGGCCGAACGCGGTCGGCAGCGTGGCGGCGCTCGAGCTGGTCTCGTCTTCGCCGACGTTGCTGTAGAGCTTGAACCGAAACCCTGGCTCGAGCACGTCGGCCCGGAAGCGAACGAACTCGCCTGGTGCCTTGGTCAGCCACGAGCGCGAGCGCTTGACGTAGTACCAGGACCAGGCCGCCTGTCGCTGCGTGGTGTGCTGCACGACGTTGGCCGAGAGCCCGCTCGGAGAGACCGACACGACTCGATCGGTGACGTCGTATCCATCCGAGTCGACCGGATGGCCGTTGCTGGTCTCGGGCCAGCCAGGCGACCAAAGCAGCGTCGAGACGTAGTCGGCGACGATGGTCGTTCCCACGGTCGGCGAGCCGACCATGCCGAGCACGGCCTGCAGCGAGGCCGGGATCGACAGGGTGAGCGCGCCGCCGCCCGACAGGATCCGCACCTTGCGATCCTTGCAGACCACGACCGTCGATCCGCCAACGACCGCGGCGATCTCGGTCTGGACCTTGGTCAGCAACGACACGCCCGCGGTCGCGTCGGTGAGGTACCAGGGCCCGGCCGGGATCGTGCGGTTGTTTCCGTTCACGACCAGCGTTGCGTTCGACGCCAGCGCGAACGAGCCGATCAGCCATGAGCTATTGATTTCGGATGCCATGCCTACAAGCCCTCTCGCGAACCGCCCGCCCGCTTCACCGCGAAGCCGACCTTCTCGGCAAACTCGTCATCGATCGCACCGTTCGCGTGAACGCCCCCGTAGATGTTGACCACGGTCCCGCCCGCGCCGGCGCCTTGCGCTTGCTGGGCTGGCGATGTCGAGCGCCGAGCCGCTTCGCCGGGCGTGGACCCGGGCACCTTCGCGGCGCTCGAGGTCTCGGTGTCGAAGCCCGCGCCCTTGCCTGCGCCTGCGCCAGCCGAGCCAGACGCGGCCCCGCTCGCGCTCGCAGCCGCACCCGGGCCGGGGATCGTGCCCGATAGGAGCAAGCCACCCTGAATGAAGTTGGTCGCGGCGGCTGCGACGTAGAGGGCGCCTTGCAGGTAGTTGAAGCTCGCGAACGCTGAGACCGCCTGCGCAGCATTTACGACGCCGTCGATGATGAGCTTGATGCCGGCGCCGCGGGCCGCGGTTCGCTTCTTTCGCTCTTCGTGGTCGGCCTGGGCTTTCTCGATCTTGGCTTGCAGCTCGCGCTCGCGCTTGGCCGCGTTGCGCTTGATCGCGTTCTGCTTTGCCGCGTCGCCCTCGCTCGCCTTCAACGCTCGTTCGGTGTTCGCACGCTCGGCCGCGCCGCGCCGCTCGAGGGCGCCGATGGTGCGCGAGAGGGCGTCGTCTTGGCGGCCCGCCTGGAACTCGGCGACGGCCGACGCGACGCTCGACGCGTTCTCGTACAGCTGCGAGAGGGCGCCCACGCTCTGCTGCACGACGTCGACTTGCGCGAGCAGCCGCGAGCGACTGGCCTCGTACAAGCGTTGCTCTTCGGCGTCGCGCGACTTGGCCAGGTTCAGCGCGTAGTTTTGGCGCTCGACTTCGCGGTCATGCTCGATCTGTTTGACCTCGCCGAGCCGCCGCGCTTGCTCGGCCGGGTCGTCGGTCGCCTTGTAGTCAGCGACGGCGCCGGCGCGGGTGTCGAGGGCCTGCACGCGGGCGCGGTGCTCGGCCTCGAGCTGCGCCATGCGGGTCTGGTGCTGCCGGGTCTCGGTCGCGTCGACGATGCCGAGGCGAGCGAGGTCGCTGCGAGCCTGCGCGGCTGCGAGTGCACCAGCGGCCGCGGTGCGTTGCTCTTGGCGGGCGAGCCGGGCCTTGTCGAGATCGATGATGTTCGACTCGTGCTCGCGCTCGGTTCGCCAGCTTTCTTGCTTGGCGGCGTCGAGCACCTTCTGCTGGGCCAGCGCCTTGCCGACCAGGTCGTTGGCCGCGGCCCTCTCGTCGGCCTGCCGCTGCAAGGCGAGTAGCTCGCGCTCGCGGTCGATCGCCGTGATCCGGTTGTCGTTGTTCAGCCGCTCGACGCTGTTCTTGGCCCGCGTCACGAGCAGGGCATCTCGCTCGAGCTCGAGGGCAGCGTCGGCCGCTTCGAGCCGCATCTTGCCGATCTCGAGGGCGTCGGCCTTCTCGGTTCCCCGGATCTTCGCAATGACCTCGGCGTAGGCGACCTCGCTCTGCAGGAACTCGACGGCCGCCTGACCCTCGGCCTTCACTCGATCGGCGGCAGTTGGCCCGCTGCCACCCGCCTTGCGCTTGCGCTCGGCGTCCTCGGCCAAGAGCAGCTCCATTTCACGCTGGATCGCCAGTTGCTCGGCGGTGTCGCCGACGGCTCGCGCGCCCTTCAATCGCAGATCGAGCGCCTTGTACTGGATCCCGAGGATCTCGTTCTCTTTGCCCTTCTGTGTGCCGAGCAGCTTCGCCTGGTGCTCGAGCGCATCGGCCCCGAGACCGAAGTTCTTTCGCATTTCGACGTTGCCAGCGAGGATCTCGTCTTTGAAAAGTTTGGTTCGGCGAGCCGTCTCGGCGCCGATGATCTGGTCGAACGTCTGGCCCGTCGCCTGCCCAAGCCTATCGATTTCCTCGAGCGAGGTTCCGGCCTCCCGCAAGAACTTGTCGACCTCTTTGCCGACGCTGCTCGTGGTGTCGGTGAACTCGGCCCACGAGAGGCGAGCGAGCTCCTCTTCGGAGAGTTTGCGAATGCCCTCGCGCGCGTGCGCGAGGTTGTCGTTGAAGCCGAGCAACCCGTCTTTCAGGTTGTCGAGCCTGACCTTGGCTTGCAGGTAGCTCGTCGACAGGCCGTCGATCGCAACGCCAGCGACCTCGGCCGCGGATGCCACCTCGTGCAATGCAGCCTTGGAAAATGCCTGGCTCTTTTGGTACGCGGTGAGCTGCGAAACCGTGACGCCGAGCTGCTGCGCATAGATCTTCTCGGCCTTCGCCTGGTCGAGAATGATGCCGAGGTTGTCGAGGATCAACGCAGACCCTCGGCCGATGGCCGTGATCGCGTTGTCGAACAACTGCGTGTCGTCTTCGCTGAGGTTCGCCGCAATCGCGTGCACGCCAGCAGCCAGCGCCGCGAACTCTTCGCCGTCCTGCACGACGCCAAGCGCGAATGCCTTGTTGCCAAGCCGCGCCAGCTCCATGTCGGTCACGAGCCCGCCGAACGCATCGCGGGCCCCGTCGATCGTGATCTGTAGGTTGGCCGATGCCTTCTTTGCCTCGTGGTTCGCACCGGCCCAAGAATCGAAGATCGCAGCGCCGGCCGAGATCACGCCGACCGCGGCAGCGGCAGCGGGAGCCAGGGCGCCTAGCGTGCTGCCGAGGGTCGAGACCACGGGCGGGACCTTGCCCATGCCGGCCGCGAGCTTCTGACTCGCGCTCGACAACTGGTCGAACGAAATACCCGCGGTGTCGGCCGATGCCTTCGCGGTCGCGCCCATCGACGCGAGCGGCTTCGCTGCCGATGTCGCCGAGCTGCCGATCGTCTTCGACGCCTTCGCCACGCGGGCCGTCGCGCTCGACAGGCCCGCGGCGGTGTCGTCGAGCGTGGTGATGCGAACGATGCCCTCTTGAACTGTAGTGCTCACCTTCGATTGCCTCCCTTGCTCTTGCGCTCGCGCTCGCGATCTTTGGCGGCCTGGACCTCGAAGCGCTTGCGCTCGAGGTAGGCAAGCGCTCGCTCTTCTTCGGCCTCGAAGTAGAGGGCGGCCTCTTGCGCCTGCCAGTCGGCGGAATCGAATCGAGGGTTTTGGATCCGCCCGCCGTTGCCGTCTCGTCGCCGAGTCAGCGGCCAAACCGAGTCAACGAACGCGGCCCGGTACCAGGCACCCGGGCATCCGTTGGCCGATGGCTCGAAGGGCTCGGCCGGGTCGAGCTCGATCCCCAGTTCGGTGGTCGCGTCGTCGGGCCCGAGCGGGTCGCGACCCAGGTAGGGCGAGCCGAGTTGGAGCTGGTAGAGGGCGGGCGCGGTCGGCCGTCGATGGACCGGTGGAAGGTCTGGGCGCGTGCAGCCCCGGCTCGCACGCGCCGCGTCGTTCCAGTCGCCCGCGAGCGACTTGCAGTCGCGCTCGCAGGCGTAGGGCTCGGCGGTCTTGAATCCCTGAACGTCGGGGCTGTACGTGCGCCGCCACGCGAACAGCCTTAGCGAAAAGACTCTTCGGGGCTCATGGACCGGCAGAGGTTCAGCGAGACCATTCCGAGCAGAACGAGGGCATGGTCGCCGAGCTGGTCGCGGATGCTCTCGAGCTGCTCGTCGGTGAGCCCGGTTCGCTTGGCCTGGATCCCGAGGTCGTCGCAGGACTCGAGCGTGTGGCGAAGCGCCAGCGCGAGCGTGTCGGTCCGGCCGAGGCGAGCGACCTCCCGCACCAGCGGGTTGCCCTCGTCGTCGCTGGCGATGTGGTTCCCCTCGGCGTCGACCATGCGCTGGACCACAGGCACTTCGCGCTCGAGGCTGGCTTGCACGGCCTGCCACTGGCCGAAGGTCATGCGCCGCAACACGAAGAAAGTCGGTCGCACGTTGGGCTTGAGGTAGTCGCGGATCGTCGCGAGGTCGAACCGCGAGCGCCCGCTGGCGAACCGCTCCATGGGATGGTCACCCCGCTCGGCCCACGCACACGGAAGCGCCGCGAGCTCGGCGATCTCGGGGTCGAGCTCGGGATCGTCGGGCTTGCGAGCCGCGGCGAGGTTGATCGCGTCGATGATCGCCAGCTCGCGGTCGACCTTCTCGCGGTCGATCGCGTCGTCGTGCGCAAAGATGTAGGTCGGGACGTGGGTCAGACGATGATTCGCGGGGATGGCCATTGTCGTGTTATCGTGACGGATTGACGGAAGCGCGGCGAGCCGATGGCTACGCCACGAAGAGAATGTGCATGTTCGAGTTGGCCTTGCGGGCGTCGGTGCTCGAGCCGGTCGCGGCCGAGCCCTTCAACGCGCGGAAGCTGAGCTTGGCCACGGTCTCGTTCGACCCATCCTCGCGCGGAGGGTTGGCACCCCACGCGAGCTCGGGGAAGTAGAAGCCGACCGCGTCGAGCCCGGTGCCGATCTGGATCAACATGTGATAGTGCGTCTGGGCGTTGAAGGCCGTCGCATAGCTCTTCGCGAAGGGCACCATCAGCTCGACGGTCGTGTGCTCGCCCTGGTCGATGTAGCCGTGCACGCCGTTCCAGCCGTTCGGGCCGGGCACGGGGCCATAGGTGACACCCGGGGTGATCGAGATCGAGCCGATCGCGGTGACCGTCGCGAGCGGCGAGCCGACCGCGGCGATCTTGACCAGCGTCGCCACGCCGATGCCGGGGGTGATTCCCTTTTCGCCGACAGCGACCTCGCCCGAGAAGTCGGCCTTCGTGTCGGTCTCGTGCGAGTGGTCGGTCACGAGCAGGTCGAAGGGAAGTTGCATCGGCACGCCCGGGGCGATCGTGATCTGCCCGAGCGCGGGCTTGCAGCCCATCGCCGTGCGCACGTCCTCGCTGCCCTGGCCCTGGTCTCGCAGCCAAAGCGTCTTGTGGCTGGCGCTGGTTCGGTCGGTGGTGACCGTGGTGTCGATCCAGCAATCGATCACGCTGTAGACCCGGTCGGCCCCGCCGGTGTCGCTGGTGAAATGCTTCACCCGGTCCAGCGTGACCGTGATGGGCGGGCCAGCGTCGACCGACTGAGCGAAGTAAAACTCGCCGATCGTGCCCGAGGTGTCGTAGAGATACAGCGCGTCACCGAGCACGTAGCCGGGATCCGAGTCGATCTGGATCTCGTCGGTGTCCTCGGCCGCGTCGCTGGCGATGCCGATCCCGTAGCCCAGATCTTCGCCGCCAAGCACGGCCTGCACGAGCGTGGACAGGTGGAAGGTCGTCGCGGCAGCGGCCTCTGCCGCGTGGGTCGGCTTGGCGTGCAGGTAGACCGCGAACGAGGCCGTGGCCCCGCTCTTCTCGGTCAGGATTTGATCGTGGAAGTCTCGCAGATCGAGGCGATTGTTCTCGTTGTCGACGGCCTTGCGCACCATGCCGGTCGTGTCGATCGCCGTGACGTAGAAGTAGGTTCCGTCATCGACCCAACTGGTCGGGCCGCCAGCGGTGCTGAACGCGGTCGAAATGTAGAAGGATGCTTCGCGGGGCAGGGAATGAGCGGTCATTGTCTGGATCCTCGGGTCAGAGTTGGAGTCGACGGATGTAGCGGATCTCGAAGGTGTGATCGACTCGGATCGTGTCGTCGGTCTCGGTCGGCGAGTCGGTGCTCGGGTCGACGTCGCTGGCGATGTCGCTCGCCTGCCAGGTGACCAGCACAAGGCCGTGGTCGGTGCCGCCCGACTTCAATGCCGAGAGCACGTCTTGCAGCTGCAAGGCATCGTCGATCACGCAGAACTGCGCGCGGTCGTTGTCGCCGGTGTAGTCGGTGCGGATGCGCAGCGTCGAGGCGACCTCGATCGCCGAGCCTGCCATGGCGCCGCCCGGGACGATGCCGACGAACGACCACAAGAACCTGAATCGCCGCGTGGTCGATGCGTTAGCGTTCTCGCGGTTGTAGGGCTTCCAGCCCTCCGCGCCCTTGTAGGTGACTCGGGGAGCGAGCGCGACGATCGTCGCCCGGAACAAGTCCGTCAGCTCGTTTTCAGTCGTTGGTCGCATGCGCTCGCTCCCCTCGTCGACAGGTTCAGCCGGTGACCGAGTCGGTCAAGATCTGCTCGTAGACGATCACGATCTCGAGGATGCCCGCGGTGAGTCCCGCACACGTGCCATCGGTCGTGGTGACCGTGGCGATCGGGGCATAGGCCGCCTCGAAGGTGCCGAGCGCGTAGGTGCCCGACTTGGGCAGGATTCCGCTCGCGCCGGTGAAGATCGACACGGCCGAGATCAGCTCGTCGATGTCGCCAGCGTCGCCGAGCGCGATCGTGACGGCCGAGTTGCCGCCGCCCGAGAATGGCACGATCACGTTGGCCCACGCGAACATCGGCCGCGAGTTGGCCGGGATCGCAGACTCGCCGCGGCCGACGGCGAGCGTCGCCAAGGTGAGCGTCTGCGACGTGTCGGCGTCGGTCAGATCCTCGTGCGTGATCCGGCAGACGGCGCAGCCGTGGGTGACGAGAGAATCGATGGTGATCGGGGTTCGGTAGGTGGTGGCCATGGTGGTCTCAGAATCCGTAGGTGACGCCGCGGTAGGGTGGTTTCTCGGCGGAATCGTTCGTGTCGGTCTCGTATGAGGTCGGGTCGCCGACGCCAACGACGAGGCTGGCGAGCTCGGAGATGTAGCCGGCGAGGCAGCTCGCCTGAAACTCGGCAAGCGGCGTGCGGCCAGGCTGGTAGCCCGACCTCGACGCGTAGACCATGATCTTTGCGGCGACCAGCGAGACGCCGCGCGAGCCCACGAAAAACTTGGCCGGCTCGATCTGGCGGGATCGCAGGTCGTTGTCGACGTGCCGGCAGAGGATCGGCACGACGCGCTCGAGCGAGACGCCGTCAGGCATGCGCTCGGCGGCGTCGGGATAGAGGGCCTTGACCTCGAGCAGCGCATCGGCAGCGACGCTCGAGATCGCGGAGTCGTGGCGCTCGAAGCCGACGCGCTCGCCGACCCGACGCACGACGCCGCCGAGCGTGTAGACCCAGGTGATCCGCAAGATGGGCTCGAGCTCGAAGGCCGATTCATCGGCGGCAAAGACGTCGGGCACCGGGCACGAGATCGATGCTGGCGCGAGCGTCGACCCGGTCGCGTAGGTGCCGACCAGCGGGGCCGCGAGCTCGACGTAGGAGTTGGCCGAGACCGCTGCGATCTCGCCGAGCTCGGTCGAGCCGTCGAGCCCGGTCACGATCACGGTCGCGCCGATCGTGGCGCCGGTGGTCGACGCGGTCGTGAACTTCGCAGGTGCGATCGTGGTCGCGCCAGCGATCGCGCTCGAGGTGAGCGACCAGCCGCCGAGCGTCGCCGAGCCGCTGGCGATCGTGCGCGAGGCCTCGCCGTCGCCATAGCGAAGATTCTCGAGCAGGTAGGTGGCCGAGCCCACGCTGCCGATCAGCGAGTGCTCGAGCGTCTGGTTGGCAACGCCCAAGACGATCGTGTTCATGCGAGTCCGTCCATTCGACAGTTGTCGGCGCGCGACTGCTCGGCGACGCGCTGCTGCTGCTGGCTGGCGCGCGACAGTGCCTCGCCGCGGTCGATGCCGTCCTGCTCGAGACAGTTCGCCTGCCAGTTGGTCATTCGCTCGACCGTGTCGCGCCAGCGACCATCACGCTCGCCCGCGTCGAGCTCGGTGTAGTCCTTGGCGTCGGGCTTGGTCCGCCACGGGATCGCCAGCGGGTTCTCGGTGTCGATCGGCGTCGGCTTGATCGAGGTGACCGGGGCCGAGCCGCTCGCAAGGATCTCGCCGACCTTGCAGCTGCGAGCATCCTCGACGTGGCCGCGTGCGCCTGCTGGCGCGAGGCTGGCGAAGCCAGAGCCAAGGTGCGCGCCGTTGGAGTCGGGCGCCACACGGCCGACCACACGACGCGGCATGAGCCGCTCCATGCGAGCGCCGCAATGCCGGGGGCGAACCGCGTCGAGCGGCTGCAAGTCGAGCGTCTCGACCTCGCACGCGGTGCAGCGATGGCGGTAGAGCGGCATGGTTCAGCCGCCGCCCTTGCGCTTCGAGCTCGGCGACGCGGTCGGCAGCGCCTCGGCGATCGCATGGGCCTGGGCCTCGTCGATCATGCCGGTGGCCACGACCGGCGAGGGCAAGCGAACGTCGTCGGCGACGTCGTCGGCGATCCCATCGGCCGGCTCGCCGAACACGGCCGAGAACGCATCGATCGGCTCGGCCTTCGCGAAGCCGAGGAAACGAGCGACCTCGTTCGCGTCCATGCTGTTCAGGCCGCCGCCCTGGCTCGCTCGCTCGCGTCGCCGCAAGACCTCCGGGTGGTAGAACTTCTCGGCCGGGATCGAGCCGGGCGCGGGCTCGCGGCCAGCCTTGCGCAGCTCGGCGAGGCGTTGCCAGAAGCGCCAGTGTTCCGGGCTGGCCTCGACTCCATGCACTCGGCCTTTGCACAGGTCCTCGTACAGCACGAACCCGCGGCGAGCGAAGTCGGGGTGAATCGCAGGCTGGCCGCTGTTCAGCGTGATCGGGTTCTGCCCTGCCTTGGCATCCTGCCAGCCTGCAACGTCGGTGTCAGAACCGAATGATCAGGTCGCCATTCGGACCGATCGCGGGAAAGACTCGGCCCTCCCACGGGTTCGGCCTGGTCGGGTCATCATCGACGAACTTCACTTCTCGCTTGGCTTTGGAACTCATGACGGATTCTCTATATTCGACGGATGCGGCGCGGGCCGTTGCCGGCCCGCGCCTTGTGGTTCAGGCGCGGGAGACGAACCGATAGGCCCGGTTCTGGTTGACGATCGCAACGCCGAAGTCGACCGAGCCGACGACGATGTTCGAAAGCAGTTCGCCGCGTCGGGCGATCTCGGCGCTCGGCGCCTTGCCGAAGGCGCAGACCATGGCGCACTCGCTCTCGCCGACGTGCACGATGAAGTTGGCCTTGCCGGTCGTGTCGCCCGCGACCACGCCATCGGTGACCGCCATCATGAGGCCGCCGAGATCGCGGAACATCCCCTGGTTGGTGCCCGAGAGGGTCGCGTGCATCTGCGCACCGACGGCCGACCCGAAGACCGCCGCGCCGTTGCTGGCGAGGTCGGCGAGCAGGTCTCGGTTGGCCGAGACGCTCGAGACCATGACGGGCGCGAACTGACTCGACTTGCCCTGCGCCATGAAGGCCGAGAGCACGGACACGAGATTGGTCTGCGTGTGCACCGTCGCGGCGCCGCCCTGGCTGGTCGTGATCGACGCGGCGAGGGTGAGCGCCGACGCCTCGATCTTGCGCATGCACGCGTCGATCACCCGGTTGACGCTCACGGCGAGCATGGGCTGCGTCGAGAGCCGCTCGGCCCGGTCGGCAAGCGCGACGGCCCGAGAGAACTCGGCCGTGGTCGCCGTGTTGTCGCTCGCGGGGATCAGCTCTTCGACGTTGTCGAGGTCGGTGTCGGTATGAGCGGCGGCGGCGGTGAGCTGCGGCCAATAGGGATGCTTGTAGACGTCGGTCCCGACGAGCAGATCGGGGACGTAGCAGAAGCCCTGCCAGATGAAGGGCGTCGCGACGGCAAAGCGAACCAGACGCGAGATGATCTCGGTCTGCTTGACGTTGCCGACGCTCGCGGTGTCGGTTGCATTCGTGATGGCGGCCATGGTTGTCTCTGTCCTTCGAGCTTCGAGCTCGCGTTACTTGGGGGTTGGGTGAGTGAAGATGTTTCGCGGCAGGGCGCTCGAGCTGCCGCCCGCCCCTCCGCGCTGGATCCGAGCGACGACGTCGTCGGGGATCGACGCGACCAGCTCGGCGGGTACCTCGTCGAACGAGGTCACGCGCGACCAGTCGGGATCGCCGTTGGCCGCGACCGGCATCGCCGAGCGGCTCGAGCCTTGCGCCTGGAACAACTGCGACGCGTTCGCGCCGAGCGACTGCCCGAGCGTCTGGATCGCCGTGTTCTCGTCGACCTTCGAGAGATCGAGGCCGAGCCGACCGACAAGGCCGTCGAGCGCGAGCTCGGCCGCGCCGCGGTTGGCCTCGGGGATCCTGGCGAGAACGGAGCTGTAGATCTTGGACTTGCGGGCGCCGAGGTCTTGCGCGTCGAGCCGGGCCTCGATCGCGCGAGCCCACGCGGGCGGCTCGGCGTTCGCGGCCTGGCCCTGCGCCGGCGCGGCTTGGCTCGGCGCAGCCTGGCCCTGCGCGGCCTGGCCCTGCGCCGGCGCGGCGATGCGCTGCTCGAGGGCGCCGAGG
>JAMHUH010000025.1:0-2648 GCA_035904925.1 Nannocystaceae bacterium
GCAGGCGAGCGACGAGAACGCGAGAGCGAGAGCGATCGCGAGCGGGGCGAGTCGGTGAACGTGCATGAGCCTCGTGATGAGTGTCGCTCGTCGTGGCCGACGAGACCAGCGTCGCGGCCGACGAGGTCTCGGGCGGCGCTGAGTTCACTCACGCAGCGCGTAGCCGAGAAGGCCGGCGGATCGCATCCGCTCGACCACGACGTCGGTCACGTAGACGACCGAGCGATGCAGTTGGGGTAGGCGAAAGCAGGTTTCCTGGTCGACTTCAGGACGCCAGACATGACGACGGATGTTCATGATGCGCCCACTGCTCGGGAAGCGGGACAGCTCGCTCGCAGTTTCGTCGAGGACATCAGCGAAGCGAGTGCAGTTGAAGACCCAGAGGGGTTCCTGGTCGCACGCCAGTGGAAGCAACTCCCCAACCGGCTCGAGAAGATCACGCAGGACCTCGACTGCTCGCTGGCTCAGCGCGGGCATCATCCCTGTGAAGATGGCCGGGAAGTCGCCCACCGGGAGCTCGCGCTGGCGCTTGCGGTCAGGGATGAGCTCCATTGAGATCGGGCGCCAGCGTCCTTCGCTGGGCTTGCCGTAGAACTCGTCGAACGCCCTGTGGTCGGCGGAGTTGACCACGACATACCCGCGGAAGTTGTTGGCGTCTGTTCGGAGCGCGTAGGCTTGCACGAGGGTTTCGTAGTGTCGCTCGTCGTGGCCGACGAGACCAGCTGCTTCCTCGGTATCACTCGCGAAACAGGAATCCTCGAAGGCCCGCGCCGCGAATCCGATCGACGACGGTGTCGGTTGCGTAGATCGGAGAGCGATGGAGCTGCGGCAGGCGGAAGCAGGTCTCCTGCGCGACCCCTGCTCGCCATTCGTGTCGGCGAATGATCTTGATGTCGCCGTCCGTGAACCGGGCGAGGTCGCTTGCTGCCTCGTCGAGCACATCGGCGAAGCGCGTGCAGTTGTAGAGCCACAGCGGTTCGTCCTCGCACTCCAGCGGGAGAAGCTCGCCCGCGGGTTCGAGCAGGTCCCGCAGGACTTCGACCGCGTTCCGGCTCAGCGCGAGCATGGGTGGTCCTATGAAGACACACGGGACATCTCCCTGTGGAAGCCGCTTCCGGCTCTCCCGCTCCCGCTCCACCCGGATCGGCCGCCAACGTCCTCCCTGCGGCGTGCCATAGATGTCGTCCAGCACTTCGTGATCTGCTGAGTTGGCCAGCAGATAGGAACGGAAACGGTCCGCGTCCGGGTCGAGCTTGTAGACGCGCATGATGCTCTACTTAAGGGCGGAAGGTCCCGGCCGCAAGCTCCCCAGCGATGTCGCTAAGCGTTTGCTCGACCTGCTCCCGCGTCTGGGCTCCGGCCAGCCGCTCGTTCACGGAGCGGTAGTAGCTGGAGGTGTGCAGTCCCTGGTGGTTGGCGGCCTTGCCTCCGGCCGCGGCAGCCTTGCCGTTGGGCAGGTACACCCCGTTGACGGCATCGTCGACGTTGATGCCGAACTTCGCCAGGATCCTACGTGCTGGTTCAGCGCGTTGGGCTCCGCCGGCGACGATGTGATGCGTGGCGTGGTTGGCCGGGCGCTCCACGCCCGTCGCTGCCTTGATCGCACGTGCGAGCTTGCGCGAGCAGCCGTTGTGCACGAGCACGAACACCGGCCCGGCGAAGTAGTCGTGCGCGCCGCGAGCCTCGAAGTTGTAGACCTCGAAGCTGCCCGTCCGCCGTACGTAGCCCTCGACCCGCGCCGCGCGGCCGTCGAGTAGCGCGAGCGTGTAGCCAGGCTCGAGGTCGTCGGCGTCGAGGTAGCGCTCGAACTGTGCGACGAAGAAGGGATGGTCGGGCGTGACCGTGATCGTCGAGCGCTCGCCCTCGTCGGTCTCGATCTCGAGGTCCAGCACGGTCGAGACGCGACGCTGGAAGGTCTCCCCGACCGTGCAGATCGCCGGGCCGAGCTCGTCGACGCAGGCGACAGCTTGGCCGGCTTCGATCGCTTCGATCGCGACTTGGCTCCCGTCCGCCATCGCGACCGGCGTGCCGGCGACGAAGCAGCCCGCACGCGAGATCACATCGACGAGTCGGGCCCCGAAGCCGCCCGCCGATGGACCGCACGAGCGCCCGCACGAGGCCGCCGCTTCGGTGGCCGCAGCGCGAAGACCAACCCCGGTTCCTCGCGCCAGACCGCCGAGCCCACCCGAAACGATCTCGCCGGTGAGCCGCGAGGCGAGATAGACACCGCTGCTCGGATCGGCGGCGAGCGTCTCGTCGCCCATCAGCTCGCCCATGAAGCGACGAGCCGCGCCCGCGGGGTTGCCACCCGAGTCCCAGTAGTTCTGCACGGACGCCATCAATCCCAAGCTGCCGATCAGCGGTCCTCCGAGCATGACCACCACGCCGGTGCCGACGATGTAGCCGGTGTTGCCGGCGCCATCGGCCAAGCCCAACCCGACGTCGCGCGCGGTGTTGTCGGGCTGATCGGTGGAGGTCTCCGAGGCACCGCGATCGTCGGTCGCCGGGCCTGAGTCCGTGGCCGCGCCCGCTTCCGGCGGCGAGCCGGTGACGATGATCGGCATCGTCGTGTTGATCCCGAAATCGAGCCGGTCGGGCTCCTGGCCGAGCTGCCAGTATCCGCCCTCGCTCTCGCCCATGTCGTCCCA
>JAMHUH010000026.1:0-13984 GCA_035904925.1 Nannocystaceae bacterium
CACCAACGGCAACTGGGGAGCCCCGAGCGCGGTCTTCCTCGACATCGTGTAGTCGAGCCTCGCTCGGATCCGGCTCGGCTCGCGGCGTGACGCCGCGAGCCGAAGCGCTATCGTGCCCGACTCGGCGCGTGATAGCTTGGCCGGGCGCATGTCGGCCATCGAGCAAGTCATCGCCCGGGCCCGAATGGCGGGCGACATCGGGTTCACCGAGCGACGCAAGTTCAAGCTGGCCCGGGCGCGCGCGATCGAGAAGCTGCGTCGCTTCGCGCTGGCCGACCCCTACTTCTACGTCCTCGAGCTGATCCAAGCCGCGATCGCCGGTGGTGCGAGCTACGTCGACATCGGCTGTGGCGAGGGCGAGGGCGACGAGGTCCGGGTTTCGTGGACGGGCGGCAACTGCTTGCGCGAGGCCGAGCTGGCCCAGCTCTTCGACTTTCTCTTCGCTTCGAAAGAGCGGCTCGACATCGCCCACGTTCGCTCGCTCGCGCTCGGGGTCAACGCGCTGCTGCTCTTCGCCCCGAGCATGATCGTGATCGAGTCGGGCGACGGCAGCCCCGAGGGGACCTCGCGCATGGTCATTCGCCAGGGCCTCGATCAGGTCGAGGTCGGGCGCGCGGCGGGCAGCCTCGACGGGACCTACGTCAAGGTGTTCGGGCTCGATCGTGAAAAGGTCGCGAAGGAGACCAGCCGGCGGGGCACCAACGATGGCGGGCTCGAATTCGCGACGATCGAGCTGCGCTGCCTGGCCGCGCCGGTGCCGATCGTGTTCAACGGCCAATCGGTGTTCGGGTGGTCGCGGCAGAAGATCCCGCGGCCCTTCGGCTACAAGAAGATCATCGAGCTCGACGAGGGCGACCTCTATGGCGCGTTGGCGCTCGACCCCGAAGGCAGCGTGCCCAGCTTTCAGCTGCTGACCCACGGCGTGTGGGTCCAGACCTACCAGCACGACCTGATCGACAAGCACAAGCTCGGCGGGATCATCTGCTTCGATCGCCTCCACAAGACCGTCGACCACTCGGGCTTCGTCCGCGACGAGGTCTTCGACGAGATGTGGCTGCGGCTGATGCCCTACGCCGAGCGACTGATCGGCCGCAAGGTCGACAACGCGCCCAAGATCACCAACACGATCGGCGAAGCGTTCACGATCCCCGAGCTGCGCGCGCTGCTGGCCGAGGTCCCGCGCGTGCTGGTCATCGATCCGGCGCTGCCTCGCGGCGGCAAGGCCTTCGATCGCGCGGTGGCGCTGGCCAAGCTGCTCGACGCCGAGATCCTGCGCGTGCCCGAGCTGCAGCTCGGCTCGCTGCGGGTGCTGGGCGGCCGCGACCTGATGATCTGGCGACCCGAGCTGGGCCGCGGCAGCGACGAGCTCTTCTATGCCCAGCCGGGTCTGCCCGAGCCCGGCGGGGCCCGGCTCTTGCCCTCGGTCTCGCTCGAGCCGATCGCGAGCGCGACGCTGGCCGCCGCCCTGGTCGAGAAGACGGGGCTCGCGGAGCTCGGCGCGGCGATCGGCGAGTCGGGGCTGTGCAAGGCGACCTTGCACTCGCCGGCCGAGCCCGGCTCGGCGACGGGTGGCCTGCTGGTCCGAATCCTGACCCTCGGGCGTCGCTTGGTCGCCGAGCGCGTCTTGGCCTCGACTTGGTCGGGTCGAGTGCTCGACGTCGAGCTGCCGACTTGCTCGCCGACTCGGCTCACGCGCGCTGGGCAAGACGCGATCGCAGCCGTGGCCGAGCACTTCGCGGGGTTGGCCAGCGCCGTGATGATCGAGCAAGACCGGCGCACGCTCGCGGGCCTCGGCGTCGGCGAGCTCCCGCTGGGTTCGCCCGCCGCTCGGCTCGCCTTGCAAGTGCTGGTGCGCGCGCTCGTGACTCGACTCCGCAACGTCCGGCCTGGCCGGGCCAGCGCAGGCATGAGCTTCTCGCTGCTGCATGCACCACCCAGCAGCGACCCGCTCGAGCTGCCTTTGTTGGCCACGCTCTCGGGCCGGCGCGCGGTCGGGTCCGAGCCGAGCGAGGGCGGGCTCAGCCTGCGTGACCTCGCCTTGCTCAGCGATCTCGGCGGCGGGCTGATCTATGGGGTCATCCCCGAGGTCGCCGCCGATCTCGAGGGCCTCGACCGCGATCGGATCCTCGCGCTCGACCCCGAGCTCGAGCGCTTGGTCTTGGGCCTGGTCGGCGAGAGCGGCTATGTCCGAGTCGACGCGCGCGACGTGTTGGCGCGGGTCGAGCTCGGCGGGCAGGTGTTCGTGGTCCGCGACATGGCGATCGGCCTGCGCGAGTACCCCGAGTTTCCACTCTTGATCGAGAGTGGAGATCCGAGCCAGCTCGACGCCGTGGCTCGAGCCGAGCTGCTCGTGCAGCTGGTCGCCGAGCTGCGCGCGCGCGTGCTCGGCCAGCGCGACGACGAAGCCCAACCAGCGATCGAACGCGAGGAGCACCGTCGCCAGGCCTTGCGCCACCTCCAATGGCTGGCCTGCCGCGAGGCCGCGGCGGGTCGACTCGACGCGCTCGAGGGCCTCGACACGCTCCCGCTCTTTCTCGATGTCTACGGACAGGCGTGGTCGCTCGCGGCCCTGCTGCCGATCCTGCGCAAGGGCGGCTTGGTCGTCCACCATTCACACGGCCTGGGCGCGAGCGAGCTGGGCAGCCTCTGCGCGGCGATCGGGATCCCGCCACCCAGCAGCGACCCCGACGCCGTGCCCGAGTCGCTGGCGATCTCGGCCTTCGTGCTGCGCCTGCTCGCGCCGCTCGGTCGGCTCCGGCTCGCCTTCGACTTCGACCTCGACGATCACGAGGCCGCGCGCGGACCCTGGCGCGCACGCGAGGCCTTCTTGGTCCGCGAAGAGCTCGAGCTGGCGGGCGCGCGCTGCCTGTTCGGGATCCCAGCCGCGCCAACCGGCAAGACCTGGCTGCCGATCCGCGAGCACGACCAATCCGGCTCGCGGGTGATCGGCCTGATCGAGCCGCCGCTCGCCGGGATCGTCGGCTCGATCGACCTCGACTCGCGCACCGCTCGCGATCATTTGGTCGACACGCTCGAGCGCGAGCTGCCGGCGATCGGTGAGCGCTTGCTCGAGCGCCTGCTCGAGCGCCTGCCCGAGCTCGACGATGGCAAGGCCGACCCTCGCCGTGCGCAGGCGCTGCGGGTCGCGTTCGAGCACGCGAGCGAGCAGCTGGTCTTGGTTGGCGAGCCCGGCCAGCTACAGGTGATGGTCGGCTCGGCGCTGGCGGATCGCGTGCTCCGCCTGCCGGTCTTCGATCTCGGCGGGCCGACCCTGGTCGCGGCTCAGCGCCTGATCGAGCAGTTCCGCCGCCACTGGATCGCAGCCAGCGACCCAACCCTGGCCCGCATCGATTGGTCACGCTTGCTCGCCGCCGGCACCCCCAAACCATTGCGCGACTGGCTCGAGCACAACTTGAACCCGGCCCAGGTCGTGCTGCCAGCGTCCAAGTCGAGCAGCGCGAGCCAGGCCTCGGAGCCCGAGCGCGACGCCCTACCCTGGCCGCTCGAGCGCAAGCTCGACACCCGCGCGCTGGCCTGGAACCTCGGCGAATGGCTGAGCCGGCTGCGCCCCGATCCCCGCCGCGTCGCGCTCGAGCCGATCGTGGATGACTCGGATGAAGACTCCGACGCGCAGATCGAAGACCTCGCGAATCCCTCGCGGACGGGCGCGCCCTCGCAGGCCGCGGGCGCCAGCAAGCTCGTCGTCCGGCCGCCGACCACGATCTGGGTGCTCGACGCCGAGCAAAAATTCGAGGGCCGGATGATCGCCGGCAACGACGATCGACTCGAGTTCGACGGCACCCGCCCCATGGTCATCCGCATGCTGCAAGAGCCCAGCCCGGCCAACCTGGCCTGGTTGCTGCTCGCCGCCTACGCCTACCTCAACGAGATCGCGGTCGCGATCACCAACGCCCACGAGCAAGAGTTCCAGCGCCGAGTCGCGCGAGCGCTGATCGAGGGTCGCCTGCGACTCCTGCTCCCGCCCGAGCGGACTCGCTAGCCCCTCGCCATGGACCGTGGTCACCGGGCTGATCGCCCGCACCCAATTCGGCCGGCCGGACTCCATGGCTTCCGCCAAGAGCTGTTTTGAGGCCCTCGTACGGCCTTCCAGCCACGAACTGAATAAACTTCCATCCAGTCGCAATCTCGCGCCGGGCCGGTGGGTACTACCGATGCCGACCCGTGATGAGCGCCCATTCAGCACCGACTCTCGTGAGTGACATCTCGCCCGCACCGCCCACTCCACCCGCGCCCGAGGTCTCCGCGATCGAGCTCGAGCGCCTGCGTCGCGAGGTCAAGGCTCGGCTCTTTGGACTGGCCAACGACCCGGTCCGGATCGGCCGCTACGCGATCCTCGGCTGCATCGGGACTGGCGGCATGGGCATCGTCTATGCCGCCCGTGACGAGCGGCTCGGTCGAACCGTGGCGATCAAGCTGCTCAAGCCCGAGCTCTCCGGCAACCAGAGCAACCTCGCGGTCGAGGCTCGCTCGCTCGCCCAGCTCGCCCACCCCAACGTCGTCGCGGTCTTCGACGTCGGCGAGCACGAGGGCCAGCTCTTCGTCGCGATGGAGTACGTCGAGGGCCAGAACCTGCGCCGCTGGTTGCAGGTCGCCCGCCCGCTCGGCGACATCCTCGACGTGTTCCTGGCCGCGGGCGAAGGCCTCGCGGCGGCCCACGAGGCCGGCTTGGTCCACCGTGACTTCAAGCCCGACAACGTGCTGGTCGGCGTCGATCGCCGGCCGCGGATCCTCGACTTTGGCTTGGCCAAGGGCCCCGATCCGGTCGCGCTCGCGGCCCCGCCCGCGTTCGCCGAAGACGCCGAGCCGACGATGACCAGCCTCTCGCGCCAGGGCGTGTTGCTCGGCACGCCCGCATACATGGCCCCCGAGCAGCACCTCGGCGAGCGAGCCGACGCGCGCAGCGATCAGTTCGGATTTTGTGTCGCGCTCTACCAGGCGGTCTACGGCGAGCTGCCCTTTCCGAGCGAGGACCTGCGCAGCTTGTCCTTGGCGATCGTCGGCGGTCGCATGCGCCCGACCCCGTTCGGCGCGGGCGTGCCCGACTCGCTCCGCCGCCTGATCCTGCGCGGGCTCGCGATCGATCCCAACGCCCGCTTTGCGACCATGAAGGTCTTGCTCGCCGAGCTGCGGGTGATCCGAGCCGAGCTCGAGGGCGCGATGCTGCGGCCAAGCTCCAACGCGGCGGTCTACGACACCCGGGCGATCGAGCGGGTGTTCGGCGTCGAAAACCACGCCAGCGAGAGCAGCGGTCGCCCGCCCTTGAGCGCCGACGAGCTGTCCGCGATCGCCGACGAGGTCGGGCTCGAGCTCGTCGCCACGCCCGCGCCTTCCGGCTCGAGCGTGCCCGCCCACTCGATCGCGCGCAGCCAATTCGGGCTCGAGTCGCAGATCCGGGTCGAGCGAGCGCTGCCGATGCTCCCGACCCAGACGACCACGCGCCGAATCGTCCGCGAGTTCGAGCAGAGCCTCGGCGGCAGCGGGCTGGTCGAGGTGTTCGAGACCGGCTTGGTCTGGGCCAACGACGAGTCCGAGGCCAACATCGATCGCCGCCCTCGCGGCGCCCTGATCACGCTCCGGCGCAACTTCGCCAAGCTCGCGCGCAAGCGAAGGCGGCGCGGCATGGTCCTCGGCGCCTTCGCAGGCATGACGGCCGGCGGCACCCTGACCGAGCTGATCCCACATTTCTTGAGCGTGTTCGAGCCCTTCATGGTCTTCGGCGGGCTCGCGCTGGGGATCATCGCGGGCCAACGGATCGCCAAAGAGATCCACGATCGCCACCTCGACGAGGAGCAGCGCCAGCTCGACTGGGTCGCCAAGCGGATCGAGCTGCTCATCGAGGGCGAGCGCGACCCGGCGATGCTCGGCACGGGAGACTCGCGATGAGCAGCCCCCGACTCGTGCACCGGCCCTCGACCGCGCTCGCCCATCGCTCGCTCGGGCTCGGCGTGGCGCTCGGCGCTGGCCTGCTCACCGTGTTCGTGCTCGGGATTGCGCCGGTCGCCGTGGCGATCGGGCTGCTCGCGCTGCTGGTCGTCGATTGATTTCGACTGCGTCGGCTCGCGGGGTCGCGACACGCGAGGTCGCGCAACAGGTGGAAACACGTCGTGGTCCATGCCATTTGGAAACACGATGGTGAGAGTAGGCCGACGAACCGAACAATGATGTGCAGGTGCCACCTTCACCCGCGCTCGTGAGCGAGCGCATTGGTCGCGCGATCGATCCACGAGGATCGGGCAATCGATCCATGATAGTTTGCCGAGGGGCGGTGGACGGGCGTGACCACCGGCCCTGGAAGTTGGCGGTATGCCCTACAACACCAGCAACAACACCAACTATGGGGGGCCCGAAGGTAACAACAAATATACCGCGCTGGCCAATCTACAGGTTGGTCCGGCTCAGAATGCAGAGACGACGGCGTTGTCGGATGGTCGCGTGAATCTCCTCGCCGGTGCCAATGTGTTTCCAGGCAACCTCGAGCTCGCGGTCCCGAACTGGGATGCGATTGTCACGACCGAGCTCGGCGCGGGCGGCATCCCCAAGCTGCCCCCGCTCGTGGTCATCTCCAGCAACCGCGCCACCTTCATCGCTGCCGGCATCCAGACCGTCAACCAGGAGCTCGCAGCCCTGGGCATCGCCAACTTCGAGAATGTCGCCGATCGCCGCCCGCTGAGCGGCAATCAACCGGCATCGCCCCCGCTCTACATTCCGGCGCGGCTGGGGCCCAATCCCCAGCGCAGCGTCTATGTCGTCGTGCACTTCGCCGAGTACGACACCTACAAGGCGGCCCTCGCCGCGCAGGGGATCACCGTGGTCGGCTGGCAATTCCAGCCCCCCCCAGGGGGTATCGTGGCCTCCCTGAGCGGCTTTGGGGCGAGCCGCTACGCCGCCATCGAGTTCTGCAAACACCTCCGGAGTCGAGCGATCGCGCATGGGGCTGGGGGAAACCCGATGTGGGACAAGGCTTGGCTGCTCGATGACAATGTCGTGGGAATCGCCGACTTTCCCGGTTTTGCCGCCGTCGAGGCTCGCCTAGGCGCCAACCAGGTCTGTGCAGGCTTCAAGGGATTGGCGGTGCCGCGAACCCGTGCGCAGAACCAGACCTGGGCCCAGACTGGTCCCGTGGCCCAGCGCGATGGTACGGCGCTGCCTGCCCTGCCCAACTCGACGGCGCCCCAATTGGTGCAGCAAGTCGCGCTGTGGAACATCGACTATCTCACCGCGCAGAACGCCAATTTCAGCCCGATCTTCGTCGCATCCAAAGAAGATCTCAGCTTCACCAGTTACTTCGACACAGCTCCGATCGCGTACAATTGGTACGCGCTCGACATTTACAAAGAGATCGTCCCCGGCAACCTCTACGACGACGACGGCGGCTCCGATACGGTCAATCTGGCTCGGGCTTCGTACGTCGCCTATTTCGCCGCCCTCGAGGGCAGGACACAAATGGTCCCGACGCAGGCCCAAGGTGGCGCCCAGGTCCTGCGCAAGTACGTGACCGGCGTGGTGCTGCCACAATCTCGCTACCTGTCGCAACAAGCTTTCGACGCCGGCGCGCAGAACCTCGCCGTCTGCCAATCCGTCGAGCAGATTGTCACGCGGGCGATCAAGGGCAACTTCCCAACCGCCCCGGTCAACCAGTACCTCGACGCCGGGGCCGCCGACCGCGTCTTTCGCCTCGGCGTCGCGCAAGCCGTCACGCGGCGTGACGTGCCGTGAATCCTGACGAGGGCCCATGTCGCTGAGTGATCTCGCTACCAACCTCATCGCCCAGGCCCAGCGTAGCGGTGGGACCATCGTGTTGGACGACACGGTGCTCTCCGCGGACACGCTCGACGCCGTCCGCAGGGCCTTCGCCCTGCCCGCGGGCGCCAACCTCAGCATCCGCGGAGTCGCCGAGACCGACATCCCTGCCCAGCCCGGCGCCAGCTTGGTGATCGCGCCAGCGTCGGCCAAAGCCGACCTGCTGGCCCAGACCGACGTGACGATCGCCCTCGAGTTCACCGAGCCCGACGCCACCATCGAGGCTGCGATCACGGCGACCATGCCCGCCGGCTGGACCTTCTCCGCCAGCTTCCCCGGCCTCGACATCTTCCCCTTCGCCGACATCACCCCGGATGGCTCGATCTTCATCTATGCCACCACGGCCCGCGCCGCCTCGCCCTGGCCAGGGCAGCCCAGTCACACCCACGAGCTCGAGCAGGCCGGCCTCCATCTCCTCGCCGAGATCGGCCTCGACAGCTTTGGTCTGATCGGCCAGCTCCTCGGCGCCATCGTCCCGACCACCCCGGTCGAGTTCTTCGGGCCCTTCTCACCGACGGCAGGCCAGCCCCTGCCCGTCGGCAGGCTCGCCTACGCGTTCACCTCGGGCAGCTTCTCGGTCGGAACCGGCGACAACACGCTCTCGCTGGGGATCCCGGGCATCGCCCTCGAGATCACCGCGGCCGCGGCGAAGGAGCTGCAGGCGGTCAACCTGCTGATCACCTCCGACTTCGACGACGACAAGCTCGAGGTCGCGCTGGTGATCCCGGTGAGCGGTGACGCCGTCTCGTTGGTCGGCGCGCCGCCGGATGGGGCCAGCTTCTCCGTCGAGGACCTCATCACGTCGCTTCCCGGCGGCAGCGACTACGCCAGCTTCATCCCCGCCGAGGTCGAGAGCGTCTTCGCCAACATCACCCTCGACTCCTTCGCCATGGTCTTCGACACCACGCCGAAGGTGCGCAGCCTGGCCTTCGCGATCGGCACCAAGAACCCATGGACCATCGTCGACGACGTGCTCGTCCTCGACTCGCTGAAGCTGCGCATCGTCAGCTTCGATCCGGCCGGCAGCAACTGGATCCGCGCCTTCATCGACGCCGAGGCCGAGTTCCTGCCAAAGATCTTCCCGGGGCGCTTCAGCTTCGGCGTCGAGATCGACAAGCTCGACGGCCCTGCCAATGTCAGCAGCATCAGCGGGGCCTACTTTGGCTCGGTCTCGGTCGGGACCATCGTCGCCGGCCTGCTCGGCAGCGCCGACGCCGTGCCCGCGGTGCTGCAGGGCCTGTCCTTCTCCAACTTCGGCGTCTCGGCCACCCGCGCGACCGCCAGCGATCCCTACAGCTACAGCTTCTCGGGCAGCGCCGTCGAGGTCTTCCCGATCCTCGACACCGAGCTCGGCGCCCGGCTCTACGTCAACATCGTCGCTGCCGGTAGCAGCCACACCATCCACCTCGCGGGCGGCTTGACGATCGGCGAGGAAGCCTTTGCCCTGAACCTCGACCTGGGCACGCAGGGCTCGTTGCTGACCGCCGAGTGGCAGAGCCTCGGCGATCCCCTGGGCATCGACACGCTCTCGCAAGAGCTCGGGCTCGGCCTGCCCACGATCCCGCCGGGTCTCGACCTCGGCCTCACCAGCGCTGGCGTCAGCTATGCCTTCGCCAACCAGACCAGCAACACCCCCTCGGTGCTGGCCCTCGCCGCCAGCTCGGTCAACTTCGGCAAGGCCGCCTTCGTCGTCCTCGGCAGCCCCTACAGCTTCAAGCTCGACGTCCAAGCCACCCTCTCCCTCGCCGATCTCCCGCTGGTCGGCGACAAGCTGCCCGGCGCCGAGACCTTGGCGATCCGCGACCTCGGCCTGGTCTACGCCTCGGCCGCCTTCGACCAAGCCCAGCTCGGCCAGGTCAACGCGGCGCTGGCCAGGATCGAAGGCGCGACCACCTTCGTCGAGCCGACCCTGAACCAGGGCTTCGAGTTCAGCGCCCAGCTCGTGCTCGGCGGCAGCACTCAGGCGCTTTCCCTCGCGATCGACAGCAACGCCCCGCCCTCGCAAGCTGGCGGTAGCGGTAGCGCGAGCTCGACCGCCCTCGCCCAAGCCGACACCCCGAGCACCTCCAAGGGCTCGGCGACCACGACCTGGATCGACATCCAGCGGCAGTTCGGCATCTTCGACTTCAACCGGATCGGCATCGGCTACGACGAGGGTCGGCTGACCTTCTCGCTGGACGCGGGCATCAACCTCGGGCCGCTGACCTTCTCCATGGACGGCCTCTCGATCGGCTCGCCGATCGAGCAATTTGACCCGAGCTTCGACATCGCCGGCCTCGGCCTGGCCTACGACCAGCCGCCCTTGCTGATCGAAGGTGCGCTGCTCAAGCTGCCCTCGAGCCAGCTCGGCCCCGACACCCAATTTCAGTTCGATGGCTTCGCCGTCGTCAAGGCGACCAGCTTCAGCCTCGCGGCGATCGCCTCCTACGCCCAGCTCACCTCCGGCGATCCCTCGCTCTTCGTGTTCGCGCAGCTCGAGGCGCCCCTCGGCGGGATCCCAGCCTTCTTCATCACGGGCCTGATGGCGGGCTTCGGCTTCAACCGCGAGCTTGCCCTGCCCAGCCAGAGCGAGGTCACAGGCTTCCCGCTGCTGGTGCTCGGCTCACCGCCCGCCCCGGGCATCAACGCCCCCGCCGCCGATCCCAACAAGGTCCTCGACATCCTCGAAGGCCGGGCGCCGATCGTCGCGGGTGGCGAGAAGAAGCAGTGGATCGCCCCCAGCCCCGGCGACTACTGGCTGGCGATCGGGCGCGAGGCCACGTCGTTCGAGATCGTCAAGCACAAGGCCGTGGTGATCGTCGGCTTCGGTCACGACCTGGTGTTCGCGCTCTTGGGCGTGTCGACGCTTCAGCTGCCGCAGCCCTCGGAGAGCGCCGAGACCTACGCCTTCGTCCAGCTCGGCATCGAGGCCCAGCTCGAGCCGACCCAGGGCTTCTTCGGGCTCACGGCGGTGCTCAGCGCCAACTCCTATCTCTTGGTCCCGGAGTGCCACCTGACCGGCGGCTTCGCCTTCTCCTTGTGGTTCGGCGACAACCCCCACGCAGGCGAATTCGTCGTCACGCTCGGCGGCTACCACCCCGCCTTCACGCCGCCCTCCTATTACCCCACCGAGCCGCGCCTGGGCTTCAGCTGGGCGGTGAGCTCGACGGTGTCGATCACGGGTGGCGCCTACTTTGCCCTCACGCCCTCGAGCGTCATGGCGGGTGGCAGCCTCGACGCGCAATTCCACGACGGCGATCTTCGGGCCTGGTTCACCGCCTACGCCGACGTGCTCGTGTCTTGGCGGCCCTTCTTCTTCACCGCCGACATCGGCGTGTCGATCGGCGTCTCGTACCGGCTGAACTTGTTGTTCTGCCACAAGACCATCGAGATCTCGATCGGCGCCAGCGTCAACCTGTGGGGGCCACCGACCGGCGGCAAGGTTCACGTCCACCTGTGGGTGGTGTCCTTCACCGTCAGCTTTGGCTCGGATGGGATCAGCAGCGCCGACGAGCCCCTGCAATGGGACGACTTCGCCGGGCTGCTGCCCCACCCCAGCGACGCCTGCACGGTCGCCGCCGTCGACGGCATGTACAAGTCCCTGGCCAACACCCCCGCGACCCCCAGCGACAGCGGCAAGCTCTGGGTCGTGCGGGCGCAGAAGTTCGGGTTCTTCAGCCAGTGCGCCGTGCCAGCCAGCAGCTTGCAAGTCGGCACCAACGCGCCCACCACCGTCGCCACGGGCACCATCGACATCAAGCCGATGAACAAGTCCGGGCTGGCCGCCAACCACAACCTCAGCATCTATCGCGAGGGCGAGACCAGCCCCCACGACCTCGGCGCCTGGACCCTCGCGCCGCGCACCGCCAACTTGCCCGAGTCGCTGTGGGGGGCACCGCCCGTGCCCTTCACCCAAGTCCCGAGCACGCCCAGCGCCGCCGTCATCCCCAACGCGACGGTCGGCTACGACGTCGTCGCACCCACGCCGAGCCTGGGCCCCAGCCTCGGCTTGGTCGCGCTCGTCAACGTCGCCGAAGAGTACATTCAACCCGAGGGCAAGTCGCCGATCGACGCCGCGGTCACGCCTTCCGGTCAATTCGTGCCGACCGTCGACGCGGGCTCGATCGCCGCCATCAACACCATTCAGAGCGACGCGACCGTGCAGCGTCGCAACCAACTCTTCGCGGTGCTCTCCACCGCCAAGCTCTACTCTGGTCCCAACGGCGACCTCTCGGCGATCCGCGACGGCGCCCAGCACCTCTACGCCGACGCGCCGATGGTGCAGAACTGAGCGAGACTCTCGATGACCCTGCCACGACTCTCACGAGACATCCCGATCGGCGACGTCCAATTCTACGACAGCTACGTGCCCGCGCTCGAGGCAGGCAACTGGCGCATCGAGGTCAATCACACCATTCAGGAGAATGGCGTGGCCATCAACGGCGCGCCGCTGACGACCACGCAATACTTCGTCGTCAGCGCGCCGCAAGTTCACATCGACAGCAACGCGATCGTCAGCCAATACCCGCCCAACAACACCCGTGGCCAATATGGCGAGGTCTTGCCCCACGTCGTGCTCGGCGATCCCATGCTCCCCTGGGAGCGCTCGATGCCGGACGACCAACCATGGCTGGCGCTCTTGGTGTTCAGCCCCGACGAGCTGGTTGGCGCCACCAGCTCCGTGACTCGGCTGACCGGCGCCACCCTGGCCGACTTCTTGACGCCGACGGCTGGCGTGCTCAAGCCCGACATCGCCGACAAGATCGAGGCCGACATCGACCCGGACACCCAGCCCTGCAGCTACATCGAGATCACCACCGACACCTTCACCCGCGTCACGCCGCGCCTCGACGAGCTGCGCTTCTTGACCCACTGCCGGCAGATCAACACCGGCGACAAGGCGATCCTCGGCCTCGACGAGACCGGCCTCTTCTCGATCGTGGTCGCCAACCGCTTCCCCGCGCGCCCGGCCGGAGCCCAGGATCCGCCCACGACCAGCATCGTCCACCTGGTCTCGCTCGAGGGCTTCGAGGCCTACCTCGACGAGAGCCCCGATTTCGCGGGCGCCACCCAGGTCCAGATCCTGACGCTGGCGAGCTGGACCTTCTCGACGATGGCCGACTCCGCCCAGGACTTTCGCGGGCTCGTCGACAACCTGGTCGCCGCCGAGCTCGATCAGGCTGGCGACTTCAGCCCCGAGAACCTGTGGCTGAGGGCTCCTTTGCCGGCGCTCGGCACAGACAGCGACGCCACCGGGGCGACCCGCGATCGCGTGCAGGACGGCTTCGTGCCGCTGACCTACCACACCCGCGTCGGCGCCGAGACCTTCGCCTGGTATCGCGGCCCGCTGACTCCGCTCTTCACCACGACGCTCGCGCGACCGGACCCCTTCTTCACCAGCGACGCCGCGCTGATTTACGACCCATCGTGGGGTGTGTTCGACACCTCGCTGGCGACGGCCTTTCAGATCGGTCGGGCCCTGGCGCTGAGCGACAAGCGCTTCGGCGCGATGCTGCTCGACTTTCGTCGCCGGACCCATCGCATCACCGACAACCTGCTCTACCGGCTCCAGAGCGAGCACTTCAGCGCCGCGCAGATCGACAGCGTGGCCCTCGACTCGCTGGTCCAGGACGAATTCATCGCCCTGCTCGATCAGCAGCTCCTCGACGACATCGGCGCAGGGTCGGCCAGCGCCCTCGCCGAGAGCCCGGCCGCCACCGACCCGCCCACCGACCCCAAGCAAGCCGTCCAGGAATTCCTCGCCAAGCCCGAAGTGCAGGCCCTGCTCTTGCAGCTGGTCGCCGCCGATCTCGATCCCTTGGCCCGATGGCTCGCGCGGCTCTCCCTGCTCTACCCGGTGCCCTTCAATTATCTGGTCGCCGATCCGCAGATGCTGCCGGTCGAGTCGCTGCGCTTCTTCTACCTCGACACCAACTGGATCGCCGCGCTCCTCGACGGCGCGCTGACCCTGGGCATGGCGTCGAGCCGCGACACCTTCAGCTACGAGATCACCCGCGGCCTCCTGCATGACGCGGCCAAGACCGCCGCCGCGTTCGAGCGTGCGCGCCTGAGCGGCGTCGAGCCCTCGCAGCCGGAGGTCGACGAGGGCCTGGTCAGCGGCTTCTTGCTCCGCTCGGCGTTGGTCTCGGGCTGGCCCAACCTGGCCATACGTCCGCGCCAAGGC
>JAMHUH010000027.1:0-16225 GCA_035904925.1 Nannocystaceae bacterium
TCGGCTTCGCGCCCTCGCCGAAAATCCCGGCGCGAGGAGCCGCGCTGGGTTGCGCCACGGGCTGCTAGGCGAGCCGCCGAGCACCAAGCAAGTCCCGAGCATGGGCTGCAACATCAAGTGGCGGCGTTGAGCGAGGCAGCATGCGAACTCCGCTCCTCGCCACGCTCTCGGCCTTGCTCGCGCTCGCGTGCAAGCCAGCCGATCCGAGCTTGGCGGCCGACGAAGCGGCCGACACCGGCGAGAGCGACACCGACCAGGGCGAGTGTGCGCGCGCCGAGTTCGACCCTGGGCCCGCGCCGCTGCGGCGCTTGAGCGCGCGGCAATACGCCAACACCCTGCGCGATCTCTTTCCGGGCGTGACGCTGCCCGAGCCGACGATCCTGGTCGATCCCAAGGTCGCGGGGTTCGAGAACAACGCGGCCGCGCAGACGCCCTCGGCCCTGTTGATCGAGCAGTACCAGCGCAGCGCCGTCGAGGTCACGGCCGCCGCGATCGAGCAGGCCGAGCTCTGGCTGGGTTGTCCGCGCGACGGTGGATCTGACCCGCAAGGCTGCGGCGAAGCGTTGATCGACGAGCTCGCGCCGCGAGCCTTTCGTCGCCCGCTCGACCCGGCGACCCGAGCGATCTACGTCGACTTCTTTCACGCGAACCTGGCCGAGCACGGGTTCGCGGTCGCGATCCAGCTGACCGTGCAGGCGCTGCTGCAGGCGCCGCAATTCATCTACTTCGTCGAGTCGACACAATCGACCCCGGACCCCGACGCCGAGGTCGCCGCGCTCGACGACTACTCGCTCGCGACCCGACTCGCGTATTTTTTGTGGAACACGATGCCCGACGCCGAGCTCTTCGCGGCGGCCGAGGCCGGCGAGCTGAGCTCCGATCTCGGCCTCGCCACCCAGGTCGAGCGCATGCTCGCCGACCCGCGCGCTCGGGTCGCGACCGTCGATTTCTATCGGCAGTGGTTCGACTTCGACGCGATCGATCGGATCACCCCCGACCTCGCGACCTACCCCGAGTTCACACCCGCGCTGCGCGAGTCGATGAAGCAAGAGCTCGAGCGCCTGGCCGAGTGGACGGTCTTCGATCTCGAAGGCAGCTTCAGCGATCTCCTGCTCGGCCCGCGCGGCTTCGTCGACGCCGAGCTGGCCGCGATCTACGAGGTCCCGGCCCCGAGCGACTGGCAGCAGGTCGAGTTCGACCCCAGCCAGCGCGCGGGCATCCTGACCTCAGCCGGCTTCTTGGCCAGCCGCGCGCACCCGGTCCAGCCCTCGCCGGTCAAGCGCGGGGTGTTCGTGCTCGAGCACCTCTTGTGCCAGCCACCGCCGCCACCTCCACCCAACGTCGACACCAGCGTGCCCGCGCCGACGCCCGCCGATCCCCAGACCAACCGCGAGCGCTACCAGGCCCACACCGTCGACGCGCTCTGCCAGGCCTGCCACGTCGGCATCGACGGGATCGGCTTTGGCTTCGAACACTACGACTCGCTCGGTCGCTGGCGCGAGCAAGACAACGCCCAGCCGGTCGACGCCAGCGGCCACTTGTTCGCCAGCGACGTCGACGGCGAATTCGACGGGGCGATCGAGCTCTCGGCGATGTTGGCCAGCAGCGAGGTCGCGCACGACTGCGCCGTGACCCACTACCTGCGCTGGGCGCTGGCTCGCTCGCCGGTCGAGAGCGACGCCTGCTTCGCGGCCGAGCTCGACGAGGCCTTCGCGGCCAGCGAGGGCAACCTGCGCGCGCTGGTGGTCGAGATCGTGCTGAGCGACGCGTTCCGCTCGCGGAGGGTCGAGCCATGAAACGCAGGCCAAGCGTGCCCAGCCAGCGACGGCTGCACCGCGCGCTGCCGAATGGCATGAGCCGGCGCCGCTTGCTTGGCGCGCTCGGGCTGGCCGGCGCCGCCTTCTTGCCCTCGCTCGCGCGCGAGAGTCGAGCGGCCGCCGGTCCACCGACCCGACTGCTCCACCTCGTCACCAGCCACGGGACCGTCTACGACAACTGGAAGCTGCGCGTCGGCGAGCTCGACGAGCTCGGCGATTGGCAGCTCGATCTCCACGGCCTCGCGCTCGACGAATTCAGCCCGATCCTCGCCCCGCTCCACGGCGTGCGCGAGCACCTGCTGGTCCTCGACGGGCTCGCGGCGCTCGGCGTCGGCCTGGCCGGGACCAACGAGCACGAGGCCGGCCACGTCGCCGTGCTGACCGGCACGATCGCGCTCGACATCCTCGACACCATCGCGGTCGCGACCGGGCCCTCGATCGATCAAGTCATCGCCAAGTCGATCGCCACGCCCGGGCAGTACCCGACCTTGCAATACAACGTGGGCGGCTGGCCGATCTGCTTCGACGACTTCGGCCAGCCGATCCCCTACGAGCTCGACGTCTTCGCCGCCTACGATCGGCTCTTCCCCGGCGGTCAGGATCCCGCGCCGGTGCCGAGCGAGACCCAGGCGATCCGCGGCGCCCAGCCGAGCGTGCTCGATCTGGTCGGCGAGCAGTATGCCGCGCTCGCGCCCAAGCTTTCGGGCGAAGATCGACAAAAGCTCGAGCAGCACCGGGCGCTGATCCGCGGGCTCGAGCTCCAGCTCGATGGCTTGGCCGCGCTCGCCTGCGAGGCCCCGGCCGGGCCGGGCAGCCTGCCCGAATGGGGCGCCGCCGAATATCCGCTGGCCATGATTCAGGCCTACCTCGACATCGTTCGGGTCGCGCTCGCCTGTCGCCTGAGCCCCGTGATCAGTTTGCGCGTCGACACCATGTTCAACGCGACGATCGGCGCCCCGCCCGGCGACATTCACACCGATTGGGCCCACGCCTCCGACGACAACCCCGACGCCGCCGCGGTGATGACCAGCTACCACCGCTTTCACGCCGAATGGATCGCCACCTTGATCGCCCAGCTCGCGGCCACCCCCGACGAGGGCGGCAGCCTGCTCGACGACACCGTCGTCGTGTGGAGCAACGAGCTGGCCAGCGGCAATCACGACTTCAAGCGGCATCCCTTGGTGGTCGCGGGCGGCGGCGGTCACTTCGATCTCGGCCGCGTCGTCCATTGGGGCCCGACCGACATGCTCGATGGGCCTTGGGCCGATCACTTCATTGGGCCCGCCCACAATCGCTGGTTGGTCAGCCTCGCACGCGCATTTGGGCTCGAGATTGATGGCTTTGGGATCAGCGAGGCGCCGCGGGTTGGTGGTGGGGTGATTGATTGTACCGGAGCCCTCGATCGGCTGAGTTCGCCATGAAGGGTCGCCAGCGCCGACCTACAGAGCGTGACTTACATCGCGCTGTGCACTCGCCCGCGCTTCCGCGGAAATGATAACATTGCGCTCATGTCGCAAGTTCTACTTCGGAATCCCACAAAATTGCGGACGCGAGTTGCGGGTCTGTTGGTCATCGTCGGCTTGGCGATTTCCAACCACGCCGACGCGCAAGAACCCATCTTGGTCCCCTCCGCGCCATCCTGGACCAGCAACGCGGCAAATCAGTCGATGACGCTGTGGCTGACGACCGCCAAGGTGGGCCTGGGCCTCACCTCACCTGAAGCCAGGCTGCATGTGCAGGGGACGGAGATCCTCCAAGAACCAGGGGCGGGCTACTTGGTGCTCGGAACCACCGACGCGCTGCACATGCAGTTGGATCGCAACGAGATTCGAGTCGCGGGTCCGTCAGCACAGACCGTCGGCACGCTCTATCTCCAGCGATTTGGCGGCCCGATATCCATTCGCTCATCGCAAGAAGTGTCCAGGCACGTGTCGCTGCCCGACGAGGGCGGCCTCGCCGTCGGCACCGACGACATTTACGGCTTTGCGATCGGCGAAGGGTTCTGGGACGCATCTTTCGTCAAGGCGAACACCGCGTTCGGGGTCGACGGCGACGCTTTCATTCAGCGGGTCTTCGCCGACGAGGGCCGATTTCACAAGCGACTTCGGGTTGGCGTGAGGGGTGATGGAGTCTCGGGCGGAGCGTGGGACAAGTTACATCAAGATGCGGTCGCCATGATTGGTGGGGCGTTGACCGCGCACGAGATCATCGTTCACATCGACGGTTGGGCGGACGACGTCTTCGATGAAGACTACGACCTCACGACACTCGAAGAGACCCAGGCCTACATCGCCGAACATCACCACCTGCCCGACGTCCCGCCTGCGTCCGAAGTGCTGGAGTCTGGGCTGAACGTCGGCGAAATGAACGCGCTCCTGCTCCGCAAGGTCGAAGAGTTGACGTTGCACGCGATCGATCAGCAAGCGCAGATCGATGCGCTGAAAGCCAAAATCGATGCGTGTGATTGAGGTCACCGCGATGGTCCTCGGGTTCTCGTGCTTCGCATGTGAGCGAGAGGAAGCGATCCCCGCGACGACGAGCGCTTCCCTGACGCAGAGCGGCGGAGACGACCCCGACGCGCTCGCGCTGGGCGCCCTCGCTGTCACGGTCTTACCCGATGACGACACCGCCAAACCGTCCGCGGAGCAACCCGACGCGTTGGGTCGACACGCAGCCACGCGCGACGGGACCCAGCTGCTGCTGCCGACGGCGCGAGAACTGGCCAAGCGAGAGTTGCTCGAGAACGAGGTCGGAGAGCTCGAGAGTCTCTCGATCTCCGATTTGGAACAACTTCGACTTCATTGGTACGGCAAGGGCGCCGGGATAGTGTTTCAAAACACCACCGATTTCACGATGCGCCTCTCGGTGCGTTTCGAGGCGTCGACGGACCCTGAATGTGGCGAGACGATGGTGCGAGGGCCGATCGACGGAAAGACCTCCGTCGCACCGATGCCGAGCAACCGCGACTGCGATTATGACTCGGCCCGGGTCACCTTGTATGACCCCTCGAATTTCACGGTCGCAACCGCCATCGTAAAACCCTGAAAACGAGCATCTGATGCAATACGGAACCCCGATCTCGACCTGCACTGTACTCGCAGGATTTCTCTGTGCGCAACTTGGCGCTGGCGATCTCTGGGCCCAAGAACCAGACTGCGTCGACGACACCGCATTTCCAAGCGATTGTTTCCCTGACGTACTCTGCCCTCAATTTTCCAACTATTTGGACTTCCGCCGAGCGGTCGTTCACATCTATGGCCCTGACCTCGGCGGCACGGGCTTCCTCGTCAACAACGTCTATTGCGATTCCGACTCGACCGATCCCGATTGCGGCATCCCCTACCTGCTGACTGCCACGCACCTCGTCACCGGGTTCATGGACGACGAAGTCACCAGCGGAGACATCTACGCGCTCGAGAACGAGACGACCTACACGTTCGGATTCGAGGATTCATACTGCGGACAGGGGGAGAATCTCAGCTGGGAGATCGCGTTGGGAGGGGCACAAGTGCTCGGCTTCTCGACGGAGAAAGACCTCATGCTCATCCAACTCTCGACGGCGCCGCCGCCGGAGGCTGGACCCTATTTTCTGGGGTGGGGTTCGGGTGCATTTACGGAGGTCGCCACCATCGGCCACCCTTGTGGCGGCGCCAAGAAGATCGCAATCGCTGATCCCTCGGCGATGGAGTTCCACGAGAACCTGAATCGGGACGTCCTCAAGATCGAGTATTGGGAGATTGGTGCGATACTCGGCGGCGCATCTGGCGGGCCTTTGCTCGACGACGAGGGGCTCCTGCTCGGGTTGCTGTCGGCGAGCGACAATGACGTCTGCGCAGGCGAGCAGGCAGACTCGTATTTCACTGCAATCACCACAATTATCCCATTTCTTGGGTTGGTTGCGAACTCGTTCAATCATCATG
This sequence comes from Nannocystaceae bacterium, assembly GCA_035904925.1. GTDB lineage: Bacteria > Myxococcota_A > Polyangia > Nannocystales > Nannocystaceae > Plesiocystis. The sequence continues at coordinate 5,738 of JAMHUH010000027.1, forward strand.
GGCCCTATGACTCGAACGCCTACATACCAATCCCCGATGTCGAGTTGAACGCTGAAAAGTATGGGGCCGGTGAGACCGTGACCATCTCGGCCACTCAACAGGTCGTTCTCACCAGCGGTTTCGACGCAGAAGCCGGCTCCAACGTGCGCGTCATCATCGTTCCGGCGGCCTCACCATGAAAACCCGATTCATTGCCATCTTCATACTGACAGGCTGCCTGAGCACGGCTCCCGTCGAGTCTCACATCGGTCAGCAAATTGGGGATTTCGCCTATCGAACCCGGGATGAGATGCGCGCCAAGGCTAACCGGCACCAGATTCGAGAGCGACACCGCGCCAAGGGTCGGCGGGTCTGCGAGGAGGGCGAGTGGCCACAGCGATGGGCCGAAGACTGCAACACCTGCTATTGCGAAGTGGGCAGCGTGCGTACGTGCACGCTGGTTCACTGCCACAATCGCCGGAAGAAGGCCCGTGCCCTGGCAGAATACGAGGCGCAACACCCCACAGAAGACCAGGAGCCCGAAGCCCCATGAACACGAGCAAATTCAAGCGCCTTTCCGTTTGGGCATTCGCGCTCCTGCCCCTGGCAGCATGTACGTCCGATTCAACAGATTCGACGCTCGATGACCAGTGCAATCCAGCTCCGATCGAGACGATCGGAGCGAGGATACTCGAGCTTCACGACTGCACCTCCCCCGATGACGAAGCCTGCGGCAAGACCTCGCTCTACCGGGAAGCGGACAAGGTTCAGCTGGTGGTGACCGACGCCGAGGGGGCGATGACCGGCCACGCCCTCGGGCTGCTCCAGCCTGCTGCCGCCGCGCAGATCGACGCGAAGATCGCCGAGATCGTCGCCGGCGAGGCCGACCTGGGCGGCTTCTATGCCGAGTGTCTCTACGCGATCTACGAGCCGCCCGTGGTTCTCACGCTGCCCACGACCTTCGACGTGGTCGAGTTTCGCCACCCGAACGGCTGCGGTCTCCCCGGCCTCAGTGATATCGAGTCGGATCTTCATTATGCTGTCGAGGCCTTGCAAAATTGCACGTCGACGGACTCTGTCGAGGTCCAATCCTGCGCATTCGACAGCAAGCCCAACCATCCATGACCTCATGATCTCATGATCTCATGATCCCACCGCTCAAAGATCGTAGGCCCCGCTGCTATCCTCGACGTCGTCCCAATCGACGATCTCGATCCTCGGCATGTCGGAGAGGCGCTGAATCAACGGATGATCGAGCGTATGCGGCATCGGCCAGATCCGAATCTGGCGCAGCGCGGGCATGCGCGTGTCGATGGCCGCGAGCAGCTCGTCGAGCGCGTCCTCGGGCCAAGCGAGCTCGGGGTACATGGCGTCTTCTTCGGGGCTGGTCTCGAACCCGAGCTCGAGCGCTTCGAGGCTCGGCAGGCGCGCGCGGCCGAGCGCGGCGAGGCTGGCCGCGGACGCGCCCATGCGGGCGTCGAGCCAGCGCAGACCGACGAACTCGCGCTCGCCCAGATCGAAGTTGGGGCAGAGCAGGCGCAGCGTGGCCAAGCGCGGATAGGGCTCGGCCAGCGCGTCGAGGTTGGTGCAGCTGCGCTCGCCAAAGCCGACCAACGCGTCCTGACCTTCGGGCATGTCGCCGATCCGCAGCTCTCGCAGGGCGCCCAGGCTCGGCCGCGTGTTCGCCAGCGCCGCGATCGCGGGCGCGAAGTCGCTGGCGTAGTCGTCGATGGCGTGGATCCGCAACGTGTGCAGGAGCCGGGCCGAGGGGTGGGCCAAGACCATCGAGAGCTCCTCGTGGCTGCCGCCAAAGCTGAGCGAGCGCCAAAACCCGGCCTTGTATTGGAGTATGCACAGGTCGTCGAGCCAAGCCGTGAAGCGAGTCCGATGCACGCCGCGAAATTGCTCGGCGTGCTGCTCGAGCAGCGCAGACTCGCGCTCGGCCAGCTCGGGCGAGTCCGCGCGCGCGCGGGCCAGCTGGATCGCCGCGAGCTCGCCTCGTGGGTTGCCCTGGGCGGTCAGCCAGTCGGCGTAGACTTCGAATCGCGCGTCGTCGTCGGGATCGGCGTGGATGCCCTGTTCGAGCGCGAGGTCGAGCGCTTCGATCATCGCTTCCTCGATCACGAGCCCTCAGCTCGCGTCGTCGTCTCGCTTGCCGCTCAGCCGCCGCTTGAGCAGCCACCAGGTCCCCTTGCGGGTCGCCTTGGCGGCCTCCTTGCTGATCCGCTGGGCGCTGGCCTTCACGCCCGCCTTGACCCGGCCCTGCAAGGTCGCTTCGGCCTCGAGCCGCTCGCGGCGGCGTTGGTCGGTGATGTCTCGGACCATGGTGCCGACGGCGAGGCCGAGCAACACGGCGACTGCGATCAGGACGGCGAGCAGCTCGAGCGGCACCTCGCCAGTGTAGCGCGACGCCGGAGCTCGGACAGCACCACAAACGCGACGACCCTCGCTGATCGGGCAGCGAGGGTCGTCGAATCCGCGTCAGCGGGTCAGGGATTCGGCTTGGCGTTCGGCTTGGCGTCGAAGACGGGCGGCTCGACCGGGTTGCCGTCGGCGTCGAGGAAGAGCAGGCCGCCCTTCCCGAACAGCTTCTCGTCGGCGATCTGCTCGAGCTCGGGCAGGATCACGGCGCCGTCGCCGGCGATCACGACCACGAAGTCGCCCTTTTGCAGGTGCGACTCGGCGGCCTTGCGGATCGCCGCCGGATCGATCGCCGCGAGCCGGGCCTGGTAGCCCTCGTACCAGTCGAGGGGCAGGTCGTAGTAGGCCAGATCGCGAAACGCGTAGAGCGTCCGGGTCGCGGTCGAGAAGGTCGCGGGCATGGCTCGCTGCGCGCCCTCGCGCTCGCGGCCGAGCTCCTCGTCGCTGGGATCGGAGCTGCGCATGGTCTGGATCTCCTTGGCGATCTCGCGCAGCGCCCCGCCGCTCGCGTCGGTTCGGACCGAGCTGCCCGCCGAGAAGCTCGAGCCGCCGCGCGAGTAGGAGAAGCCTCCGCGCGCGCCGTAGGCCCAGCCCTTGTCCTCGCGCAGGTTCATGTTGAGCCGACTCGAGAACGAGCCGCCGAGGATCGCCGCCATCATCTGCGTGGCCTCGTAGTCGGGCGCGTTGCGGGCCGGACCCGGGTGACCGACGAGGATCTGCGACTGCGCGGCGTTGGGCACGTGGATGAAGAACATCGTGCCCTTGGCCGGCTTGGGCTTGGCGATCTTGATCGGCTTGGGCGCCTTGCCGGTCCAGCCGGCGAAGCGGTCCTCGAGCTGCTTGCGCAGCGTTTCGCCGTCGATCTTGCCGACCACCCACAGCCGCGCGCCCTCGGGTTTCAACCGGGCGACCCAGGCGTCGCAGTCGGCCAGGGTGATCTGGTCGACCGTGGCCGCGGTCTCGATCTTGCCGTAGGGGTGTTGGCCGCCCCAGACGAGCGAGCTCCACACGCGATTGGCGATCGAGCTCGGCGAGGTCTTTTGTTGCTCGACGTAGGCCTTCTCTTGCTCGACCAGGCGGCCGAAGTCGTCGGCGCGCATGCCCGGCTCGAGCAGCATCTCGGCGACCAGATCGAGCGCCGGGCCGAGCTCGCGCTGCAAGGCCTGGACGCCGACCGTGGTCACTTCGTTGCCCGGGCTGGCCCAGATCGACACGGCGTGGTCGGCCTGCTTGGCCATGAACGCGGCGTGATCGAGCGACTTGGTCCCTTCGTCGAGCAGGTCGACGCAGAGCGAGGCCATGCCGGCCTTGCCACGCGGATCGTTGATGCGACCGATGTCCCACTCGAACATGAGCATCGCCGTCGGCAGGGTCTTTTGCTCGACCAAGCGGACCTCGAGCCCGTTCGAGAGGACCATCTGGGTGATCTGCGGCAGGTCGAGCTCGGCCGGCGCCTTGGGCTGCGGCCGCGTGGCCCGGAAGGGCTCGTTGGGCCACTCGGCTGGCGCGACCTCGTCGACCGGCGGCGGATCGACGACCACGATCGGATCGGGATCGACCGTGTTCTTCTTGGGCTCGCAGGCGGCGAGCCAGCCGATGCCGACCAGGCTCAGCGCGAGCGGAGCCAGCACGTTGCGCTGCGAAATCACTTGGCACCTCCTTCGGACTTGGCTTCGGCTTTGCTGGGCTTCGAGATGACCTCGACCCGAGGCGCCTTCAGGTACTCGTTGGCGGCCTGCTTGACGGCCGTCGGGGTGATCGCTCGCAGCCTTCGCAGGTACTCGCTCGCGTGGCCGGGGTCGCCGACCATGTGGTTGAAGTACTGGAGTTGGTTGGCGCGGCTGCCCAGCTCCTCGAGGCCCCAGACGAAGCTCGACTCGACCCCGATCACGTGGCGAGCGAGCTCGGCGTCGCTCGGGCCCTCGGCGAGGAGGCGATCGAGCTCTTCTTGCATGATCGCCTCGGCCCGCGCTTGCTTGTCGTCCTCGTTGCCCGGCGTGAGCGTGACGACCATGTCGAAGCTGCCCGAGAACATCGAGCCGTCTTGGTAGACCCAGACGCTCTGGGCGATCTTCTCCTTCTCGACCAGGCGCTGCTGAAGGTGACCCCAGCCCTCGGCACCGAGCACGTCACCGACCACTCGCAGCTCGAGGTCGCCGGCGCCGAGATCCTCGGGGCTGTGCCAGACCCAATGGATTCGCCGCAATCGCGCGAAGGGGTCGTCGATCACCTCACGATGGTTTCGCTCGAGCTTGGGCGTGGGCGGCTCGACGTGGGCGGGCTTGGCCAGCTTCGGGAAGGTCCCGAACCACTTGTCGATCATCGCCTTGGCCTCGGCGATTTCGAAGTCGCCAGCGAGCAAGAGCGTGGCGTTGCTGGGCACGTACCAGGTTTGGAAGAAGGCCTTCACGTCGTCGACGCTGGCGCTCTCGAGGTCCTCGTGCTTGCCGATGGTCAGGTAGCGATAGGGGTGGCCCTCGGGGTAGAGCGCCTTGGCGACCGCGAAGCGCTCGAGCCCATAAGGCACGTTGTCGTAGCGCTGCCGCCGTTCGTTGCGGACCACGTCGATCTGATTGGCGAGGCTCTTTTCGTTGAGCAGCCCGAGCAGGTAGCCCATCCGATCGCTCTCGAGCCAGAGCGCGGTCTCGAGCTCGTGGCTGGGCACGGTCTCGTAATAGTTGGTCCGATCCGAGCTGGTGGTTCCGTTGACGTCGGAGGCCCCGATCTCGCGCAGGATGTCGAAGTGGACGTCCTCGCCGATGTGCTCGGCGCCCTGGAACATCATGTGCTCGAAGAGGTGGGCGAAGCCCGACTTGCCCGGCACTTCGTCGCCGCTGCCGACGTGGTACCAAATGTTGACCGCGACCAAGGGTGCGCTGGTGTCTCGGTGGAGGATCACCTCCAGGCCGTTGTCGAGCGTGTAGCGCTCGTAGGCGATCTCGATCTGCGCGTCGGTCTGGGCCGCTGTTGCTTTGCCCGTACCGGCCGCGACGATGGCCGGACCGAGCAACGAGAGCGTGAGCCCCAGACCGAGCAAGCTGAACAACCTTGCTCGGATCATGGTCGAGATGCTCGCCCATGGCCCGCGTGGGGGCAAGCAAAAGCTCAGCCGGAGATCTCGAGCGGCGTGCTGGTCTCGATCCAAGTCTTGAGACAGCTGAGGATGACCGGCCAGCCCGCGCGGGTCCGCTGCCAGCTCGCGCTCTCGCCCTCGAAGCCGCGATGATCGACGTCGAGCCGAACGACGCCGAGCGTGTTCGGCACCTCGCTGATCGTCCACGCGAGCTCGCCCGCCGGGTCGGCGAGATCGCAAAAGCGAAACTCGTAGACCAAGCGACGCTTGGGCTCGACCTCGAGGATCTTTCCGACGATCGCCTCGACCTTCGCCGCCTCCCACTCCTCGCCCTGGCCATGGGCGAGCAAGCGGAGGCCGGCGCCGACCTCGAAGCTCGACTCGATCGTGGTGCCCAGGAACCACTTCGGGGTCTGTTCGGACTCGGTCAGCGCGGCCCACAGCTCGGCCGCCCGGCAACGAATGTAGATCGTGTGATGGTGCGCGAGTCCGGTCATCGTCGCCGCGACGATATCACGGGCAGGGGCCCGAGATGTCGCCGGGCGGCTCGCAGACCATCAGCGTGTCGGGCACGCAATCGGTGGTCGTCCAGATCTGGTCGCCGCCGCATAGGACCTTGGTCAGCGGCGGGCACAAGCTCCCGGTCTCCACGCAGCCGATGTATTGATCCTCGACCGCCGAGCACCAGCCGCCTTCGCCGTCGGCCATGATCGCGTTGCCGAGCACCGCCGCGCAGCCAGGCTCGATGTTGCACTCGTCTTGGGTCTGCTTGGCGGCGCAGCCGGTCGGCTCGCCGCTCTCGGATCCGCTGTCCATGCCGAGGTCGCCGCCGAAGTCGCCTCCGCTGCTCGCGTCCGCGTCGGTTCGACCGAGCGTCTCGCCGCCGTCGGTCTCGCCACCGGTGCTCTCGTCGCCGGCGGCTTCGTCATTCGAATCACCCTCGTCGCCGTCGCAGCCAAGCAGGCCGAGCGGCGCGGCGAGAACAAACATCGTCGTGATCATCCAGCGTTGGGTGTTCATGCAGCTTGGTGCCGCGCCCCCGCCTGAAGGCTTCATCGTCCTCGCCCCGCGCTCGGTGAGCTCGCGGCTGGCCGCGCGCGAAACCGAGGCGATCGAGATCGGGTCACTCGTCGGAGTCGATCGAATCGCGGGAATACATCAGCGCGACCGGAACATCGTCGAGCGTGAGCACGGCGCTCGGCTGAACGGTGCCGAAGTCCTCCCACAGCTCGAGCTCGTCGGCGAGCATGTGCTTCTCGGGGAAGAGCAGGCCAGCGCGGGCTCGGCTGGCGTTGGCCGGCTGCCAGTCGGGCCAACGACCCTCGCGGCGGTATTGATCGACGGCGAGCTGGTGGACGTCGTGGATGTAGACGGGCCCGCGCGCGAGCTCGTTGCCCTCGATCAAGAAGGGGACCACGGCGTTGCCCCAAAATCCGCGGACCAAGCCCATGCGCGCGGCTCCCCGCGCGCCGCCGAGCAAGGGCGAGTATTGCGAGAGGTTGAAGGGGTGACCGTGGTAGCTGGACCAAGCGCCAGGGATCAGCACGGTGATCAGCACGACCGTCGGCGCGGCGCGAACGAGCCGAGGCCAGGGCGTCAAGAGCCCGCGCGCGCGCAGCCAGAGCCGACCCCACGCGAACGCAGCCAGCAGCGCCATGAAGGGGTACGCGGTCAGCCAATGCTTGGTCCCGCCGAAGATCGGGATCGAGGGCCAGGCGATCAGCAAGATCGGGAAGCTGGCCAAGATCAGGTAGAGCAGCGGCTCGACCAGCGACTCGCCGCTGGGGAAAGGCCGCCGCCAGTCGCCGGCGATCGTCGCAACGATCGAGCGCGCCGACGAGCGACCGATCGCCGCGCGAGCCGTGAACAGCACGCCGAGGCCCGCGAGCAGCAAGAGCACGCTCGGCACCGTCGCCCAGGTCATCACGAAGGGGTAGCTGAGCGGCAGCGGCGGGCGGTTGTAGTTCTGCCCGAGGTACTCGGTGTTGTAGTAGCTGTGCTCGCCGTGGAAGGCGAAGTACTCGGCGATCCGGGCCAGGGTGTCGTGCCAGAGCCAGGGCCAGAGCGCGACCGCGACCAGAGGTCCGAGCAGGGCCATCGACCAGAGCGGCAGACCCAGCCACTGACGCAGCGGCGGTCGCTGCCCGCTGCGCCGCCATTGCATGCCGAGCAGCAACCACAAGTGCAAGGCCAGCAGCGGACCCAAGAAGAGCGCGTTGTGCTTGACCGCGATCGCGACCCCGAGCAGCGGACCGAGCAGCAGGCCAAAGCGCCAGTCTCGGAGCGCGCGCAACCACACCAGCGCGACCGCCAAGGTCAGCGCCGCGATCGGCACGTCGAAGGCGTGCAAGCTGGCGTGGAACTGCACGCGCGGCAGCAGCACGAACCAGCCCGCGGCCAAGAGCCCTGCGAGCTTGCCGTGGCCGAGTCGACGCCCAGCCAAGAAGAGCAGCGCGACCGCGAGCCCCGCCAACAAGATCGCGGGCAGCCGCATCGCCGCGCCCTCGCGCAAGATCGGCCACTTGCCGCCCTCGACCGCCGCGATCTCGGTCTGCCAGGCCTGCTGCTTGCCGCGGGTTCGTTCGAGCTCGGCGACGACCTCGGGATCGGGCGGCGTGGCCAAGAGCCGGGCCGAGAGCCCGCCGGCGAGCTTCATCAAGGCCGGGTGCTCATGGTTGAAGCCGAAGTAGCGATCGCGGACTCCCGGCGTGTTGGCCTCGGAGCCCTCGTCGGCCCAGCGCGCGACCCATGCGGCGTAGCGGCGCGAGGCTTCGAAGTAGATGCCCTCGTCGCGGACGTAGCCGATGTCTCGCTCGCCTCGCAACAGCACGAGCACGGTCAAGACCGCCAGCAAGAGCGCGATCAGGCCGGGTCGCTCGAGCGTGCGCCGGAGCGCGCCAGGTCGCTTCGTCGTGCTCATTGGACCTCCGCCTCGGGCTCGGCCTCGACGAAGCCGCGGGCCTCGAGGCAGACCGTGTCGGTCGGCAGCGGGCGATGGCCCTCGCGCTGCCAGGTCCCGGCCGCCGTCGAGCTGATCCGCAGCGCGAGCTGGTGCTCGCCGGGCTCGGTCGCGAGCGCGAACGCAGCCCAGCCTTGGTCGTCGGTGAAGAGCCAGCGGGCGACCACCTGCTCATCGATCCAGGCCTCGAGCACGACCGTCGGGTCGGCGCGGAGGCGGGCGTTGAAGTCGGCGAAACCAACGTGGCCACGCAGGCGGTTGCCGAGCTCGACCCGACCGAGATCGAGGGTCGCGCTCACGCCATCGTCGAAGGCCAGCGCCAAGCAGCGCCGCGGCCGATAGTCGACCTCGAGCACGCGCGTGAGCACCCGGCCGTCCTTGCAGGTCCAGTGGCGGCGCTTGCCCGAGCAGCGACCCGCGTCCGACTCGACCTCGAGATCGCGCTCGACCAGCGACCACAACGACTCGCCCGCGGCGGCCTGCTCGTACTCGTTGAGCGTCAGCTGGCCGACTTGGTGGATCGCGACCAGCTCCGGCATCGGCAGGTCTTCGAGCTCGGCTCGCAGCGTCGGCGACCACGAGTCGCGGCCGAAGCTCAGCACCCAAAATTTGGTCATGCCACGCAGGTCGGGCGGCGCGACCGAGTCCCAAGTCCGCGCTTGCGCCAGCTCCATGCGCGCGCGCGGGGCCAGCCACTCGCTCGCGATCAAGAGCGGCTCGTCCTCGTGGGCGGCGAGCAGCGACTCGAGCTCGGCCCAATCCTCGCGGCTGATCTGCTCGCGGTAGGCCAAGAAGGCCGCGATGATCTCGATGAGCGCGAGCAAGAACACCGCGCCGAGCAAGATCACCGCGCCGTTGGGCCGGATCATCTGGACCAGCGAGGCCGTCGGCGAGCGCGGGACGAACATCGGCGTGCCGGGTTCGGGCCGGCGCGACGGGGAGGGTCGCGGGGTCGCAGGAGACGCGAGCTCCAGCGGCGCCGCGATCGACTGGACCAGGGGCGCGACGATCTCGATCGGCGGCTCTTCGGGCTCGGGATCGGAAGGCTGCGCTTCGGAGGCCTGCGCTGCTTCGGCGAGCTCCGCTTCGGAGTGCTCCGCTTCGGGCTCTTCGGCCACCTCGGCACGCGTCGCCACCTCGACGGGCTCGGCTTCGACTGCGATCGGCCCCGCGAGATCGCCGTCGACCACTTCGAACTCGACGCCCGCTTCATGCTCGACCGCTTCGCGCTCGCTCACTTCGAGCGCGACGCTCACTTCGCGCTCGCCCGCTTCACGCTCGCTCGCCTCGAGCTCGACGCCCGCTTCACGCTCCCCCGCTTCGCGCTCGTCCTCGCTCACGTCTCCTCCTCGACCAGCACGAGATCGATCCCCAGCCGCGGCAGCGTCTTGCCCTGGGTCTCGTCGATCACCCGCAGCTCGACCGGCTGGCCCGCGAGCGCGCCGCTCTCGAGCTCGAGCCGAACTTGCCCGGGCGCGTGCTGGACCTGCACGTCCGCGAGCGTACTCCAAGCCTCCTCGCTCCCGCGCCTCCGCACCTCGATGCGGACCCGGTGACGAGCCCAGCGGGCGCTCTGCTGGGCTTGGTCGTCGTCGATGCCCAGCCAGCCGTGCAGGACCGCCGGCATCGCGTCGAGCTCGACGCCCAGCTGAGCGGGCGATCCAGGCCGTGGCCGCAGCAAGAGCGCCGGTCGGATCAGCATGCCGGTCTTCACCGGTCCGGGCTCGGCGTGGACCATCGTGACCTCGCCCGCGAGCGCGCGCCCGAGCAGGCGGCCACGCTCGAGCTCGACCGCGCCGCGCCAACGCGAGGCCGCGAGGCCGAGCGCCACGATCACGACCAAGCCCAAGACGCCCGGATGCGCGACTCGAGCGAGCCCCCGCTCGCTCGCCGCCACCCAGCCACGCACGCGCGCCGGCCAACGCCGCTCGCCACCGAGCAGCGCCTGCCCGACGAAGATCCACGCGAGCAGCGAGAGCAGCTCGGCGACCCACTCGCGCGGCGTGTGCTCGACGTACTCGAGCTCGAGCGTGGCCGCGTCGATCCCCGCCGGCAG
>JAMHUH010000028.1:0-1761 GCA_035904925.1 Nannocystaceae bacterium
CGGCGGTCTGCCAGGGCGCCCGTCGCTGCCGGCCGGGTTGCAGAAGCTAGCCGAGGCTCTCGAGAGCTGCTGCCGCTCGCGGCAGGTGCAGAAGACTGTGGTCGAGGTGAAGCGCAACCTCGACACCCTGCGCGACGGACTTGAGCAGCTCGGCGTGGTGCAGTCGGAGCTGACCATCGACGCGAGTGAGGCGATCGCTCGCGCGGGCCGCGTGCGCGATCACGAGCTGGCCCAGCTCCGCAACGTCGAGGAGCTCGGCGGCCTCGAGGCCGACGCCGAGATGATCGTGAACCAACTCGGAGGCGAGCGACCGTGGCGCGACGCGAGCGCGCTCGCTCCCGCGGTCGCTCGCATCAGCTCCCGCTATGTCGAGGTGCGACTGGCGCTGATCAACCGGCAGAACGTCGACGCCGAGGCGGCGCGCGATCGGGTCAAGACCCGGCCGGGCTTCGCCCACCTCGACGACGATCAGATCCACCGCGTGCTGCGGCCGATCGGTGAGATCATGATCGAGACCACGGCGGAGGCGGTGTCCCCGCCGCTCGGCGAGCTCCGCGATCGCTTCGCGAGCCGCATCCAGGAGGCTGAGGAGCGCGCGCACGAGCGCCTTGACGAGGAGCTGAGCAAGGTGCATGAGAGCCAGGTCGTCAAGGTCGAGACCCGCCTCCGCGGCCGTGAGGTCGCCAACCGCGCGCAGCTCGACGCCCTGCTCGACGAGCTGAAGGAGCGTATCGGCACCCGACTCGATCAGGGCGCCAAGGTCCGGCTGGTCTGATGGCGATCACGCCCGAGGCCAAGCGTCTCCTCGCCGAGACGATCCGCGGCACGAAGCAGGATCCAAGAAAGGGGCTGCGCCACCGGCTCCTCCAGGCGATCCACGACGAGGCGGTCCGACAATACCGCTTCAACGTGGAGCGGATCGACGAGGCCGGCCTCGACGAGGCGCATCGCCGGCGGCGCGAGCGGCTGGACGCCTTGCTCGACGAGCAGACGCGCGCCGCGAAGCCGAAGGGCAAGTTGTGGACGAAGGCCGATGAAAAGGCGGCCCGCGCGCGGTTGCTGCTGCAGGCCGAGAAGGAGGCGGCGGCGACCCTGGTCAACCGACTGGTCGTGATTCGCATGCTGGAGGCGCTCGGCCTTTCGAAGCCGCCAGTAGTCACGGGTGGCTGGTCGAGCAAGGGCTACCGCGAGTTCCACGAGTTCGGTCGGACGCTTTGTATCAACGGTACGACCGACGCGACCGAGGGCTACGCGACGCTGTTGCAGTTGCTCTTCAACGAGCTAGCGGTCGATCTGCCTGGACTCTTCGGCGACGTCGGGTTCACGGCGCTGTTCGCGATCCCGGCCGCCTCGCTGCGCGACGTCGTCGAGACGCTCGACAGCCCCGAGCTGGCGTCGGCGTGGACAGACGACTCGACGCTCGGCTGGGTCTACCAGTATTGGAATGATCCCGACCGCGAGGCCCTCGACGAAAAGATAAACCCGAAGACTTCCTGGGGCAGCGGCAAGATCGAACCGCATGAGATCGCGTCGAAGACGCAACTGTTTACCGAGCGGTACATGGTCGACTGGCTGCTGCAGAACAGCCTCGGCCTGACATGGCTATGCATGTGCAAGCGGCACGGCTGGACCGCCGACGCCGAGCGCGTATTGCCCGTGCTCGAATCGCACCGAGCCGACTGGCGGGCGAAGCGAGCCGACGGCCTTGTCGCGCTCGATGCGCTGATGCCGGTCGAGGGCGACCTGGAGGAGCGCTGGAAG
>JAMHUH010000029.1:0-27236 GCA_035904925.1 Nannocystaceae bacterium
GCTCGCGACCTACGCCGAAGCCTTCGCGCAGATCGAGGTGCTCGACGTCGGCACGCTGGCCAACAAGATCGTGCTCGCGCTGCCCGAGTCGAGCGCGCTCGGCCGCGAAGGGCTGATCGCTCGCGCCCGCGAGTTCTCGCGCGTGCATCGGCTGCCGCTCGATCTCGGCGACCATGTCCAGGCCATGCAGGGTCTCGCCGAGCTCGGGCCGCTGGGCTGCGTCTTGCGTGATTGCGAAACCTGACGCGAAAACCCGACGCGAAAACCTGGCGCACTCGAATGCCCTCGACGCCCTCGACGACGCGAGCGCGGACATGGGATGATCGATCCGTGCGCCGCTCTTCGATCTTGGCCCCCATGCTCGCGCTCGCTTGCTTGGCCCTGCTCGCGCCCAACGAGGCGCTCGCTGGCCGCGGCCGGGGTGGCGGCAATGGCGGCGGCAACAAGCCGCAGCGCAAGGGCGGACAGGCCGAGGTGATGGTCGGCGCCTCGGCTTGCATCCCCGGCAAGGGCGACTGCAAAGACGAGAGCCTCGGCGACTCGGCGCCCTCGGTCGGCATGGCCTTCGATCTCGGCTGGCGCGCCCATCGAACCTTCTTCATCGGCGCGGGCTATGGCGTCGGGTGGTTCAACCCGACCTGGGAGAACGCGGCCGGTCGAGAATTTCGCAGCGCCTACAACCAGGGCGTGTTCGGGATCCTCCGCGCCTACATCCCAATCTGGCGGATCGACATCGGCTTCGAGCTCGCGCCTGGTTGGTCGCGGCAGACCTTCGTCAGCAGCACCAGCGGCGTGCGCAACTACTCGCAAGGGTTCGCGCTCCGGCCCGGGCTCTCGCTCGACATCTGGTTGGGCAAGCACGTGTTCATCGGCGGCAAGGTCGACTTCATCTTCAACTTCCACAACGAGAACTGCGCGAAGACCAAGACCTCGCGCGACTGCACGATCGGGTCCGACTTTCGCCAGACGCGGGTCCACCAACTCATCGGTGGCGTCCACATTGGCGGCAGCTTCTGAGCGGCCGAGTCAACCACCCGTGGCTGAGAGTGCGAGCCTGGTTTCGTGATCATGCACGCGTCCGCTCACGCGCTCGAACCGTGTTTGGTGAAAGAATACGGGCCGCCACGGACATTCGGCTCACACACGCGGAGACCGAAACGAACATGCGAAAAACCTGGATGGTGTGGTTGGGGTGTGGGGTGTTGGCGCTCGTTCAAGCGGGTTGTAAGCCCAGCAACGAGTCGACGAACGCAGACGCGATGCCGCGTTGCCCGAATGAAGCGGCGGACCATGGGGGGGCCGATCACGAAGAAGGCGACGAAGAAGGCGACGAAGAGGGCGAGACCCGGGCCGAGGGTTCGTTGGGGACCGGCAGCCAAGCGCTCTGCGAGCAGCTGGCCAACACCTACTCGATGATCACCGAGGCCCACACGAGCTGCTCGACCGACGCGGACTGCCGCGTCTATCCCGAGGTCGGGCTGTGTGGCGGGACGCTCGACACCAAGCTGCCACGCGAGGAGCTCGAGCAGATCCACGGGCTGCAGGTCGGCTACGCCTGCCCGATGCCGATGGCCAAGTGCATGCCGCCGCCCGACAAGGCGGTCTGCGTCGCCAACGCGTGCGAGCGCGGCTGATCCTGTGCGGCCAGCTCAGCGCTGGCTCAGCTCGCCCAGCCCGACTGCGACCTCGATCGCCTCGACGCCCTCGAACATGAGCTTCCACTCGCCCTGCTTGGCGTCGGTGAACAAACAATAGACCCCGACGACCTCGGGCATCTCGCTCAAGTCGAGCTCCTGGTAGGCGACCATGCCCGGGAACACGACGAAGGTCGCGAGCACCGAGGCGTCGGGCTCGATCACCAGCTTCGCGATCTCGGCGTAGGTGTCGCTGACGAAGCCGACCTCGCTCGTCGAGCGAACCACGACGTAGACCGGCCGGCCCTCGTTGCTGTCGGCGCTCGCCTGCAGCACCACCGGCAGCGTGATCTTGGCCGGCGTCTTGCTCGCGGCCTTGGGCTTGCAAGCGCTCGCCGAGACCAGCACGGGGCCCAGCAACGCGAGCCCCAGCAGCGCCCTGGCGATCCGCTTCAAAGACAGCTCCTGACTGCGAAGGCCGCCCAGGGATCGCTGACGATCACCACGCTGACGCTGCGGACTTGCTTGCCCGAGCTGTCGAGCGCGACCGGCCAGCTCATCTTCATGCCTCGTGTCCCGCTCGGGCCCCGACGATCGCAGCGGGTCGCTCGCGTGATCGCGACCTCGGTCGGCGTGACCTGCTTGCCGAAGTCGCGGCTCAGCCCCTGATCGAGCAGGCGATAGAAGCTGAAGGTGCCCGAGGTGACCAAGCGATAGCGGCTCTCGTCGCGACCGTTGGACTCGGGCGCGGTCATCTTGAGCAGCACGACCGAGGTGTCTTGGTTCCACCACTCGATCGCCATGGTCTGGGGCTCGGGTCGTTGGTTGAAGCCGAAGATCGACGCGCTGCCCGAGCTGATCGAGGCCATCGAGGCCGCCCGGCCATCGAAGAGCTCGGTCGGCAAGGCGTCGATCTCGATCACGACCTCGAGCGGCTTGCGCTCGCCCTTGGCGTCCCAGAGCAGCCCGGACGTTCGCTCGAGATCGTGGGCCATCGCGAGCATCCCGCTCGGGGCGACCACGCCCGCGAGCATGACCAGGCCCTCCTGCTTCATCGCCGGCCGAATCAAGCGCTCGAAGGCCTCCCAGAAGCTCCCGGGCGCCTCGCCCTGCTGGCGGACGATCGCCTCGATGTCGTCGATGCTCGCCTCCTCGCGCATGCTCGGGTCGAAGGGGTATTGGCCCAAGAGCGGATCGACCAGCTTGCGAACGTCGTACCTCCAAGCGCTCGCGAGCTTGGCGTCGAGATCCGCGAAGGCGAGCCGACGCACGGATCGGGTCGGGGCCATGAAGGGATCGAACCAGCGCCGGTCGAGCCCGGACTCGAACAACCAGCCCTCGACCAGCTCGCTAGAGTCGCGCTCGGTCCCTTGCGCGACCCGCAAGGCCATCCCGCCGAGGCCCGAGAGGCGCCCGCCGAGCTCCTCGGCCATCGGATCGCCGGTCAGCGCGACCGCGACCACGACCTGCTGCTGGAGGTTGCTCAGCAGCGCTTGATAAGGCGCGAGCCCGGGCAGCTCGCCGCCCTCTTCGGCCAACAAGGTGATCAGCGGCCCGAAGTCGTCGAGCGCCTGCTTCATCGGCTCGTAGTACTCGCCTGGATCTTGCTCGGGCAGCTCGAGCGCGGCGTTGCGCGAGACCGCCAACAAGAAGTCCGTGAACCAGGAGCTCGGCTGAGCGAAGGCCTTGATCGCGAAGGGCAGCGTGACCTCCGAGTCGGGATGAAACTCGAAGCTGTCGTAATAGAGAATCAGCTCTTGGTGATAGGCGTCCGCGTAGGCCTTGGTCGCGTTGCGGATCGCCGCGTCGAGCTGGGCCTGGTCTTCGCGGGTGAGCTCGAGCGGCGCGCTCGCGGGCGCAGGCTCGGCGTCGAGGCTCGGCTCATCGCTGGGCTCGCTCGCTTCGGGTGTCGAGCCCTCGCTCGCGCGTGCGCTCGCGAAGGCCAACACCGGCGCGACCTGAGCGTCGAAGGCCGCCTTGGTATAGAAGCCCGAGATCTTGCCCGTCGGGCCCTCGCCATAGCCCTTGACCAGGCCAGCGTCGCGAAAGTGGGCGTCCTTGCTGAAGAAAGCCCGGCCACCCTCGGGCAGGTCGAGCGCGAGACGATCGAGCACGTCGGCGATCAGCTCGTGCCTGCGACTGCGCATGATCGCCGCGTCGAGCACCTCGCTGTCGATGCGCAGCTGCTCGAACTCGACCGCATAGGGCTTGGACTTCACGCTCGGCAGCCGCTCGAGCTCGCGCACGAGCCGAGCGAGCCCCCAGCTCTTCGTCAACGCCGGCTCGACCACGAGCTGCTCGATCGTCGCGCGCAGGTCCGCGAGCGCGTCATGGTTGCGGATCGTCCACGCGTCGTAGCGCTGGCTCAAGAGCGGTGCCAGTCGATCGCCGAGCAGCGGGTCGCCTTGGACGATCTTCAGCAGCTTGGCCAAGACCTCGTAGTGATGCAGGCCCCGCAATTCGGGCAGGTCGCTGCGCAGCCGCTCGGCCTCCTCGGGCGCGATCGTGTGGTCGTGCAGAGCCGCGTCGAGCTCGGCCAGATAGTCGGGCCACTCGCGGCCGCCCTGCTCGATCCCCGCCGGATAGAGCACGGTCCCCGCGTAGGGCTCGCGGCTGCTCTGGATGTAGCTGGTGATCACGCGCTCCGAGAGGTGAATGCCGGGCTCGTCGAGCTCGGCCGCCCAGGTCGAGAGGTTGGCGTCGATCAGCTCACCGAGCTCGTTGTCGCGCGAGGCGTAGATCAGCGTGGTCACGTAGAGCAGCTCGACGCGGTCGGCGTCGTCGCGGGTCAAGCGGGGCTCGAGGTAGGCCGTGCGGATCGCCGCCTCGAAGTCCCGGTCGATCTCTCGCTTGTCCGCCTCGAAGGTCCGCTCGAACCACAGGATCTCCGAGTCGTGCATGGCCGAGAAGGCCCGAGCCACCGCTTCGGTCGCGGCCTCTTCATTGTCGTCGAGGTCACCACCGTCGGCGTCGAAGACCGCGAGCTGGCGAAATTTCTCGACCTCGTCCGCCGCCGCCTCGATTCGCTGCGCGTGCCAGTAGAGCAGCCCGCCCGCGACCGCCGAGAGGCTGGTCGCCAGGACGAGGCCGCCCCGCAGACCACGACGTCGCTGCCTTCGCAAGCTCCCGGCGATCTGCGAGCTGTCGACCTTGTAGGGGTTGCCGACGTGGCTGCGCGGGACCGACGAGCCGAGGTAGAGCCGGCGCGCGGGGTGGCGATCGGCGAAGGGCTCGTCCTTGCCTCGCAAGCCCTCGAGCAGCGGCGTGAGCCCGGCGATCAGCTTGGGCAGCACCGCATAGAACCCGACCATGCGATCGAATTCCTCGCCGCTGCGATGGGTCAAGGCGTGGGCGAGGTGGGCGTCGAAGGCCTCGACCAGCCGCTCGGCGTCGCTCGGGCCCTCGCCGCTGGGGTCGAGCTCGAGCGGACCATGGCTGGATCCGATCGCGGCCGCGAACTCTTCATAGCCCTCGATCTGATCGAGGTGGCCGAGGTAGACGCGGACCTCGGTCGAGGCCCGGCAGCGGGCTGGGAAGAGCCCGATCTTGCCGCGGACCAGCTGGGCGAGCTCGCGCAGCGCGGCCGGGGGGGTCGTCAGCAAGGTCCGAGCATCGAGCGCGAGCACCAGCGTCGCGCTCGGGCCCATGTTGCGCCACAGGGTCTGCAGCGCCCGCTTCGCGTCGCCGCTGACGTCGTGGAGCAGGGGCGCCGAGAGCTCGTGCACCACGACCTCGGGCCCGAGGTAGAGCTGCAACGCCGCGCCATGATCGACGCTGGGCAAGAACTGGTGCGACTGCCCGCGCCAGTCGACGTGGCAGCCGACGCTGTGGGTCTTGCCGACGCCCGCGTCGCCGACCACGACGATGGTTGGGAAGTGCAGCGCGCGAGCCGGGATGTGCCGATAGAAGGGCTGCCAGAGCTTGCGCAGCTGCTCGCCGATCGCGGGCCCCGATGCGCGCGGCGGCGCGGCAGCGGCTCGCTTGCGTCGCCACCACACGATCGCCACGACGATCGCGGCCAAGACCACGATGACCAGCGCGATGATCAAAATGATCCGAAGGGTCGACTCGCTCATGTTCGACCTCGATCCGCGTTCGGCCAGCCAGCGGCGCGCATCAACGCCTCGAGCAGATCCTCGATCAAGTCGAGCGTGCTTCCGAGCTCGCTCGCGTCGTCCGAGGCCTCGAGCGCGCGGCGCAGCTCGGCGAGCGGGGCGTCGAGCGCCTTGGCGTCGTCACCGAAGGCCGGGGCCACGCGATCGAGCTCGGCGCAGAAGCTGGCGAAGGCTTCGCGCGCGCTCATGAGCCGCCCCCGATCACTTGTTGCTCGCGCGGGATCTCGGGCCGATCTTCGGCCGCTTGGTTGGACCACAGCGTCAGCGCGACGCAAAAGCCGATCACGAACATCCCGGCGAGCACGTAGTAGACCCAGAGCGGCCAAGCCCGGGCGAGCGCGTCCACGTCCGCGTCCGCGCGCTCGTGCACGATCGGCTCGGTCAGCTCGATCCGCTCGAGCAGCCGCCGCTCGAGCGCCGCGATCTGACCGAGCTCGTTGGTGTGGCGGCCGCGAAAGCCGTGGCGCAGACAGAAGTAGTGGACCTCGAACACCAGCGAGGGCGTCTTGGGATCGTCGAGCGCCGCGTCGGCGAAGCGATAGAAGTCGTCGCCACCGCTGGCCGAGCGCGTGATCTCGAGCTGCAACAAAGGCCAGCTCAAGCGCAGGTACTCGGGCAACGAGCTCATCACGCGCTCGTCGAAGTAGATGACCAGGGCCTTGCGGATGCCGTCGAAGCCGCGCTCGCCCTCGAGCGAAGACCACAGCTCGCGCATGCGATCGCCGACCTTGGCCCGCAGCGCGGCGAGGCTGCTGCGGTCGCGCTGATCGACCGCCGCGGGCGTCCGCGGGCTCGGCAAGGCACCCTCGCGCGGGGTCGGATCGACGCTCCGCCAGGTGGTCTCGAGCTGGGGCCGATCGGTCCGCGGTGGCGGCCAAGCCGGGGCAGGGCCGGGGCTCAGGCCCGAGTTCGCCGCCGGGCTCGGGCCGGCGCGCGGCAGGTCGCCGAGCTCGGCCGCGACGTCGCGCTCGATCGCCTTCGAGGTCGAGAGGATCGCCGACCAGAACGCGTGGCGCATCATGACGCCGGCCTCACGATCTGCGGTCGCTTGCGCGCGCTGGGCTCGTCGACGCGGACCGCGACCGGGTTGCTGCTCCACGCGTCGAGCAGCGCCTCGACGCAGCGCAGGTAGTCCTCGACCAGGCCCCGGCGCTCGCGGCCGATGTCGGCCAAGCCGACCCGATAGACATGCCGGACCCCGCCGCCCGAGCCCGGGCTGGCCGGCTCGTCGACGACCTCGACATGGCGAAGATCGTTGGCCACGTCGTGGTGGCTGCGCGAGTCGGCCCCGAGCACGGACATCATCATGATGATGTCTTCGCGGCTGAGCACCCGCTTCGAACGACGCGACAAGACGTGCAGCATCGCCCGCGGATCGCCCCACAAGGGGCTGGTCCGCTGCGGCGTCAGCCGACCGTGGACGCGAAACCCCACGCCCTCGACATGGCGACTGTGCAGCGTCGCCTCGAGCTTGCCCAGCGCGAGCGCGGCGAAGCCCGGCTGATACCAGCGCGCCCGGACCATCACCATGCGCGGATCGAGGAAGGCCCCAGGCAGGCGCAGGTGCAGCTGCGGCAACACCTGCTCGTCGTCGAACTCGAGGTCCCAGCTGTCCGCGCCGGTCGCCAGATGACCCGGCAAGATCACATCCATCCCGGTCGCGAGCTCCTGCTGGACCTCGAGCACCGAGTGAAAGGTGACGTCGCCCTCGGTCCGCCAGGGCACGATCGCGTGGTAGGCCCGGGTCCCGTCGCACTTGATCGGCTCGGCCAGCTCGCTGAACGAGTTCTCGATCGGGACCACGAAGAGCCGAAACATGTCCTTGTTGACCGGCTGGCCCTCGGGCCACTCGTCGAGATCGACGCAGAGCCAAGCTTGCCGCCAGGGTCGAGCCGGACGGGCGAGCTCGACCTCGAGCGAGAGCCGCTCGATCGGGAAGTGGAAGAACTCGCGGATCCGGGCGACCGTGCCCGAGCGCTGCTGCGAACGCAGCTCGTCGGCGAACACCGAGTTGCCCTCGCGCGCGCCTCCGAACGAGAACCCACAGGCCTGGCCGGGCGCGGGCTCCGAGGGCGAGGGCGGATCGCCGTAGACGACCCCGACTCGCTCGATGTGCTTGGTCAGGTGATGGAAGAGCTGGCTCGAGGCCTCGTAGTCGCCGAGGTGATCGATGTGCATCGACAAGGGCTCGTCGACATGGACGGTCGGCCCGTGGGCGCGCAGGCGGATCAACACCCGAACACCCGTGCCGCGCAGCTGCAGCTCGGCGCGATCGAGCTCGAGCGGGCGGATGGTCAGCGCGCGCATGGTCGAGAACTGGCCGACGTCGCCGTCGAGGGTCTCGAGCCGGACCCGGGTGCCGCGCGGGAGCAGGGCCGGCTCGGTCAGGCGGGGGCTGGGCAGGGCCCGCAGCAGGGCGCGCGCCGGCTGGGGATGCACGAAGTCGTCGAGCAGGCCCTGCGCGAGTCGATGGACCGCGCCGCGTAGCTCGGCCGCCGCGGCCTCGCGGGTTCGGGCCGAGAAGAACGCGAGCGACTCCATCAGCCGGCGAACGTCGGGGTCCTCGGGCTCGACGAAGCGATCGGGGCCGCGTCGACGCGCCAAGAAGTCGTCGAGGGCCGCGAGCTCGCGCAGAAATTCGCCGTGGAAGTCGCTCGCCATCGCTTCAGCCGGCCTTGATCAACGAACCCTTGATGGTGGTCATGCTGCCCTCGAGGCTGGCCATGCCGGAGGACTTCAGCGACAAGGTCGCGTCGGCGCTGACCGTCACCGAGGGACCCGAGAGCTTCGCGTCGGCGCTGCCCTTCATGGTCAGCGAGGTCTGGGCCGCGACCTCGGCCGTGCTGCCCGCGAGCTTGACCGCGCTCGTGGCCGAGAGCGTGCTGTTGGCCCCCGAGATCGCCACGTCGCCGGTCGCCTTCTGGGTCAGCTTGGCGCCCGAGCTCAGGCTCATGTCGCTCTCGCTCGACTCGATCGCCACGGTCTTGGCCGCCTTGCAGACGATCGAGTTGCTGGCCGCGACCTCGAAGTCCTTGCAGGCGATCTTGATCGCGTCGGCGGTCTGGGTCAGCGTGCTCTCGTCCTGCTCGCCCACGACCTTCATGACCACGGAGGTCCCGTTCATGGTGATCGTCTGGGTGATGCTGGCGTCGGCGTTGACGACCGTGATCGTCACCCCGCGCTCCTTGCTCATCTCGAGCGTGCACACGAGCTTGGCCATCGCCTACTCCTCCTTCTCCTCGACGTGCAGGACCAAGGTGCCCTCGTAGAGCGAGATCAGCGTCGTGTCGGCGGCGTTGGTCCGCGCGACGTTGAACACCGGCTTGTCGGACTCGTAGACATGGTTGACCGAGGTGTTGCTGGTCGGCGACTTGCCCCACAGGATCTGCTCACCCTGGACGTCCATCGAGAGCGCCGCGCCCTCGCGCCAGACCAAGAGTCGCTCGATCCTCGCGCTGTCGAACTCGAGCGCCAACAAGACCCGCTCGTCGCGATAGGAAGGCAGATAGACGTTGCCCGAGCCCATCGTCGGCGCGAAAGGAACGGTGACCTGCTGGTCGTCCCAGAGCGGGACGGCGACCGTGTACTCGATCCGCGAGGTGTCGGCGTCGGTGTAGCTCTGATAGGTCTTCTCGCCCGCTTCGCCCTTTTCGCTGACGATCTTGCCCTCGACCAGACCCGGATAGCGAGGCGCCCGATGCCGGGGCAGCATCGGCCGCAGGTCGTCGCTCTGCTGCAAGACCATGTCGAACTCGATGGCGTAGCCGCTGCTCTCGATCTCGACCTCGTGATCGAGGGGGCCCGCGAGCTTGCGCGCACGCAGGCTCAGCTCGCGCACGAACCAAGTCTTGTCGACCAGCGCGCTGGTGCTGGTCCAGCGATTGGCCGCGATCAGCTTGGCCTGCGAGCCAGGCACGAGCGCGACGATCGGCATTCGGGCGAACTCGATCCGCGCCTCGTACTTGGGCAGGATCAGCCGGGTCGTCTCGAGCGTCACGCGATCGCTGGCGGCTTGGGCGATCTCGCTGCGCATCAGTCGATCGTGGCGAATCCCGCTCGCTACCTGCGCCTGGCTGATCGAGGTCGTGGTCGCGGCCTCGGCGTAGGAGTTGCAGACATCGACGCCGTGGCGAGGCGGCGCGGGCACGATCAGCTCGACGCGCGCGAGGTCGTCACCGAAGAGGCTCAGGGTCTCGCCCGCGCTCGGCCGACTGCCCGTCAACGCATAGCCGGCGGCCGCGTAGTCGTAGCCAAAGTAGCCCCCGCGCCGATCCGCGTACCAGAGCACGAAGTCGTAGAAGCTCGCGCCATGCTCGACCGGCAGGTGCACGAACCAAAGTGGGCCCTGCTCGGCGAGCTCGGCCCAGTCGTAGGTGATCGTGATCGCGTCGCCGAGCTGATCGTTGATCACGTCCTCGAGCGTGGTCGCGGTGTAGAGCCGGCAAGGAAAGTGCTGGGTCCACAGCACCCGGGCAGGATCGGCGAAAGCCAGCTTGTAGCGACGCGCCTGGATCGGCTGATCGGCCTGCTCGCGCAGCTGCAATTCTTCGAGCCCACGCCGTGTCACCAGCCCTGCGAGCGCGAGCGGAGCCGGGCTCGCCGCGGCCTCGGGCGCGTCGTGGACGGCCGAGACCTCGAGCTCGAGCGCGCCCAGGTCGAGCCCGAGAAAGTCGACCGCGAGCGTGTCGGTGAACCCACCGCCCATCGCCGCATCGTCGAGCAACACGAACTCGAGCTCGCCGCGAAAGCCGTGCAGCCCGAGCTCGAGCTCGAGCCGCTCGACGCTGCCACCGGGGATCACGTGGTCCGTGCCGCCGATCGTCAGCGTCAGGCCGATCTTCAGGCGATCTTCGAAGCTCATGGCCGCAGCTCCACCACGACCGCGACCTCGACCTTGCGGGTGGTCGTGTCGAGATCGAGCCAAAAGAGCTGGCGAGCGGCTCGCAGCTGGCCCTGCAATTCGAAGCGCAGGCAGCTGTAGCCCTGCCGGCCGAGCAAGGCCACGCGCGGCTCGACGAGGCGAGGCTCGTAGCGGCGAACGAGCTGCGCGAGCTCGACTTGCAGCATCAAGACCGCGTCGTGGGTGTTGGGCGCGGCCTCGTAGTCGCCGAGCCCGAATTCGCCGAGCACGCTCGTGCCCTTGCGGGTGTTGAGCAAGTGCTCGAGGTTTCGCGCGAGCGCCTCGGGCTCGGGCCGGGCCGGCGCCTGGGTCAAGCGTGCGATGAACGATCGGGTCCGCACGACCATCGCTCATCCTCCCCACACCAGCACGGCGCTGACGGCCTCGAGGTCGCGCCAGGCCGGAAAGCAGATTCCCTCGTCGCGCAGGGCCAAGCGCCACTCCGGGTCGTCGGTCTCGATCGCGTAGTAGACGGCGTCGTGGCCGTAGATCTGCGCGAAGCTGGCCGAGCTCGCGGCGCTCATGGTCCGCAGCGGGACCCCGGCCAACGCTCGCGTATAGACCTCGTCGACCCGGCGCGGGCTGGCCAGCTTGACGCCCTCGAGGCTGACCGAATCACGCGACTTGACCGAGTCGACCCCGGGCTGCGAATTCGCCTTGACGATCAGAAACACCTCTTTGGCCTCGCGCAAGCCCTCGGGGAAGGGCCCGGCCACGTACCAGCTCTCGCGCCGCTCGAACTCGAGCCGATTCGTGCTCAGCGAATCCGACCCGAGCGTGCTCTCGAGCCCGCGCCGCAGCAGCTCGAAGCATTCGGCCAAGGCGTCGTGGCGATAGCGGATCGCCGCAAAGTTGCGCTCTTGCAGCGTCGCCGCCTCGAGATAGAAGTCGCGCAGGCTCGAGAACACCCAATAGGGGTGAAGCGCGACCACCGAGCTCGGCTCCTCGCCGACCCCGTGATCGCCGAGCAACGCGAGCACGCGGTGGGCCGCGGCTCGAACCCGACGCAATTCGGCGACCTGTTCGCGACCCAAGAACGCGTCCTTGATTCGGCGCGCGAGCTGGGCCTCGACCGCCCAGACCGTCTGCTGACAAGCCGCCACGACCTCGCGCAAGAAGGGCGACGCGCGGGTGCCCGTCCGCAGCAAGGGCGGCGAATAGCTGGCCAAGCACCAGCGCTCGTCCTTGCGCGCGAGCTCGAGCAGCTTGACCGACTCGCGCGCGTCGTCGAGCTGGGCCGCGAGCGAGAGCTCGACCTGATAAATGACCCGCCGAACGCTGCGCGGATCATCTTCATAGCGGGTCAGGTCGCTCGCGTCGGTGACCTCGTTGCGCACGTGCAGATAGAGGGTCGTCCGGTTGGTCTCGAGCGCGTCGAGATCGGCGCTGGCGAGGTTGGCGTTGGTCAGGATCGCGTTGCCAGGCACGTCGACGAGCAAGCCCGACGCGAACGCGTAGGTCAGACGCTCGATCCGCAGCGCGCCGGTCGCGAGCAGCGCCTCGTCGAGGGCCAAGCGGGCGAGCCCATAGGCCGGCAGGCCGGTGAGCTCGGCCCGCAGCGCGAGCTGGGCCGAGATCACCTCTTGCTGGGCCTGGAACTGCTCGGGCAGCAGCACCTGACCCATCACCCAGCCTGGGAACGCCAGTTTGCTGCTCATGAGATGCTCGCTCGCTGGCCAGACTCGGGCCCCGCGCGGGCTAGCCGACCGTGAGACCCCAAGCCTTGACGACCTTGTCGGTGAACGAGGTCGCAATCGTGATTTGCTGGGCCGAAGGTTGGGGCTTGATGCCGATCTGGAACGCGTAGTTCTCGGGCGACTGGACCTCGGTCGAGGCGTCGTCGGCGACGTTGAGGTTGAGGTCCCCGCCGTTCTTCTCGAGCAAGCCATTGAGCGTGGCGTCGTCGGTCGGCAGCTTGCACTTGAAGTAGGCCTTTTGGACCGGGTCGTAGTCGTAGACCGTGAAGGTGCAGGTCGTGTCGACCTTGGTCAGATCCTTGTAGGTCAGCATCTGCACCTTTTGCTTGTTGCCGACCGAGAGCTGGCCGGAGAAGTAGAGCGCGTCGGTGACCCCGAGCTCCCAGAGGCTGCCGCTGAGGACCGCGACGACCTTGAGATCGTCCTCGGGCGACATCGGATCCTTGCAGGTCTGGTCGGCGCTCAGCTCGGTGTCGCCGATCTTCAGGGCCGTGATGAAGCCGACCGGCGTCTGCACGTCCTTCTTGAAGTTGTAGCCCTGATAGATGTCACATGATTTTTGGAAGGTCGGCATGATTCAGTCTCTCCTCGTTGTTCGACGGTTGCGAGTTTGCGGGGCGGGAGGAGCCCCTACCCGCCGAGCGCGGCCTCGAGCCGCAACTCGACGTCCATGCCCTGAAACTGCACGTGCGGCAGCACCGAGACGACGCAGTTGTACCAACCGAAGGGCCCGGGCTTGGGCTCGACCTTGACCGACATCGCCTTGAAGGGATAGTAGAGCAGCGTGAGGTCGTCGGGGTTGACGGCGGTGGTCACGTAGTCGACCAACCACTTCTCGAGCATCCCCTGAATGTAGGGGGCGTCGGCGGTCGAGCCGATGTAGTCACGAACCATGCGCTTGACGTAGTGCGCGATCCGGGTGATCGAGAGCGTGTAGGCCAGGTTGCAGACCAAGTCGGCGTTCTTGGTGTCGAGGTCGTCCTCGAATTCGATCGCCTTCTTGACCGCGCGAGCGCTGAAGAAGGTCGCGTCGGACGAGCCCTTGCAGTGGACCAGCGGGATGAACCCGGCGTTGGCGAATTGCAGCTCGCGGTAGTCGGCGATCTCGATCTCGACCGGCGGCTGGAGCTCCTCTTGCCCGTGGTGCATCAGGGTGTGGACCGGCAGGCCCTTGATGATCCCGCCTCCGAGCGGGCCGGCGATGTGCTGGCACCAGCCGGAATTCTCGAATGCGCGGATCATGTTGCGGGCGAAGAGCACCGCCGCGTTGCCCCACAGGTAGTCCTCGGGCCCGTCGATCTGCTCGGTGAAGCGAACGATCTCGTTTCGGCCGCCGCGCGGCTTGTAGGGCGAGCGCAGCATGTAGCGCGGCAGGGTCAAGCCGATGTAGGCGGCCCCGTGGCTCTCGCGGAACGCGGCCCAGCGCCCGAATTGCGGCAGCCGGAGCATCTCCTCGATGTCGTCCTTGCGCTCGAGCTCGTCCCAGGACCCCGCGTCGAAGAAGCCGGGGCTGACCGCGGCGATGAAGGGGCAGTGAGCCGCCGCCGAGACCTTCGACATGGTCTGCAACCAATCGATGTCCTCGTCGGAGCTGTCGAACTCGTAGAGCCCGATCATCGTGCCAAAGGGCCGACCGCCGTAGCGATCGTACTCTTCGACATAGACCTTGCGAAAGAGCGCGCTGTTGAGGATGTAGCTCGAATGATCCTCGAAGTCGGCCCCGAGCATCTCCTTCGAGACGTCCATGAAGTCGATGATGACCTCGTTGGAGCCGACCTCGCTGACCAGGGCGTCGAGCGAGCGCCAGCTGGCCTCGAGCGCGCGCACGCTCTCGCTCTGCACGACCCGCTGGAGCCGCGCTTGGATCATCGCGTCGATCCGCTCGGCCAGCGAATCGACCTCCATCATCAACGCGCGGATCGAGTCGACCCGCAGGATCTCGCGCGCATTCTCGCCTTCGCCACGGGTGGCGAAGATCTCGATGTTGGCGAGCAGCGTCGCCATCGCGTTGGCGAAGCGGTCGGCGTAGCTGAAGTTGGCGTCGCTGTCGGCGAACGACATGTTCGTGTCCTCGCCGGCGGGGCGATAGACCAGCGCGCGCTCGGAGTGCTCGCCCGGGTCCATCCCCGAGCTCGCGATGAGCTTGTCCAGTAGGGTCTTCGGAGCTTCTTCCATGGTGTAGTCCTCGATTCGCGATCAGGTGCGGGAGTCGGCCTCAGTCGGCGCGGGGCGCCGGTGCGGGCTCGGACGCAGGCTTGCTGCCCGCGCCAGGTTCGACGATGAGCTGGGGATACATGGCCCGCAGCGATTGGCTCAGCTTGCCCAGTCGGGTGTCGGCGCCCGCGATCGGGGCGCTCTTGTCGGTCATCTGCGCCTTGGTCTGCGCGAGCTCGGCCTTGACCACCTCGCGCAGCTCCGGAAAGCTCGACACATAGTTGCGAGCCTCGAGCACCAGGCGATGCAAGAGCACCAGGCGGCGGATCTCCGGCACGCTGGCGGCGAGGTGCAAGGGCTTGAAGTCGTTGATCGAGCGCAGCGGGATCGTCACGTCGATCGGGACCTTCGCCGCCGCGACCGCGCTGCGCAGATCGATGGTCGTGTCGTCGTCGCCGAGCGAGTTGTCGAGCAGCCGGACCTCGACCTTGGCCTCGATGTTGCCCGTGACGCCGATCTCGGCCCCAGGCGGCGGCTCGACCTTGCCGTAGAGCGAGAGCTGGACCACGAGGCCCTCGGCCGGGATCTGGGCGAGGCGGTTGTCGATCGGCAGCTTGATCTCGCCGCTGATCTCGACCTCGCCGACGAAGCTGCCCAGGCCGTTGAGGCTGGCCTCGCCGCTGACCGTGCCGACGCCCGAGATCTTGAAGGTGGCCTCGGTGTCGGTCTCCTTGGGCGTCTTGGTGAACTTGCCGCTGACCTCGCCCGCGAGCGCGCCAATCAGCCGCTCTTTGAGGCTCTCGTCGTCGATCGTGGCCGAGATTCCGAGCTCCTCCATGAACGAGTCGGGCTTCATCCCGGGCAGCATCGAGTGGACCTGCCGCTCGTCGAGCAGGCTGCGATCGTGGCGGGTGAAATCACCCAGTACGAGGAATCGCATCGGCAGCTTGGCCTTCTTCGGCCGACCGTCGATCTTCGTGCGATAGGTGATATTGAGTCGGGAACGCGGGATTGGCTTGCTCATGACATTTAGCCTCGGCGGACCATGCAGTCGTAACTATCGACGAGTTCCAGAGGCCGACCAAAAAAGCAGCATTCACCGGACGCAGGCCCTGCGGCCGGAAATACCCAGCCCCGCGTCGATTTCAACGGCAAAAGTATCCAACCTGATTCCTCCGATCTGTTCCCACGCGAAAACAAGTTTCATCGTTGCAATTCCGATCCATGTCCATTTCGGTGTTTACACGGGATCTGCCGATGCCTATGATCGCGAACACCATGGAAGAAATGGTTCTGGTCACCTCCCGAACGCGCGGACAACACGACGTCGATGCCCGCGTCGTCCGTGCCGCCGCTCGAATCCGCGAGTTGATCGGGGGCACGAGCCTGCAGCTGGCGCTGGCCGTGGGCAGCATCGTGGTCGAGGAGCTCTACGGCGGGGATCTCGGCCGCTGGCGCGAGCGTGGGCCCAAGGAGCACACCCTGCGCCAGCTCGCCGCCGATCCCCGGCTCGGAATCAGCGCCTCGGCGCTCTATCGGGCGATCGCGATCTACGAGATCCGGGCCAAGACCCGCGAAAACCCGATGTGGGACAAGCTCACGCTCTGCCAGATCCGCCCGGTCCTCGGCCTCCCGGAGTCCGAGCAGGCCCGGCTGCTCGGCATGGCGGCCAAGCACGGTTGGACCACGCGGGCGATCGAAGACGCGGCCGCCGAGAGCCGAGTCCAGCACAAGTCCTCGCGCGGTGGACGGCCCCGCAAGCCCGGTTTCGCCCGCTCGATCGAGCACGCCGAGCGAGCCTTGTCCGAGGAAGACGTCGTGTTCGGCGACCTCGACGCGCTCCACTCGATGAGCCCCGAACAACGGGTGGAGATCGAGCGGCGGCTGAGCTTCGTCCGTCAGCGCTGCGAAGAGCTGGCGTCGCTGCTCGCGGCCTCTTCGTCGACCTGAACCTCGCGTTTCTGCGCGGAAACAATCGCGGCGAGGTCTTCGCGGGGTTGCGATTCGGAATTTTGGGAATCTGCTGATTTGTTTCCGATCGAGAACAAATCCCCACCCGAGTTGGTATCGAGAAATTTGGTCGGAGCTCGACCCCGCTCCTATTGTGATGGCGCTGGTCGAGCTGCAATTGGACGCCCACGACATCGCCGCTGCGCTCGCCCTCGAGGCGCCATCCTCGGCGCGCGGGGTCGATCTGCGCTGGCTGGCCCGCAGCCAGCGAGCGCCGCGACGCTTCTTTGCCGCGCTCGAGGGCCTGCTGGGCCAAGTCGCGACCCTCGGGGCCAAGAGCTCGCTCGAGCGCGGCGTCGACCTCTATCACGACATGGTCCTTCGCCACCTCGGCGCCAATCGCATCGCCGCGCGATTCCATGATCCGCGGCGACCCGCCGGCCAACGCTGGATCACGCTCGGCTTCGACGACCTCCACGCCCAAGTCAGCGCCCGAGCCCACTCGTGGGCAGCCCAAGGCGTCGAGCCTGGATCGCTCGTTTGCGTCGCGCTGCCCTTGGGGCCCGAGTGCGTGGTCGCGCTGCTCAGCGCGCTGCGCTTGGGCGCTCGGGTCTCGCTGCTCGAGCCCGAGGGGCCCGACTTCATGGCCCTGCGCCTCGCCACGCTCGCCCCCCAATACATCGCGAGCGAGGCTTTTTATCGCGATCGGCTCGGTGATCTCGACGCGCTCGGGGCTGTCTGGCTCGGCGAAGCGACGACGAGCCCACCGAACATCGTGGGCTCGATCGGCTCGCACTGCTATCCACCGGGCGAGGCTTGTGCCCTGCTCTTCTCGCCCTTGCGCGAGCCCCCGCATGTCCCGGTCCCGCTGCTGGCCGAGGCTGCGCTGTTCGGGGCGCTGCGCGACGGCGCCATCACGCTCGCGCTGCGACCCGGCGACGCGGTCGCGGCCCCGGGCTTCAGCACGCTCCAGCACCAGCCCGCGTTGCTCTTTGCGGCCTTGCTGATGGGCGCGACCTTCGTCCACGTGGACGCCGAGCAGGTCCGCCTCGATCCCACGCTGCTCACCCGCTTGCCGCTGCGCAGCGTCGGCGTGAGCGCAGCGACCTGCGACGCCTTGCTCGAGGGCGCGTTCGGGGCGAGGCCGGCGTGGGCCCACGTGTTCAAGAACCCCGAGGAGCCGACCGACTGGGAGAGCTGGCGCGAGCTGGTCGAGGGCCTCGGGCTGAGCGACACGCCGATGTCCAACGTGCTGATCGAGGCCGCGTCGGGCGGCAGCCTGCTCGCGTCGCCACGCCGGCCCGGCAAAGCCTTCTTGGCCCAGCTCATGACCCTCTCGCCGGCCGCGGGTCGAGCCTGGACCTTGCTCGACTTCAGCGGCAGCGATCAAGCCACGTTGACGGACGTCGGCGTGTTCGCGCCGCTCGAGGGTGCCCAACAAGCCGGCGCCGAAGAACGAGGAGACGAGGGCGCGCCCGTCGAGCCTCGCTACGTGATCTTGGGTCGGCGGCGCGGGCTCGAGTACCTCTATGGCGGCACCTCGACGCCACGTCGCAGCGGTCGGGTCTATCCCGCGCAAGAGGTCCTCGACGCGCTCGCCGACTGTCCCTTCTTGCAAGCGGCGAGTCTGGTCACGCTCAGCGCGGGCGGCCCCACGCTCGCGCATCGCTTCGTGCTGCTCGGCTTCACCGGCTTCGAGCCCGAGCCCCGCTTTCGCGCCGCCAAGCAGCGCCGCGTCGACGAGCTCTCGCGGGTGATCGCGACCCGCCTGAGCGCCGACCACCTGCCCGATCGCGTCGAGCTCTTCATGGGCCACGCCCGCATGCGCGAGGGCCAAGTCGATCATGCCTGGTGCCGCGACCAGTACCTGGGCGGGGTCGCGTTTCGCAAGCAGACCAGCCCGCTCTTCCAATCCCTCGGGGCCCTGCGCGCCCTCGCTGCCCCGAACCCGCCATGAGCGAACGACTCCCGCTGCCCGCCGAGCTCTTCCGCAGCCCTCGCCCTGGACCCGCGGGTGTCGACGCGCAGGTCAACGGCGTCGTCCATCGACTCATGGACCTCGCCGATCGTGGCGACTATCTGAGCGCTGCCGAGCAGGCGGCCGAGCTCTTGCGCGCCGACGCCTGCGACGTTCGCCTCGTCGCGATCTACTTGATGGGCAGCTTCGTCGAGCGCGGGATCACGGCCTTGCCCGACCTGCTCGGCTGCGTCGATCGGCTGCTCGGCGAGGGGGGTGATGCTCAGGACGCGGAAGGCTCGACTCGAGCCCCCTCGCGTCATGTCGACTCGGCGATGTCTTGGCTCTTTCGCGCGCTGGCCGATCGCGTCGCCTTCCACACCACGCGCCGCGACGAGACCTGGAACGCTTGGCTGGTCGAGGTCACGCCCGAGCAGATTCAGGAAATGGCGACCCGCTGCGAGACCATCTCGGCCAAGTCGCCCGGGGCCGCGGGGACGCTCCACAAGGTCGCTCGTTGGGCCCGCGACAAGCTCGGTCCCGCTGCGGCGCGCGTGACCAAGCCCGAGCCCGCGCCCTCGCCTGCGCCGAGCGACGCCTCGACGATCGATCCGGCGCCGGTCGATCCACGACCGGGTTGGGATGAGGCCGACGACTTCGCCGCCGACGAGCTCGAGCACTCCGAGCTCGAGGACTCCGACGACCTCGACGACTCCGACGAACTCGACGACTCCGACGAGCTCGACGACTTCGACGACTCCGACGAGCTCGAGAGCGAGCCCTGGGCTCGGCGCGGCCGAGCGCGCCCTGGCAGCCCGCAGGCGCACGAGCCCGCCTCGTTCGGCGAGGCTCCCCGCGAGCTCGACTCGCCCGCGCTCGCGCAGCTACGCGCCAAGCTGAGCGCTTTCGAAGTGTTGGTCGAGCGTGGCGATCTCGACAAGGCGGCCCTGATCGCCCGTGACGTCCAGGCGGTGCTCGAACACTTCGATCCCCTCACCTATCTGCCCTCGCTCTTCGCCCGCTACCTCAAGCTCCTGCACGCGACGCTCGACGCGATCGAGCCGCGCTGGCGCGCCGACGAGACCTACGCCTCGCGCGTGCTCGAGCAGCTCTATCGCGCCGACCTCGACGCCTTCCTCGACGAGTCGTCATGATCCACGCCCTCGCCACGGCTCGCGCGAGCGACCCGCTCGACGCGCTCGAGCGCGCGATCACCCAGCGGATCCGCGAATTCGAGGTCCCGGCCTTGCTCGATCTCCTGGCCTCGATCGGCTACGGGCCCGAGTCGGTCGAGTTTCGCGGGCACCCGAGCAAGGGCCCGCAACCGACCTCGATCCACGCGATCGAATTCCCCGGCCGCGCCCAAGCGATGCACGCCCAGCCCAAGGTCGTGGTCACCGTCAACCTCGGCTTGCTCAGCTGTCGCTCGCCCCTGCCCACCTACTTTCAGCGCTTCTTGGCCGACATGGACACCCGCGAGGGCGTGCTCGAGCTGCTCGAGCTGCTCGACCGCTCGCTGCTGCACACGCGACTCACCTGTGATCAGCCCGAGCGATCGGTCGAGGGCTGGCGCTCGATTCAATACGACTTCGTGCGCAACTTCGGGCTCGACTCGCCGATCGGCCTCGATTGGTTGTTTCGCCAGTGCTTCCCCGAGCTCGGGGTCTGGGCCCGCCGAATCACCGACGAGCGCTCGCTGCCCTTCGTCGGCGCCTCGCTCGGCGCGAGCAAGCTCGGCGAGTGTTCGTTCGGCAAGCGGACCCGGGTCGGCGTGTTCGAAGTCGAGGTCGTGCTGATCTGCGAGGACGCCAATTTCCAGGCCGAGATCCCCTGGGTCGCGGAGGGTGACCGAAGGCTGCGCGCGATCGTGTTTCCGCTGCTCGACGAGGTCTGCGTGACCTTGACGGTCAGCTTCATCTTGCTCGACCGCGGCACGCGAGCGAGGCTCAGCCCGCACAGCTACGCCGGCTATGATCCGATGTGGCCGCCCGAGGCCCCCGCCCGGGCCTCGGACCCACCCAGCCGGATCGAGCTCTATCGCGGCGCGCTGCCCCGCGACGAGCCCGACACCGCCGAGCTCGAGCGCGTGCTCGTGGGCACGCCCCGGGCCGAGCTCGGCATCGATCGCTACGCACCGGCCCGCGCGGGCGCCGAGCCGCTCGGTCGGGCCGTCGAGCTGCGCTTGATCTACCTCGCCCCGGGCCGCCGCCACGTCTATCGCGTGCGCGTGCTCTGGGGTGCGCGTGCTTGGTATCGCGACGAGCCCCACGCGATCGCGCTCGATTGCGAGGACGTGCCCAAGACCTCGCCGACCTCGCGCGACCACCCGCGCTTGTGGGCGAGGCTGCGCGAAGAAGCCCGAGGACGGATCGCCGACCGCCTGACCCACGAGATCATGGCGACGCTCGAGAGCGAGCGGGTGACGGTCGAGCTCGTCGATCGGATGATCGAAGCCGGCGAGCTCGAGCGCTTGTATGCGCTGGTCGGATCGAAGGTCGCGCCCATGGAGCTGTGGGACGACGCCGCGTGGCGGCGTTTTTCGAGCTGGAGCGCGGAGGAATCATGAAGATCGACATCAGCGCCATCGCCAAGATCAGTCTGCCCAAGGCCAGGCAGATCGAGACCGTGCTCGACAAGAGCGACAGCCTCAACGCGTTCATCGGCAGGAAGGACTCCTGCCAATTCAACATCACCAACGAGTACAACCCGGCGAGCATCTACGATCCGGACAGCGTCGATCCCAAGGGTAGCCTGTTGATCGAGATCGCCGGCTGGTACCTGCGAAATCACTCGTCGGGCTACGTGGTCGGCATGCTCTGTCACGAGGTCGGCGCCCACTACATGGCCGATGCGGCCCTGCGCCTGCCCAAGAACGCGACGACGAACACCTTCACGCAGGGACTGGTGATCTCGACCGCCAAGATCCACGGCGAGCAGGCCATCAAGGCCAAGCCGATGAAGATCAAGGATGGCGCGACCGGCTGGTGGTACACACCGTCGAAGGCGACCCAGCCCGATCACATCTTCGCCAGCTGCACCAATTTCGCCCGATACCAATTTTATCGCAGCTTGATGATCGAATTCGCCGAGATCATCGCCCGCTATCGAAGGTCCGATTCGAGCTCGTTCGCCGCCAACGACCTGCGCGATCTCGTCGACTGCTGGCTCATGGACATCGCGTCGATTCTGGCGACCACCGACGCGCGGGCGTGGGGCGCGATCCTGCCCTACACCAGCTATGTCACCACCGCCTACAACGCGCATTTGGCCCAACTGAAGACCGATTGCGCCAACTTGACCCTCGACACGACGGTCCAAAACACCATCGCGGGGATGCCCCAGA
This sequence comes from Nannocystaceae bacterium, assembly GCA_035904925.1. GTDB lineage: Bacteria > Myxococcota_A > Polyangia > Nannocystales > Nannocystaceae > Plesiocystis. The sequence goes on from JAMHUH010000029.1 coordinate 21,751, forward strand.
AATGGACCTATCAGGTGATGGGTGCCTACGGTGGCTTGGTGCCCAAGCTCTTCAAGTGAGCGAAGCGGCCGAGCCTCAGCGGACCATCACGCGAGCGCGCGCGCTCGTCCGGCGGCGACCGAGCCCCGCCCCGCCGAGGATCTCGGCGTCCGTACGCCGCCGGCCGGATTCGGCGTCGGCGTGCAAGAACGCCGCGAGCTCGGAGCGACGGCCCGCGAAGCTCAGCGCGCAAGCAACCGTCACGCCGGTCTGCCTCGCGCTGCGGGCCGTGAGCGGCCCCGCGATCCACTGGGTCGGCGCTTCGGGCTCGGGCAAGCGCTGGATCAGCGGCGCGGGCAGCCACGCTTCGCTCTGCTCGTCACTCGGCTCGCGCTGCTGGATCGGCTCGCTCGACTCGAGCGGCCCCGCAGACGAAGGGCTGGCTGGCAGGTCGCTCATCCGCGTCGCGTTCGAGGCTATCACACCATCACCGTCGTCTGGCCGGGGACGAGCACCGAGATCGAGCCGCCCCAGGTGCACATCAGCTTGCAGCTGCTGTCGACGACTGGGCCCGCGCCGTTGATGACCGTCGGGACGCCGGGGGTCCAAGGTGAGGCCGTGACGGGCACGCAGGGCATCGGCGTGAGCACGCCCAGCGCGGCCGCGGTCGCTGCCGCAACCGTCGGGTTGGACATCGAAGTGCACGCGCCGAAGGGCGGGATGTTGGCGACCGGGGCGAAGCAGGTGATGTTGGCCGAGGGGACCGCCGGGGTCAGCATCTGGCCGCTCGGGATCACGACCAGGCTCGAGGGCGCGACGCCGAAGCTGCACATCATGGTGGCGCCCATGCAGACTGCGATGGCCATGTCGGCATCATAGGGAGCGCGAGCCGAGCGACCAAGAATTGGTCGAGTCAGACCCGATCGCCCATCCCCCCGCTGGGGCCAGGCCATCCAGTTCCCGCCTGCGCCGCGAGTGACCACGCGGCGATTGCCGAGTAGAGTGGTCGCGAATGCGCGTCTTCGAAGGCCACCCCGGCCGCTCGCTTCGCTGGCTGGCGGCTTCGTGCCTCGGCTTCGGATGCAGCTTGCTCGTCCCCTACCCCGGCGGCGGCGATCCGATCGAGGCCTTCACGGCCGAGGGCGCTGGGATCCCCGACGGCGAAGATCCGCTCGTCGATCCGCAGACCGACACGAGCGTGTCGGTGACCAGCGAGAACGACATCGCGATCGCGATCCCCGGCTCGGCCTTTCCGGTCTCGCTCGACTTCACCGCGCCCAACGCCAACGTGGTCGGCGGAGGCATTCGCTTCCCCGGCTCCGACGAAGTCCAGTGGACCTTCGTCAGCGGGGTCGCGGGCGAGACCGCCGGCCAGATTCAATTCGGCTACGTCATCGCCAAAGAAGCCTGCGATGGGCTCGACAACCTCTGCCACGAGATCCTGACCGAGCAATTCGCCGTCAGTCAGATCGCGGGCGAGTTCGCCGTGTCGCCGCCGGTCGAGGTGCCCGTCATCTTGCAGTGCTCGACCTGCGAGTCGGCGAGCTGCCTCGACCTGCTCCCGGCTGGCAGCTGCATGACCTGCGCGCAGCCGGACGTGTGTGCGACCCTCTATGAGACCTGCTTCGCGCCCGGCATGCCCGGCGAAGCCCAAGCCTCGACCTTCGAAGCGTTCTTGGGCACGAGCGGCGCGCTCTGGGCCAGCGCGCAGTCGTGCGCCCAAGGTGAAGCGCTCTGCCAAGGCGTGCTCGACGGAGGCAGCTGTGCGATCTGATCGCCTTTTTGATCATCTGCTTCGATCCTCGATCGCGCTGCTGCTGGTCCCGGCCACGCTGCTGGTCGGGCTGCCGCTGCACGCCGCACCGCCCGAGGCCGAGGCCGACGCGGCCGAGCCCAACCCCGAGCGCCCAATCGAGCCCGCGATCGAGCCCCCACCCGAAGCGCCCGAGCCCGAGCCCGAGCCGCCCGCACCCGACCCGAGCGAGGACGCGGGCAAGAGCGCCCCACAGCTGTTCGCCGAGGGCCAAGACGCCTACGCGCTCGGCCACTACGCGGTCGCGATCGCCAAGTTCGAACACGCCTTCGAGCTCAGCGGTGCGCCGGCGCTCTTGTTCAACATCGGCCAGGGCTACTGGCAGTGGCATGCCGTCGACGCGGACATCGAGCACTTGCGACGCGCTCGCAAGCTGGTCCAAAACTACGACGACCTGAGGCGCGGCGCCGAGGGCTACGACCCCGCCGAGGTCAAGGCCATCCTCGCGGCGATCGACGCCCAATTGGAGGCGGCCAACCAAGCCGAGCTGCTGCTCGCCCAGCTCGCCCATCAGCCCCCGCCTGGTCTCGATCAAGCGGCGCTGCGGGCCCAGCAGCGCCAGCGCACGACCAAGGCGCTGACGGTCTCGGGCTCGATCGTGATCGCCTTTGGCACGCTCTCGCTCGCAGCTGGGATCGTCGGCCTGGTCATGCGCGGGGTGACAGGCTTCCAGCTCGACCAAGCCGGCGGCCGCGACGGGCTGATCCAGCGCCAGAACCCCTACTCGGCCGAAGAGACCGCGCGGCTGCGATCGACCTACAACTTGGGCGGACGCCTCGCCTTTGGTGGGTTGATCGCGGGCGGCGTGCTCTTGCCGGTCGGCGTCACGCTGCGGGTGGTCGGCGGCAAGCGGTTGAAGAAGGACGCGCGGACCCAGAAGAGCTTGGCGATCGCACCTGGCTCGAGCTTGCTGCGGCTGGAGTTCTGAGCGGGCGGCCTGGCTTCGGCTTGGCGCGCCTAACCGGACCCTAACGAGCGGAGCTCCTGCGAGTGTCCCTTGCTGCGAGGGCGGGCTAGGAAGGGCCATGCCGCGCTCGAGCCCTCGACCGACGAAGAGCTTCGGGCTCGTCCGGCTCGTCATGGGGCTCTCGATGTTCACGAGCGGCTGCGCCCACGCGCAGGCCAAGTCCGAGCTGAGCGACGCGATCGAAGCCCGAAGCGGGGCGGCGATCGACCTCGAGCGCAAGCCCGACGATCCGCCGAGCCTGCCGCCGGGCGTCGTGCTCGGCGATGGGCTCAGCCGCGATGAAGCGGTTGCGATCGCGCTGTGGAACAACCCGACGCTGCGGGTCGAGCTGACGCGGATCGACGCGGCCCAGGCCAATCTCTCGGGCGCGAAGCGGCCGACCAACCCGAGCTTGCGCCTGCTCTTCCCCATCAGCGCGGCCAGCTTCGCCGGGCTCCTGACCTGGCCGATCGAGACCCTCGCGACCATGCCCGGTCGACTCGCGCTGGCCCGCAACGATCTCGACGCGACCCGCGATCAGATCGTCCAGACCAGCCTCGATCTGACCCGCGACGTTCGCCTCGCCCACGCCGACTGGTCGCTCGCCCACGAGCGCCTCTCGGTCTTGCAGGAGCTCTTGGCCGGCCGGGCCGAGGTCCTGACCATCGTCGAGGCCCAGGCGGCGCTCGGCGATCTCTCCGAGGCCGAGATCGAGACGGCCCGAGCCGAGTCGGCGATCGCCAACGACGAGCGCGAGCGGGCCGAGGGCGCGGTCGAGATCGCCGAGGCTCGGCTGCGCACGGCGATCGGCTTTGGCCTCGACGAGATCGATCTGACCTTCGCGCCCGAGCCCCTGGCCGCGCTGCCGGCCGCGCCCTTGGCCGCGCTCGAGCTCGACGCCAGCGAGCAGCGACCCGATCTCCACGCCGCCGAGCTGAGCATCGCGCGAGCGAAGACCGGGCTTCGGCTCGAGCGAGCCGCGATGTTCAACCTCGCCGGGGTCGCGCAGCTCAGCGGCCGCGCCCTTCAAGCTGGCGTCCAGTTCGGCTTGCCGATCTTCGATCAGAACCAAGCCGGTCGCGGTCGCGCCAAGGCCGAGGCCGAGGCCGCGGCCTGGCGTCAACGAGCGCTGCGCGAGCGGATCGTCGGCGAGGTTCGCGAGGCCCACGCCCGCTTCGAACAAGCCCTCGACTCGCACCAGCGCTACGCCGACGAGATCGTCGGGAGTCGCGAGCGCGCGCTCGCGGCCAGCCGCGAAGCCTTCGAGTTGGGCGAGCGCGACTTCACCAGCGTCCTGCTCGCCCAGCAGAGCCTCGACCTCGCTCGCTTGCGCCTGGTCGAGCTCTGCGCCGATGCCCGCCGCGCCCATGCCGAGCTCGAGCGTGCGCTCGGTGGTCGGCTCGTCGGCGGCGAGGAGCCCGAGCAACCATGAACTTGCGCTCGACCACCAGCCTGTCGTTCTTCTTCGCCGTCTCGGCACTCATGGCCATCTCAGGCATGACGGCCTGCCGCAACGAGGCCCCCGAAACGCCCGCCGCCGCGCATGTCGAGCACGCTGGCGAGGCCCACGAGAGCGAGCTCTCGACCCTCACGCTCTCGCCGGAGGCCTACGAGCGGCTCGGCATCACGACCGCCGAAGTCACGATGATCTCGAGCGCGCGAACGCGGGTGGTCGCGGGCTTCGTGACCAGCCCAGTCGGCGGCAACACCAGCTTGAGCGCGCCGCTGGCCGGGGTCCTGCGTGTCGGCGACGTCGCGCTCGAGCCTGGCGCCGCGGTCGAATCCGGGACCTCGCTGCTGCGCCTGGTCCCGCTCGCGCCGGTCGATCGCGACCTGCGAGCCCAAGCCACGCGCCAGCGCGACAGCACCCGCGCGCGGGTCAAGCTCGCGACCAGCAAGGTCGATCGGACCCGCAAGCTGCTCGACAACAAGGCCAGCAGCCAGCGCTTGCTCGAAGAGGCCTTGGCCGAGCTCGAGGTCGCGCAAGGCGACGACAAGGCCGCGCTCGCGCGCGAGCGCTCGCTGCAACGATCGCCGCTCGCCTCGGACGTCAGCCTCGATCTGCTCGCGCCGGTCTCGGGTCTGATCCGCACGATCGCGGCCTCGCCTGGGCACGCCGTCGCCGCGGGCGCGCCCTTGCTCGAGATCGCCAGTGACGAGCTGTGGCTGCGCGTGCCGATCTACGCCGGAGACATCGACGGTGTCGCCCTGACCCAGGCCGTCCGCGTCGCTCGGCTCGGCCATGACTTCGGCCCGCTCGAGGCCAAGCCCGTGCTCGCGCCGCCCTCGGCCGATCCGCTCTCGACCACCGTCGATCGCTTCTATGCCTTGCCGGCCGACTCGCTGCCCTACCCGGGCGAGCGCGTGCTGGTCGAGCTGCCCTTCGCCGCGCAGGCGCCCGCCAAGAGCGTGCCGGCCTCGGCGTTGATCGTCGACGCAGGCGGCGGGACCTGGGTCTACGAGTGTTTGCCCGAGCGGAAATTTCGCCGCCGCCGAGTCGAGGTGACGCGCCAAGCCGAAGGCCGCGCGCTGCTCGAGCGCGGGCCAGAGCCGGGCACCTGTGTGGTCGAGGTCGGCGCGCTCGAGCTCTTCGGCGCCGAGTTTGGGGTCAAGCATTGATCCGCGCGCTGATCACCCTTTGCCTGCGCCACCGGAGCGCGCTCGTGGTCCTGGCCATGATCGCGATGGTCGCGGGCGTGGCCAGCTTGCGCGACGTCAAGATCGACGCCTTCCCCGAATTCGCGCCGC
>JAMHUH010000030.1:0-2446 GCA_035904925.1 Nannocystaceae bacterium
AGGTGACCGATCTCATCGCGCGCCTCGACGACCGGATTGGCGAGCTGCGGAGGCATCTTTGACTACGAACACAAGCTCGAGATGCTGTCCGAGTGGGAGGCGGCGACCGCTGACCCCTCGTTCTGGGCCGACAACGACCGCGCCCAAGTGATCCTGCGCGAGCAGGCCACGACCAAGAAGCTCATCGACCAGCTCGACGAGGCGACCAACACCTGGAAGGACGCCTGCGAGCTCTACGAGATGGCCCGCGAGGAGTCGGACGAGACCGCGATCTTCGAGGCCGCGGCCGGGCTCGACAAGGCCGACGCCTTGGTCGCCAAGCTCGAGTTCCGCCGGATGCTCGGTGGCAAGCACGACCCCGATCCGGCGCTGCTCTCGATCAACGCCGGCGCGGGCGGGGTCGACAGCCAAGACTGGGCCGAGATGCTCCAGCGCATGTACATGCGCTGGGCCGAGCGGCACGGGTTCGAAGTCAGCATCCTCGACATCCAAGAGGGCGAGCAGGCCGGCATCCGCGGGGTCGATCTCGCGATCACTGGCGAGTACGCCTACGGCTGGCTGCGCTCCGAGATCGGCGTCCATCGCCTGGTCCGAATCTCGCCCTTCGACGCCAACGCCCGCCGCCAGACCAGCTTCGCCAGCGTCATGGTCGTGCCCGACTTCGGCGACCAGAAGATCGACATCGAGATCAACCCGGCCGATCTGCGGGTCGACAAGTACCGCTCGTCGGGCGCCGGTGGTCAGCATGTCAACAAGACCGAGTCGGCCGTCCGCCTGACCCACTTGCCGACCAACATCGTCGTCGCCTGCCAGGTCGAGCGCTCGCAGCACAAGAACATGGACCGGGCGCTGAGCATGCTCAAGGCCCGGCTCTGGGAGGTCGAAGAGCAAAAGCGCAGCGACAAGATGAGCGCGCTCGAGGGCGACAAGAAGAAGATCGAGTGGGGCAGCCAGATCCGCTCCTACGTGATTCACCCCTACCAGCAGGTCAACGATCACCGGACCGAGCTCAAGCAGGGTAATGTCGACGCGGTGCTCGACGGCGACCTCGACAGCTTCATGGAAGCGTTCTTGCTGATGTCCGGCGGCGGCAAGCGCAAGGTCGACGACGAGTGAGCGGAACGAGCGGAACGAGCGGGCGCGCCGAGCAAGCCGGCTGGACAGGCTCGCGCGCGCTCGAGTGGCGGATCGCCTGGCGACACCTTCGCGTCGGCGAGCGGCACCCCCGTTGGGTCGACGTGCTGATGCTCGTCTCGCTCTTCTTGCTCGTGGTCGGGGTCGGCTTCGTGCTCTGGGCCGGCCACCTCGGGCCCGAGCCGCTGCCCGGCGAGCAGCTCTTCTCGGCCGCCGCTTCGTCGGCGCTCCAGCGCCAGTTCGGCGTGTTCGGTGGGGTCAGCATCGGCCTGGGCGTGATGGCGATGGTGCTCGCGCTGCTCGCCCGCTTCTTCAACCTGCTCGCGACCATCATCACGATGTCGGTCCTGCTCGGCTGCATGGCGCTGGTCGTCGTGCTCTCGCTGATGAGCGGGCTCGAGGCCGACCTGCGCGACAAGATCCTGGCCCAAAAGGCCCACCTGCGGATCTCGTCCGCGACCGGCCATCGCTTCACCGACTACGAGGCGCTGACCTTGGCGATCGCCGAGCTGCCCGAGGTCGCGGGCGCGAGCCCCTACCTCGAGGCCGAGATCATGATCCGCAGCGGCATCAACCGGCAGGGGGCCGTGCTGCTCGGCGTCCAGCCCGAGCGCCTCCTGCAGGTCTCGAACATCGCCGAGATCGTCCGCGAGGGCAGCTTCGAGGCCCTGGTCGATCCCAACTCGATCCCCGATCCCGATCCCTTCGCGATCACCGATCCCGAGACCCCGTGGCGACTCCGGCACCTCGACGAAGAAGAGAGCGGTCTGAGCGTGCGCCGCCAGCCGGTGCCGCTCGACAAGATCGAGCCGGTCGACCCCAAGCGGGTCAACGAGCTCGGGCCCAACGAGTTCGAGCCCAAGCCGATCGAGCTGCCGGATCTCGACGAGCCCGAGCAAGGGCGTCCGAAAGCCATCGAGCCCAAGCTCGACCCGCGCCGCGAGCTGCCCGGTCCGCCGATCGAGCTCTTCGGCCCGCCAGGTTCGCCGGGCCCCTTGGGTCCCGGATCGAAGGCGCTGAAGGAGGCGGTCGACGACGGTTGGGAGGATCCCGTCGAGGTGCTCGGGCTCGAAGACCAAGCGGGCGAGACCGGCGAGGCCCCGCGAGATCCCCCGCGTGAGGTGCCGACGCGGCCGCGTCGCCGCGACACCGACGACGCCGACGATTGGGGCGGCGACGAGGGCTGGGAAGACCCGGTCGAGGTCCTCGATCTCGGCGGCGATCCGGTCGGTGATCCGGTCGATGATCCGACGGAGGCGCCCGCCGACACCGGCGATCCGGCCGAGCTCGAGCCCGAGCTGCCACCGAGCCC
>JAMHUH010000031.1:0-2989 GCA_035904925.1 Nannocystaceae bacterium
GGCCCGGGTTGCCCGTCGACCAGGTCTTGATCGCCGAGCCGATCGACACGCCGACCCAGGACTTGCTCGTCACCGCGATCGGGTCGGGCTCGCTCGCGTCGGCGACCTCGGCGAGCCCCTCGGCGTAGGCCGACCACGCCGCGATGCGTGGGCCGAGGCGCTCGCGCGAGCGCTCGACGGCGATCAGCGAGCGGGCAGGCCCGTAGCGGTGATCATCGAAGCTCGCGCCGTCGCGGGTCTCGACCTGGGGATAGTTGTCGGGCAGGCCGTCGCCGAGGGGGAACCCGTGGATCGAGACCTGCTCGCGGTCGTGCACGACCACGTGCTGCCGGGGGATCTCCGACAGGCACGCCGCGATCACTCGAGCGCCGCCCTTGTGCTCGATCGCCACGGTGATCCCGGTGTCTTCTGACCAGGCGGCGAGCGCTGCCGGGTTCAGAGCCGCGGCTGCGGCAGGCTGCACGAGCACGGCCCCCGCAAAGAGAAGCGCCGACCAGTCACCACCCGCGGTCGTTGGCTCCCACGCGTCCGTCTCGTTCGACGCGGGCAGGTTCACGATCGCCGCCGCCGACGCTGTGGTCGGCGGCGAGTCGAGGTTGGCGTAGTCGATCGAAGCTCGAACCGCGCCGCCGATCGCATCCTCGATCCAGGCGCCGCCGCTTGCCCGCACTGTCGGCCCGCTTCGGACCGCGACCACGCGCAACTGCAAGGCGTTGCCCGGCGCAAGCTCGGCCCTGGTGCGCGCGACCACCCGCCACGTGTCGACGAGCGGATAGACCTGCGAGCCGGCCGGCAGCGCGACGTTGCCGACCATGAACGAGGCCGATCCGCCCATGTGCTGCGAGAGCACGACGCGGCGAGCGGCCGGGATGTAGTCGCCAGCGCGCAGGGCTTCGCTAGCAGGGCCTCGAAAGAGCGGCGAGGGGAACGACACCGATCGACCGCTCGCCGGTGCCTCGGGTCGCAGGGCCTCGGGGAGCGTGGTCGACTTCCATTGCGTGTTTGCCATCGTCGATTGTCCTACTGCGCAGGCCCGGCGAGCGGTCGCACGTCCCACGCCTTGATCTTGATCCGAGCGTTGGCGTCGTTCGCCGACGCGCTCGCCGGGTCGAATGCGTGCGCGAGCGCCAGCATCGTCGTGCCCGACCAGGTCGGCGCGGCCCCGGTGAAGCGAGGCACCCGTAGCACGCCGAGGTCGAGCCACTCGCCGACGCCGGTCGACCCGTGGTCGACGGTGAGCACCGCGCCGACGTAGTCGAGATCGAGCGCTGGCGCTGGCAGGCCCTCGATCAGCGGGCCGACACCGAGAGGCGGGCGGTTGAAGGCGTAGCAGCGGATCCCGATCGGCACGGCCGCGCCAGCTGTGACCCACGATTGGACGTGCACGCGGACCCACGCGAGACCAAGGCCCGGGTGCGGGATCCATCGGATCGACGCCGCGTCGAGCTTGTAGGCCGCCGAGCCGGGCGCGGTGACCAGCCGTTGTGTCGGGCTCGGCGTGGTCGAGAGGGTGCGCGCGTCGCTGTAGACCTCGTTCACCAGGTTGGTCACCATGCGCGCCCTGTTCGCGTTGGCCGAGGCCCACACGGCCCCGAGGTTCGCCGCGCCGACCAGCTCGCTTTCGCGGCCGACTTCCGAAGTCTCGCCGAGCACCAGCGGCTCGAGCACTTGAGGCAGCGCCGAGCCATGCGCGGAGCGAGCCGCGATCCAGTCTTCGGCAAACTCGACATTCGTGTGCCATGCCGCGCCGATGCGCGCCGCGTGAACCTGCCGCGAGTCGAGGATCCAGCCGAGCGCGTTGCCGTAGCCGCCGACCGAAAGCGAGACGCTCGGATCGTAGATGGTTCCGATCGCGTGGGTCCACTGATCGACCTCTTCGAATGCCGCGTCGGTGTGCCCGTAGATCGACAGCTCGGAGATCAAGGCGTCGCTCGCCCCGGTCGTGTCGGGATTCGCCCTCGTCGCCCAGCAGATCGAGACCTCTTGCAGCGTGGTCGTGAGCACCGCGAAGATGTGCGCCTTCGATGTCGCGCCATCGATCACGCATTCGAGCGCGCCGCCGCTACTGATCGCGATCGCGTAGGTGGCCGCGCCCGGATCATCCCATGGGCCGAGCGCGATCAAGACCTGGTCGACGTCGACGTTGGCTCGCAGGTCGACGCGGACATAGACCTCTCGACCGCCCGCGCCGGTGAGCTGCCGCGTCGTGTCTGCGTCACGGAACCCGCCCGTCAAGCCGAAGGTCCCGCCGACCGGCGACGTGGTGAGGTCGAGCGCGTACTGACTCAGGTCGGTCTCGACGTCGTCGGCGAGCCACAGGCCGACCGTGTCGGGCTTGGCGTTGGTCTGGCTCCCCTGCGCGTCCACGGGTCAGCCTTCCGTCCCGCCCGCGGTGATCGTCGCGTCGAGCTCGAGCTCGAGCATCTTGACCCCGAGCGCGAAGTCGCGAAGGTCGTAGCGGCCGATCGACCCCCAGCGCATGGGCTCCCCGCCGGAGCGGGAGATCACGTACAGGATCGCCCGCGCGCGCCCTTCTTTGGCTTCGGCGAGCAGGCGCTCGAGCTCGGCGACCAACGCCTCGTCAGCGGGTTGAATGGTGGAGACTTCTTGCAAGGACATCAGGTCAACCGTGGCGTGCGAGTGAGGCGTTGGCGAGCATGACCGCGGAGTCGATCGCATCGATCGCACGGAGCAGGACCAGCATCGCGGCGAACTCGTGCCCCGACGCGCGGATCTGCTGGTGCACCTCCACATGCTCGGGCTTCGGCGTGGTAGGTGAACCGATTTTCGAGGTCTCGGGTGTAGTGGTGGGGATCCTTCATCCCTGCCACCTTACCCCAAGCACACCGCCCGCGGTGCCATCCTTGGCGCAGATCGGAGCGTAGATCTCGAAGGGCCACGCGGCTGTTTGATCCTCGACGTTGCGCAGCACGAACACGGTCCAGTGATCGCGCAGCACGGGCGCGCCGGTGAGCGCACCGGTGAGCTG
>JAMHUH010000032.1:0-1903 GCA_035904925.1 Nannocystaceae bacterium
CGAGCAGGACGAGCGTCAGACCGAGAGCGGCGGACGAGGGGTGGATCGGGTGATGGTCGGAGACTTTTCGCATGGTTACCTGGGCCGCTGGGGCGGGCCGAACATCCGCGCGCGCGGTTTCACCCCGGTGACGACCACACCACCCGCGCGCGACGTCTCCCAAACATCACGGAGGCGTCCAGGCGACGCGATTGTGACGAGGGTTTGGGCGAGGTGGTAGCGTGCTGCGATGGCCGCGACGCGCGTCTTGCATGATCGAGATCTGCAATTCGCATATCCTGCGGTGAGCTCGTTCGCGAACGCCCGACGCCCGAAGTGGGGGCTTCACGGGGAATATTTGGGGCCTGACGCTCGGCTCCCCCACTTGTACTCCAACGCCAATGTTCGCCTCGGACAGGCCCCAAACATTCCCCGCCGCCCGAGTTCGCGGACGTCGGCGCCGCCGCCAAGAGGGACCGTCCGAATCCGATCACGGCGTGCCGGTCCCTGTGCGAAATCCCGATCGCACGTTGCGGACTCCGAGTAGGCCATGACTTGGAACGAGCCCGACCCAGCGCGTCGCTTCATGTGGGCAATCCAAGCGCTCGCGCTCGATGCCACCGAGCAATTGCAATTGTTCCCCGAGTTCGCAGAGCCCACGGACGAGCTCGAGCTCGACCAAGCCCAGACGCAGGCCGCATTCCTCGAATCCTCGCAGTCGCTGCTTTCAGCGGAGCAACTACAGGCGATCGCGGATCTCGACGCGCAACTCGACGCGATGGCGGGTCCCGAGAACGCCGCGCTCTGGTCCGACGAAGCGCTCGAGGCTGCACCCGAGTGGCAGCGCGTTCGGGCGCTCGCGGCCGCCCTGCTGCGCCAAATGGGCTGGCCGCTCGAGGCACCACCTCGAGACCGAGCCATCTACGTGGGCCCAATCTCGGAATGAGGCTCGGTCGCGGACTCGATCACGGCGTGCCGGTCCCTGTTCGAGGCGGCGACGGCCATCGAGTTCGAAGGCGCGCGGGGGGAAACAGGGTCCCTCCGAGGCGAGTCGAGCCCCCGACTTCGACGCCACGGCGCTTCGAATCACGCAATCGCAAATCACAGCGAGAGCGCCCGCGATTCGAAGGGCGACGTGTTTGAGCCCGAGTGGGGGACCCTGTTTCCCACCGTGAAGCCCCTACGTCGGGTGCCCCAGCGATTGCGAAGGATCCACCGAGCAGCTCCTCGCATTCCTCAGGCCGGCGCAGGCTCGGCCGCAGCCGGCTCGGCCGGCTTGGCCAGCTTGTACTTGACCATGAAGATCAACCCGCGCAGCCCCTGCCCGACGACGAACAAGATCACGAACCCGAGCGCGAGCGTGAGCGGCCCAGCCACGAGCACGCGGCCCCACGAGAACTCCCCGGTGGTGCCGGACTCGATCACCCAGCGCGAGAAGGGCAGCACGGCCTGGAGGACCAGGTAGGGCAGCAACAGCGCCCAGAGCAGCCCGGCGCTGCCCCAGATCCAGAACTGCTTGTGGGTCGCGAGCGGGACCTTGTCGTGGAAGCGGGCGCGGAGGATCTTCTGGGCCATGCGGATGAAGAGCACGCCCGCGATCACGACCACGGCGATGTTGAAGACCAAGAAGGCCAACACGCTGCCCATGGCGACGTAGACGTAGGCGGTCGAGGCCAGCGGCTCGACGAACACGTACTGCATGGCGATCAGGAGCTGCAAGATGAACTGGTCCATCGCCGGGCCGACCAGGCGGGCCTCGATGTAGCCCGAGAGCAGCGAGACGATCACGGCCAGCGCCGAGACGCCGAGCGTCGCGAGCAGCTCGTTGCCGACCCGCTTGCCGACGAGGCCGACGACCTCGCCTGGGGCGACCTCGCCTTGGGCCGCGCGTCCGGGCATCTTGATGATGTCGGTGAGCAGCGGC
>JAMHUH010000033.1:0-3591 GCA_035904925.1 Nannocystaceae bacterium
CTCGCGCTCGACATCGTCGCGGTCTACACCGCCAGCGAGGGCCGCGAGCAGGCGCCCGCCATCCACACCGAGCGCGTGGTCGGCCGCGTGGTCGAGCGCAAGGCCTGCGGAACGCTGGAGGTCAACTGCGACACCAACAGCAGCTGGATCTTGGTCAGCTCGCCCAATGACACCATCTCGTCGACGGCGATGCCCTACGTCCACCTGGCCGTCGACGACCGCGACGGGGCCCGTCGCCGTCTCGGTACCTTCTCTTCTTCGGCGGCCTGGGCCGCGCCGGTCGGCGGCGCCCAGTGGATCGGCTCGGGGCCCCACGCCGCCCAAGGCACCTTCGTGTACGAGCGCAGCTTCGTGATCGACTGCGACGATGTCTACGCGATCACGGGCAGCCTGACTGCGCGCAGTGACAACGCGAGTCGCTACCTGCTCAACGGGGTCGAGTTCGCCAGCATCGGCATGAACTTCTCGCCCTCGGTGCCTGCGGCCACGCTGCCGCTGCCGCCCGCCTCGCTGCTGCGCCTCGGGGTCAACACCCTGCGGGTCGAGGTCTACAACGACGGTGGCCCGGTCGGTCTGATGATCGACGGCGAGCTGGCGATCGCCAGGGCGACCTGTGGTCGGTTCAAGTCCGAGCCGGTCCCGGTGGACCCGAAGGACCCGACCACGATGGACCCGACCACGATGGAGGGCGTCGAGCTGGTCGAGGTCAAGCGCTAGCAGCCGCGAGTTCGAAAGGCGCGGGTTGGATCGCAGCGCGATCGGACCCGCTCCTTCTACTTTCAGCCGGCGACTTCAACCGGGTGGAGGCGCCGGCTCGGGCGGGACGTCGTTGCCGAGCTCTTGCAGGCCGGTGCTCGGCGCGGCCTCCGGCTCGGGTGCAGGCGGTGGCTCGTCGGGGCCGATCGGGCCGCTGGCCTCGCCGTTGACCGAGCGCGTGTCCGCGCTCGGTTGGTCGAGCTCGTGCGCCGATGACTCCGCGTCGGCCTTCTTGCCCTTCTTCTTGCCCTTGCCCGACTTCTTGTCGCCCCGCTTGCGCTTGCCACGGGCCTTGCCGGTCTCTTCGCCCTGCTTGTCGAGCACGCCCTCGGTCTTGGCGTGGCTGACCATCGCGTTGATCAGCGCGACGACTTCCTCGTCGGCCGGCATCAGGTGGTGGTGGTAGGGCGGCTCGGACTCGGCGTCCCAGCGCACGAAGAGCAGCATGGTCTCGCCCTTGAGCTCGCCGGGCAGCTCGTCGATCGACGAGACCTCGATCAAGAGCTGCTCGGGCGCCTCCTTGGGCAGCGTGCCCATCAAGGTGTCTTCGACCGTGATCTCGACGAACTGGCTCTGCCGGCCTTGATAGCGGCCCTTGCCCCAAACTTGCTCGACGCTGACCAGCAAGACCAAGGCCGCGTGGCCGAGTCGGGACTGGAAGAGCTGCTGGTCGAGCACGTCGTTGGGCGCCCGGCCCTGCAGGTTGATCGCGGTCGGCGTGTACGAGTCGTCATAGGCGACGCCGAAGCGGATCTCCCAGGCCGGGGCGTTCTTGGGCGGGGTCAGCTCGGCGATCGAGCCGCCCTTGTCGCGGTTCTTGCAGCCCGGCCCGAGCACGACCAGGCCGATCAAGCCGATCGTAGCTGCCCGAGCCAGCCACTCGAGCGCTCGCGTTCGCCGTCGACTCGCGGGCTCGCTGCTTGGGCTCGAGACGGCGAGATCGACGCAACCGGGGCTCACGCGGGCCAGAGTAGCCGCTGCTTGGGCGTTGTGCGAGCGCCATGGTAGCTGTAGGACTCGCATTCCAGGGATGAGCATGTCGATCTTTCCACGTCCGCACCGCCTCGCTTCCTTCGATCTCGCCGCACTGGTCGTGATCTCGACCCTGTGCTCGACCGCCTGCATCGACGCGCCTCCGCCTTCGGGCGCCGGCAAGAAGGCGGACGCCAAGGCCGGTGACAAGGCCGCTGCAAAACCGAGCCCGACCCCAACCGACACGACCAAGCCGCCGCGCAAGCCGAACAAGCCCGTCGAGCCGGTCGCCGCCGATGGCTGCTGCCTCTACTGCATGGATGGCACGCCCTGCGGCGACGAGTGTGTGGCCGCCGGCAAGACCTGCGACAAGCCGCAGGGCGAGGGCTGTGCCTGCGCGGCGGACAAGCGGCCGGCCAAGCAGTTCGCGCGCGGCCAGATGATCAAGAGCCTGATCGCGGCCGATCTGTGGGACTACAACAAGGCCCAGGGCGACCCGATCGCCGGGCCCTTCACGCTCGAGATGGCCTTCGAAGGCGCGCCGGATCTGGCCGACAAGTCCAAGGGTCAGCTGACCGCGGTCTTCGACACGAGCATGGGCGCGATCGAATGCAAGCTGTTCGAGGACAAGGCGCCGCTGACGGTCGCCAACTTCGTCGGGCTCGCGCGCGGCGTTCGGCCCTTCCTCGACCCGAAGGAGCGCGGCGCGACCGAGTGGAAGAAGGCGCCCTACTACGACGGCACGATCTTCCATCGCGTGATCGAGGGCTTCATGGACCAGGCCGGCGATCCGACCGGCTCGGGCACGGGCACGCCGGGCTACTTCATCCCCGACGAGTTCCACCCCGATCTGCGCCACTCGGGCCCCGGCATCCTGTCGATGGCGAACCGCAACCAGGTCGATCCGATGACCGAGAAGCTGCGGGTCGACAAGCAGACCGGCCAGCTGATCGGCAACACCGGCAGCGCGCAGTTCTTCATCACGGTCGCTCAGACCTCGGCGCTCGACGATCGCCACACCGTGTTCGGCAAGTGCGACACCACGGTGCCGGTCGAGATCTCCAAGGTCCGGGTCCAGACCCGACCGGGCGTCGATCATCGGCCCTTCGAGGACGTGACGATCAAGAAGATCGACTTCGTCCGGAAGTAGCGCTTCAGCGGGTGATGCCGACGGCGCGCCAGCTGCCGTAGCTCTTCTCGAGCATGATGATCATCGTGTCCTTGCCGATCTCGACCAGGGCGTAGAGCCGACCTTCGCCCTCTTCGACGCCGGCGGGGACCGAGCCGAAGCGCTTGCGCAGCTCGGCGGCCGTGAACACGCCCTCGAGCTTGGGCCGGTGGCCCTTGGCCTCGTCGACGAAGCCCTGCAAGAGCACCTCGAGCTCTTCTTTGGACTTGGCCGCGACCGTCGAGCCCGACTTGAAGGGCACGCTGCTGCGGTTGAGCAGGCTGGTGATCTGGCCTTTGCTGAACGCGCTGGCCCAGTTCTCGGCGACCTTGGTCGCGAGCGGATCGACCTCGCTCGACTCGGGCTCGCTTGGCTTGGGCGCGGGTGCGGGTGCGGGTGCGGGCGCGAGCCGGCGGCCCGAGAGCAGCGAGCCGCTGCCTCCACTGCCGCCGCCTCCACTACCGCTGCCTCCGCCACCGCTGCCTCCGCCACCGCTGCCTCCGCCCGAGCCGGGCGCTGCCTTGCCACCCGACCCACCCGTACCCGGCGTGCCCGTACCTCCGCCGCCCGAGCCTCCGCCTCCGCGTCCGCCGGGCGCCGCGATGGGACCCTTGCCGGGCGCGGGCTTGGTCCCGGGCGCGGGTGCGGGGCGTGGAGCGGGCCCCTCGCCGATCGCCGAGTCCTCGTCGCCACCG
>JAMHUH010000034.1:0-7928 GCA_035904925.1 Nannocystaceae bacterium
CTGGTCCCGCCGTTGCGCTCGAACGCGAACAGGCCCGCGTCCTCTTCGTCGCCGACGCGATCGCTGGCCCAGGTGACCGCCCAGCTGCCGCGCCGGAGCGAGGCGTAGGCCTTGCGGATCTTGGCCATGCGGGCGATCCACCGGAAGGTCGGGTTCTGCGTGTCGTAGCCGCTGAGCCACAGATCCTCGCGGTTGGCCGGATCGTTGCCGCCCGAGAATTCTTGCTCGGTGCCGTAGTAGAGGCAGGGCACGCCGGGCGCCGTGTAGAGGAAGAGCAGCGCGTTGTGGAGCAGCAGCCGGCGCTGGTCCTTGGGCAGGTCACGCACGCCGTAGAGGAAGCGCGGGACGTCGTGGTTGTCGAGGAAGTTGACCGGAATGTCGGCGGGCGCGACGTCGATGCCAGAGGCCGGCGCGACCGTGCCCCAGGTCGTCGCCCGCTGCGCCCACAAGGTCTGGATCCGGTCGGTCGACTGGGCCTGCTGGAACACGTCGCGGATGGCCTGGAAGTGCTGGGGAAAGTAGAAGGCGCTGTCGAGCTGATCGCCGCTGAGCGGCTGGCCGGTCCCGGCCGCGCAGTCGGCCTCGCTCGGATCGGGCAGCATCTGCTGGGTGAAGGAGCCGACCAGATCGTCGCGGCCGTCGAAGGCCTCGCCGAACATGAAGAACTTGGACTTGCCCTGCGAAGCGAGCCGCTGCCGGACGCGCTGGGTGAAGTAGCGCCAGAACTCGTGCTCGACGTGCTTGATGGTGTCGATGCGAAAGCCGTCGGCGTTGGTCTGCTCGATGATCTTGGCGTAGACGTCGACGAAGGCCCGCTTGACGTCGCAGCGGGTGGTGTCGACGTCCTTGAGCCCGCCGGGGAAGTCGCCGTGGAGCAGCTGATCTTCGACCTCGAAGTCGATGGTTCGACCCTTGCGGTTGTAGACCTCGGGGTTGCGGAAGACCGAGGGGCTGGGCGGGAGGTGGTTGGTCGCCGGGTCGCTGGCGAAGATGATCGGCGCCGGGCCGGCCTCGCCCAGCGAGGTGAAGGACTGGATCCCGCGCGGGTCGAAGTCGGGGTCGTACTCGTTGATGTGCAGGACCGGCGAGTCGGACCCGTTGCCCTGGATCTGCTCGTCGGGGTTCCCGTTGAGGTTGATGTCGTAATAGAAGAGCTGGCCGACGTGGTTGGTGACGATGTCGATGATCACCAACATGCCCTGATCGTGGGCGGCGTCGACCAGGCGACGCAGCGCGACCATGTCGCCGAAGTGGGGGTTGAGCGCGGTGAAGTCCTGCGCCCAATAGCCGTGGTAGCCGTCGACGTTGGCGTCGGTCTCGACGTTGCGAACGACCGGCGAGATCCACAGCGTGGTCACGCCGAGCTCTTGCAGGTAGGGCAGCTTCTGCTCGAGCCCCTGCCAGTCGCCGCCGTGGTAGCGCGCCGGCGCGTCGGCCTCGATCAGGTAGTCGTTGGCGTGGTCGCCGTTGGCGAAGCGGTCGACCAGGACCTGGTAGATGACCTCGTCGCGCCAATCGTCGACATGGGTGTCGAGCTCGGGCGCTTGGTCGTAGCCCTCGAAGTTCATGCAGCTGCCGATCGGCAGCAGCGACGAGGCGAGCACGAGGCTGGTCAGGCAGGTCTTGCAGGTCGTGGCGAGACGTTGGAGCGTGGACATGGTCGATTCTCCTCAGTCGCGGAAGTACGAGGTGCTGCCGAACCACCACTCGGCGCCGAGGCCGAAGAAGTGGTCGATGTTGCGGATCCGATAGGGGTCGTCGACGGGGTAGAGCGCTCGCGCTCCGGCGTCGCGGATCGTGGCCATGTACATCATGCGAATGTGCGGTCGGGCGTAGGAGCCAGGGCCGGCCACGCTGACGAAGGGCATCACGCCCATTCGCCACAAGCTGGCGTAGAGCGGCGTGCTCGAGTCGTTGCCCTCGATGTCGGCCAGCACGCCGCGCTGCTGGAATTGATAAGAAGCCTCGAGCGCGGTCCCGGCCCACTTGCCGAACCAAAACTGCGGCCGAACCAGGACGATGCCCTCGTTGACGTCGGAGTAGTCGAGATCGGGGCTGGCGTTGCGAAAGCGGCGAAAATACGAGCCCAGCATCAGGCCGAAGAATTTGTACTCCCAGTTGCCACCGAGCGCGACGACCAGCTCGCGCGCGCCCTGGGTGGTCTGGTTGGGGGCGAGCTGGTTGGGGACCGAAAAGTCGCCGTAGGCGGCCAGGTTCCAGGCGTGGCGGACCCACAAGTTGAGATGCGTGCTGCGCTTGCCGGTGAACAAGCTGAGCTGGCCGCCCGCGACGAAGCCATGGTCGGCCGGGACGGCTTCGAATTGCCGATAGTCCAGGTCGCGCTGGCCCGCGCGAACATGGTGGGTCTCGCCATAGCCGACCAGCTTGACGCCGCCCGTGTCACCCACTTTGAAGGTGTGACCGAGCTTGTAGCTGGTCACCAATTTTTGCCGGTCGAGCACCGCGACGCTGGCCAGGCCGGGCTGATCGAGCGCGGGCGAGCGGCCGACCAATTGTCGGAAGAAGGGATCGTTGGGCTGCATGACCCCGGCGTGGACCTTGAAGAAGGTGCCAATCTTGGCCTGATAGCCGATGCCGCCGCCGATGGTGTTGAGGTTGTCGAGCGGCCACCAGTCGAGCACGTAGACGTCGTCGCCGCGATACATCCGCGAGCCGGCCCAGATCGAGAGGCCCGACGCGCCGAGGTTCTGCTCTTCGATATAGAGGTTGCGGACGGCGATCTTGGCCGCGAAGTTGGTGTCGTAATGGAAGATCGGGTGCGCGACCGCGAGCGTCGCGACGATCCGGGTATAGGCGCCCGTGGCCTTCCAATAGTCCTCGCGGCGCAGCTCGAGCTCGGCGTAGGTCGACTCGTCCCAGCGTGATCCGTGCGCGACCAAGTCGGCGTTGCGGGCCGGCCGACCCCGCAGATCGCCCGCGCCGACCACTCGACCGTAAGAGCCGAAGTGAAACCCGCTGGCGTAGTCGGGCGGGCGCTGGCCGTCGACGCTGCTGCCGACCGGGACCGTGCCCGCCAGCTCGTCGGGCTCGGGCTCGGCGATCGCCTCGGTCGCGGCTTTGGCTGCCTCGGCTTGCTCGGCCTGGGCCTGCTCGGTCGCGGCCTGCTCGGCCCGCAGCTCCTCGACCTCGGCCTCGAGCGCGTCGAGTCGCGCTTGGAGCTGGCGCAGCTGCTCGGGATCGATCGCGGGACCCGAAGGCTGGGCAGGCTCGCCTTCGCTCGCTCCCCCCTCGTCGGGCGGGGCGGCGAGGGCCCACGCGGGCAGCAGCCCGGTCACGAGCAAGGTCGCCAACACGCAAGTTCCGGCCCAGACGGGTCGATGTGAACAAGCAGGGCCCGCGAGGACGAATCGAGGGTTCGCCACGTGCCCGGCACCATACACCAGGTCGGCTTGGCACGGGTACACTCGAATGCGTGGCGATCGGCCTCTTCGCTCGCGCAGCGTTCGTGTGTGCACTCGTGAGCGCATGCGCTCGACCGGACGAGGGCCCACCGCGACGCGACTGCCGAGTGATCCTCTGGGCGCAGCCCGAGCAGGCGAGCGAGCGCTTGTGGGTTCGAGGTAGCTGGGACGAGTGGTCCGACCCTGGCCAGTCGATGCAGACCCACGAGGACGGCTGGCAGGCGCTCGCGCTCGACTTGCCGCCCGGCGAGTATGGCTATTGGATCATCGAGGCCGGCCAGCCGCGCCTCGATCCTCTCCAAGCCCTGACCAGCTTTCGTGACGGCGATCAGCGCGAGGTCTCGCGCCTGTGGGTCGACGACTGCGAACAACCTGCGCTGGTGATCGACGAGCTCACCGAGTCCGAAGGCACGCTCTCGCTTCGCGCTCGGTTCTTGGCCGCGAGCTCGGGCGCGGCGCTCGATCCCAGCACGATCCGCGCCGAAGGGCTCGAGCTCGAGACCAGCTCGGCGCAGGCAGGGACGATCATGCTGCGTGGCTCGGGATTGGCCCGCGGTCGGCACAGCTTCGTGATCGAGGCCCGCGACCAGCAGGGCGTGCTCGCCCAGGCCAAGACCTCGGTCTTCGTCGATCCGGTCGCGCCCAGCTGGTCCGACGCGATCCTCTATCAGGTCGTCACCGATCGCTTCCGCGGCCCCGAGGGCGCGTGGCTCGATCCCCCCGCGACGCCTGGCTCGCGCGCGGGCGGGCGCCTCGAGGGCATCACGCGTGCGCTCGACGAAGGCTGGTTCGACGCGCTGGGCGTCAGCGCGCTGTGGATCTCGCCCGTCTATCGCAACCCCGAGGAGGCGCGCGAGGGCAACGATGGCCGGCTCTACACCGGCTACCACGGCTACTGGCCCAACGCGCCGCACGAGGTCGAGCCGGAGATCGGCGGCGAAGCGGCGCTGCGCGAGCTGATCGATCACGCCCACGCGCGCGGGATCGCAGTGCTCCTCGACGTCGTGCCCAACCATGTCTACGAGACCCACCCGATCGTCGCCGAGCGACTCGACGATGGCTGGTTCAATCAAGCGCAGTGCGTGTGCGGCTCGGCGATCTGTCCTTGGGCGACGTCCATCGAGTTCTGCTGGTTCACGCCTTACTTGCCCGATCTGCGGCTCGAGCAGGCCGACGCGATCAACTTCGCGGTCGAGGACGTGGCCTGGTGGGTCGATAATTTCGACGTCGACGGCGTGCGCGTCGACGCGGTCCCGATGATGCCGCGCGCGGCCTCGCGCCGGATCGTCGACGCGCTCGCGCGGGTCTCGACGCCCGACGATCGGCTCGTGCTCGGCGAGGTGTTCACGGGCTCGGGCTCGGCCGCGGTCGCGGGCCTGCGTTGGTACCTCGGCCCGCAGGGGCTCGACGGCGTGTTCGACTTTCCGACCATGTGGGCGCTGCGCGACGTGCTGGCCAGCGAGAGCGCGAGCTTCGTCGAGTTCGACGCGCTGCTCGACGAGATCGACGAGTCGCTGGCGGGCTCGGGGGCGATCCTCGGCCGCATGCTCGGTAACCACGACACGCCGCGCTTCATCTCGGCGGTGGTCGGCGACGCGAGCGGCGACCCTTGGGATCAGCCTGCGTCGCAGCCCGAGTCGGGCGAGCCGATCGAGCGCGCGGCCTTGGCCCTGACCCTGCAACTGACCTTGCCCGGCGTGCCCGTGCTCTACCAAGGCGACGAGCTCGGCCAAGCCGGCGCGGGTGATCCCGACAACCGCCGCGTGCTGCCCGACCCCGCCACGCTCTCGCCCGCTCGCCAAGGCCTGCTCGAACACGCGCGAAGCCTCGGCCGAGCGCGCCGCTGCTCGCCCGCGCTGCGCTCGGGCCTGCGCGAGACCCTGCACGTCGACGCCGACACTTACGCGTTCGCCCGCGTCGCCGAGGATCGGCTCGCGCTGGTCTTGGTGTCTCGGGCCGACAGCCCCCGCACGATCGAGTTGGCCAGCGGCAGCGTTCCGGCCGGGCGCTGGCGGGACGTCTCGAGCGGCGCGATGTTCGAGCTCGCGAACGCTGCGAGCGTCGAGCTGGGTCCACGCAGCGCGTTGGTCCTGCTGCCCGAGCTCGATCCTTGCGCGATGCCATAGAGCGCCATGGCGCGGCGAAGCGCTGTACTCTCGGGCCGAGGTCCTCGTGCGCCAGCGTCTCGTCTTCAGCTCCCCTCTCCTGCTCGCCTTGCTCGGACCTGTCGGCACGCTCGCGCTCGCGGGCTGTGCCGTCGACGATCTCGGCAGCGACGACGAGTTCGGCAACCCGCCCGACAGCGACACCTTCGATCCGACCTTGGGCACCGACGGGGGCAGCAGCACCGGCACCGACGAGGGCACGACCGACACCACCGACACCGGCCCGCCCGAGTGCGACGACGCCAACAAGCGCTGCGACCACGAGTTCACGCTCGTCGATCAGGGCTACCAACAAGTCGAGGTCGTCGGCGACTTCGCCCCGGGTGCGTGGGACCAAGGTGTCGGGCTCGCGCTCGAGGGCGGGACCTGGCGAACCAACACCGAGGTCCCCTGGGCGACGCAGGTGCTCTACAAATTCAAGGTCGACGGCGGCGCGCAGTGGATCCCCGATCCGGCCAACCCCAACCAGGTCGATGACGGCTTCGGCGGGTTCAACTCGGTGCTCGAGGGCATGACCTGCGATCCTTGGACTTGCGCGCCCGACAACATCGGCACCTTCGATTGGCGCGACGCGATCTTGTACTTCGTCTTCGTCGATCGCTTTTCCAACGGCGACCCCAACAACGACGGGCCGATCGGCGTCGAGGGCCCGGCCGACTGGCAAGGTGGCGACTGGGCCGGGGTGACCGCCAAGATCGACGAGGGCTACTTCGACGCGCTCGGCGTCAACACGCTGTGGCTCTCGGTCCCGATGAACAACACGCAAGACAGCGGGGCCGGGACCGATGGCCACCAATACTCGGCCTACCACGGCTACTGGCCGCAGCACCTCGACCAGCCCGAGGAGCACTTTGGTTCGCTGGCCGAGCTGCAGTCGCTGATCGAGCTGGCCCACGCCCACGACATCAAGGTCATCCTCGACTACGCGATGAACCATGTCCATGTCAGCGCGCCGACCTACGCGACCCACTCGGATTGGTTCTGGCCCAACGACAACGGCTCGGGTGGCAATTGCGTGTGCGGAGAGGGCTGCGCCTGGACGGGCGACCAAGGCCGACGCTGCTGGTTCACCAGCTACCTGCCCGACTTCAATTTCACCAACCCGGACGCCCGCGGCTTCTCGGTCGACAACGCCTTGCAGTGGATCGCCGACTCGGGCGCCGACGGCTTCCGGCTCGACGCCGTCAAGCACATCGAAGACCAGTGGCTGATCGACCTGCGCGCGCGGGTCAAGAGCGAGGTCGAGCCCGAGACCGGCGAGCACTTCTACATGGTCGGCGAGACCTTCGAAGGCGATCGCAGCGTGATCGCCCATTACGTCACGCCGACCATGCTCGACGGGCAATTCGACTTTCCCCTGCGCATGGAGCTGGTCGCCAAGCTGATCCTGCGCAAGGGCGCGATGAGTGAATTGGCCGCGTTCATGGACTCCAACGACGCCTATTACGGCGCCGGGATCATGAGCACCTTCATCGGCAATCATGACATTCCCCGCGTCATCCACCTCGCCCAGGACAACCCGGTCTGGGACAACGAGTGGACCGACGGCAAGGATCAAGCCTGGGCCAACATCGGCCTCCCCGCCGGCAATTCGGCGTTCGAGCGCATGGGCCTGGGCTTCACCTTGATCATGACCATCCCCGGCGTCCCGCTGATCTATTATGGCGACGAGGTCGGCATGGCGGGCGCGGGCGACCCCGACAACCGCCGCTTCATGCAGTGGGACAGCTACTCGGGCGGCCAGCAGCTCTTGCTCGCCCACGTCCAGAAGCTGACCGCGATCCGAGCCGAGCACGCGCCCCTGCGCCGCGGCAATCGGACCACGCTCAGCGCCGACGCCGACACCCTGGTCTACTCGCTGAGCGCGGGCTCCGAGACCGTCTATGTTGCGATCAACCGGGCCGACTCGACCCGCAGCGCCAACGGCCTGCCGGGCGGGAGCTACACCGACTTGCTCGGGGGCGGCAGCGTCTCGGGGCCGAGCTTCGACCTGCCGGCGCGGACCAGCATGATCCTCGTCGCGCAGTGAGCCGCGACCCGCGGCAACATCGTCGAAGGGCGGCCTCTTCGAATTGCGAGGCTGAGCCCGCCTGATAGCATGCCGAGCCATGCAGCTCGCGCCCCGTCTCGCCCTCGTCATCGCGCTCCTGCCGATCACCTCTTGTTCGAGCGATGACGGCAACACCGAGAACGCGAGCACGGCCAACGACGAGATCGGCAGCAGCGACTCCGACACCAGCGCGACCACGACCAATACCAGCGCGAGCACGACGAGCACGACCAACGCCGACGCGAGCGACGACCCGACCTCGACCACCGAGGGCCCGACCGAGAGCTACTG
>JAMHUH010000035.1:0-6324 GCA_035904925.1 Nannocystaceae bacterium
CGCCACGGATCCACGCGGACAGATCGACCCTTCGCGCCTGCTCGAGCGCCGCGAGTGCCCAAGGCAGCGCCATGCCGAAGCGGGGGACGACGCGCCCGAACGACGCACCCGCGCGGCCAAAGGGGCGGACCCACTCGAGCAGCCAGGCCGACACGCCCTCGCGCTTGAGCAGCGCGGGCAAGCGCGAGAGCTCGCGGAAGATCGAGCGGGTGACGACCGAGCTGACCACACAGGTCAGACCTCGTCGTCGCGCACGCTCGAGCAGGTCGAGCAAGGCCGCGAAGCTGCCCGCTCGACCGGTGTGATAGTCGTGGCTCGCCGCCGTCGCGGCGTGGATCGAGAGCTGTAGATCGCCGAGCCCGGCCTCGTGCAGCTCGCGGAGCAGTCCGTCATTGCTGGCCAAGCTGCGCCGATCGCCGGCCAAGCTGCGCCCGTTGGTCTGGAGCCCGATCGCGGTGAAGCCAAGCCGACGGGCTTCGGCGATCGCGGCCGGCAAGCGAGGGTCGAGGCTGGGCTCACCACCGACGAAGCTGATCTCGTCGAAGCGCTCGCGGAGTCGAGCGAGATCTTCGGGGACGAACGCGATCGATCCCTCGAGCCCGAGCTGGCCACAAAAGACGCAGGCGTTGTCGCAGTCGTGGGTGAGACGAACGATCGCGCGGTCACTCATCGGGTCGGCTCGGCCAAAAACAGAACCCCGGCTGGATACGGGGTTCGCGAGGTCGTGATCGAAGGTCCGATCACTTCATGAGGTTGTGTGCAGGCTCGGCGAGGCGCGAGCGGTCGGGCAGCGCTAGCCGAGCACGCCGAAGGCGCCAAAGGGGAAGCTGTTCGAGCGCTCGGCGAAGCTCATCAGCTTCGGGGCCGGCGCGCCGCTCAGCTCGCGATGGCGAATCTGATGGGCGAGCACGATGGCGCCGCGCGCTTGGTACTCGTCGGTCGCCGTGTCGCCCTTGCCGCTGTTCGAAACGAAGAGCGAGAAGTGGCGGGTCGCGGCCACACCGGGGACGGCGTCGTCGCGGCGAAGCAGATCGACCTGGAAGGCCTTGCCGTCAGGCGTGCGCATGACGACCGCGATCGCACCGAGGCGCGGGCTGTGGACGCGCTCGATCGACCAGGTGCCGACGTCGAGATCCTCGGGGACGAGGGCGCGGACCATCGCGAGGTCGCGCTCTTCGGCCGCGAGATCTTCGGCGCTGCGGATGGCTTCGTTGGCGCTGATGGTCGACCCGTCGGTCGGCGTCGGGATCGAAGCTTCATCGGCACGGGCAGAGCCGATGCCGATCAATCCGATACCGGCGACCGCCGTGGCGATACCAGCGAGAGAACAAAGGGCCTGGCGACGACCGATCAAGTTATTCTCCGCCGCGGGCGGCGGACTCGGATTCTCGGGAGACTGCTCGTACGTCATGGGACTCCAGCAAAAAAACGCTATCCCGCCGGGCCCCTCGGCGTCAAGCGAAGTTAGGGAGCCCGAGGCGCGCCGAACCCGGCACTCCCAGCTCGCTCCGAGTTTTGGCCGGGCGAAGGCGCTCGCGCGCATGGAGCCGGTCGACGGGCCGCGAGCAGGAGTGCCACGCGCTCCTAGCGAAGCACTCGCCGATCGAGTGGTCGCATGCGGCTCGGAAGCCTCTACACTGCCACTCGCGTGAAGGCGCTGATCAAGGTCGGCTACGCGTGCAACGAGCACTGCTCGTTCTGCCACACGCTCGAGGTCCGGCACATCCAAGGCTCGACCGAAGAGATCGACGCCAAGATCCGTCGGGCCGCGGCGCTCGGTCACTCGATGATCGTGCTCTCGGGCGGGGAGCCGACCATCCGCCCGGAGCTGGTCCATTGGGCGACCCTGAGCGCCTCGCTCGGGCTCGACTTCGGCCTCGTCACCAACGGGCAGATGCTCGCGTACCCCGACCTGGTCGACAGGTTGATCGAGCGCCGGCTCAAGTACGTGTACCTCTCGCTCCACGGCGGGAGCCGCAAGATCCACAACTTGATGGTCCGCAGCGACGCCTACGACGCCGCCTACGCGGCCGTCGGCAACCTCTCGGGCCGCGGGATCGACTTCTCGGTCAACTGCGTGATCACCAAGCACAACGTCGACCATCTGATCGGTCTGGTCGACGCGCTGCTCCCTTACCCGGACGTCGCGGTCAAGTTCTCGATGGTCGAGCCCAAGGGCGGCGGCGACAAGCTCTTCGATCACTTGATGCCGCGGATCAGCCATGTCGCGCGTCGCGTTCAAGAGGCGATCGACCACGGCGAGGCCCGCGTCGCCGAGCGTCGCGCTCGCGGCCCCAGCTTCTCGCATGGAGCGATCCCGCTCTGCCTGATGGCTGGCTATGAAGATCGCTTCGACGATCTCAAGACCCACGCCTACCGGACCATGATCGAGGTTGGAGAGCCGGACTTCTTCCCGGTCGACGACCTCAACAAGCTTCAGCCCGACCCCTGTCGCGGCTGCGCGCTGGCCGGTCCTTGCCCGGGGCTCTACCGCGGCTACTTCGACGAGTTCGGCGCCGACGAGCTGCGGCCGATCCACGACCGGCCGCGCAGCAACTCCTTCAACTACAAGCTCGAGAAGCTGGTCAGCCTCGCGTTCGAGGGCAGCTCGCACCTCGACTGCCCGCTCCAGCGTGGGCTCGGGGTCACGCCCTGGGATCGCGGCCGCGATCTCTTCGTCCGCAATGGCCCGCGCGTCGCTCGATTTCGAACCGAGACCCGCGACTTCTCCGACCGCGAGATCTCGACCATCAAGCACGAGCTCGGCCAGGTCTACCTCGACGCCTCGCGCAAGCCGGCGCCCGACGACTTCGCCCGGGATCTCGTCCAGCTGGTCCGCAGCCCGCTCTGCGCCGAGTGCCCGGAGCGCGAGCGCTGCACCGGCATGTTCGAGCCGCTCTACGAGGACGTGTTCACCCGCGACGACGCCGAGGTCCGCGAGCTGCTCGCCGGGCTGCGCGGCGACGTGCTCGACATCGGCTGCGGCGAGGGTCCCTACGCCGACATCCTCGCGCCCTTGGCCGAGTCCGGTCGCATCCACTATGTCGGGGTCGAGCCCGGCGAGGCGATCGTCGGCCTGCGTCAGCGCTGGCCCTGGGCCGAGCTCCACCAGTGCTCGGCCGAGCGGCTGGAGCTCGCGCCCGAGCGCCGCTTCGATCACGTGTTGATCTTGCGCTCGTGGAACCACCTCGCCGATCCCAGCGCGGTGCTGGCCGAGCTGCTCGGGCGCGTGCGCCCCGGCGGGACCCTGACGGTGGTCGACAACGTCGCGTTCGGGCTCGCCCGGACCCGCGAGCACGCGCGCCTCGCCGAGGGCTCGAAGGCCGAGCTCGAGCACCATCGCAACGACGATCTCTCCGACGCCGAGCGCCGCACGGAAGGGTTTGCCGAGCGCTTTGATCTCGCGCCCCTGCTGCGCCGCGCGGTCGGGCCCAGCACCAGCAACCAATGGCTGCTCCGCTACCGCGTGGACGGCGAGCGCCCCGCTTCTTCGCCGACTTCTTCGCCGACTTCTTCGCCGACTTCTTCGCCCACTTCTTCGCCCCCTTCTTCGCCGACTTCTTCGTCCCCCCCGCGAGACGATTCGGCCGGTGAACCGCTCGCCCCGAGCTGATACCCTCGCAGCCTCTCGCCTGGACCTCGGGCACCTGCCGACGCCGCGTTGCCGGCCTTTCATCTCATGCAGTCCACAACTTCCTTCTCCGACATCCCCGAGGCCGTGGTCTCCGTCGACGCGAGCGAGCGCTCGGTCGCGATCACGCTCGACGCCGAGCTCTACCCGCTGCAGGCCGTCTACGGGGCCGCGTACATCTTCATCGATCGCTGCTACGTGTTCGTCGATCGTCCGCAGCCCGGCCGCTATCGCGTCACGCTCGCGGCCAAGCAAGACGTCGCCGAGCCCGAGGCCCTGCGGGCCGTGGTCGGCGAGTTCGCCAACGAGCTGCTCGCTTGCGCCTGGCGGCATCAGATCACCCAGGACAACCGGGTGGCGATCGAGACCGTCACCGTCCAGGCGATCGCCGGAGCGATGGGCGAGCCCTCGCTCGACGATCTCGCCGACTTCGACTTCACCGACGAGGCGCTCGACGATCCGCTCGGCATCGCCCAGTCGTGGGAAGAGAAGCACGGCCGCCCGGCGCCCGCGAAGGCCGAGGCCGAGGCCAAGTCCGAGGAGGAGGCGCCCGCGTGAGCGCCTCCGCAGCCCGCGAGCTGAGCTTCCCGCGCGACATCTATGCCGGCGAGGCGATCGACGAGGCCGTCAAGACCTGGTCGGGCTTCGCCGACTTCGCCCTGCGCGAGACCGACGATCACTGGATCGTCGCGCTGACCCCCAAGCCCGAGTACCAAGCCCACGCCCGCCGGATCGTCGGCGAGTTCGGCAACGCGGTGCTCGGCATGACCATCGATCGCGGCGGCGCAACCTGAACTGACCTTGATCATGCAACGCATCAATCTGGCCGAAATCAAGCCGCGCCCCGGCACCCAGGCGTACTTCCGCTACCGGCAGATCGCCGACGACTCGATCGTGATCAGCAACCTCGAGGGCAACTGGCTGATCCTCGGCGCCGAGGAGTTCGGTCGCTTCGCCCGCGGCGAGGTCGAGCCCGGCAGCCCGCTGCACGAGCGGCTGAGCAGCAAGAACTTCCTGCGCGCCAACTACGACGTCCAAGCCGCCGCCGAGCGGATGAAGGCTCGCAAGTACTTCATCCACGCCGGCCCGCTGCTCCACGTCATGGTCGTGACGCTGCGCTGCAACGAGACCTGCGTCTACTGCCACGCCTCGCGGGCCAACATGGACGCGGTCGAGACCGACATGACCCCGGAGATCGCCGAGAAGGCGGTCGACGTGGCGCTCGGGACGACCAACAATTTCGTGACCATCGAGTTCCAGGGCGGCGAGCCGCTGGTCAACTTCGGCGTGGTCAAGCACATCATCGAGTACGCGACCAAGCGCAACCAAGAGCTCGGCAAGCGGCTCGAGTTCACGATGGTCTCGAACTTCTCGCTGATGGACGAAGAGAAGCTCGCCTACCTGCTCGAGCACAAGGTCCAGATGTGCACGAGCATCGACGGGCCCGAGCAGCTGCACAACGCTCAGCGCAAGCTGCCAACCACCCACAACGCCTATCAAGCCGCGGCCAAGTGGATCAAGCGGATCAACGAGGCCTACATCGAGATCGGCCTCGATCCGACCCTCTATCACGTGGAGGCCTTGATGACGACGACCAAGGCCACGCTGCCGCTGTGGAAAGAGGTCGTCGACACCTACGTGGGGCTCGGCTGCAAGACCGTGTTCTTGCGCCCGATCGATCCCTTCGGCTTCGCCGAGCGAGCGCGGCTGCGGCTCGAGTACCCGCGCGGCGCCTACCTCGAGTTCTATCGCAACGCGCTCGACTACATGCTCGAGCTCAACGCCCAGGGCGTCGAGATCCTCGAGCGCTACGCGGCGATCTTCTTGACCAAGATCTTGCGCGGGGAAGATCCCAACTTCCTCGACAACCGCAGCCCGGCCGGGGCCGGGATCGGCCAGCTGGCCTACAGCTACGACGGCACGATCTACACCTGCGACGAGGCCCGGATGTTGGCCGCGACCGGAGACCAGACCTTCAAGTTGGGTACCGTCTTCGACACCAACTACCGCAAGGTCGTCGGCCACGAGACGGTCCGCGCGATGACGATCGCCACCAACCTCGATCAGCAGCCGGATTGCGTCAACTGCGCCTACAACCCCTATTGCGGGACGAACGCGGCCTACAACTACAAGGCCCAGGGCTCGATCTTCGGCCGGATGCGCGACAACAACGTCTGCTCGGTCCACAAGGGCATCCAGGACTACCTGTTCGAGAAGCTGGCCGCGGGCGATCCCAAGGTCATGCAAGCGTTCGAGCGCTGGACCACCATCCGACCGCGCGAGCACTTCGTCCAAGATCCGAAACGATCGCAGACGCCCTGAAAACGCGCGATCGGCGTTGAACAACCACGCCGAAAAGCACGACAACTGCTCGCCGACCATGGTAGGGTCCGACGAGCGCTTCCCTGAAGAGGTAACGTACCGATGGCAAACGACCGCGACTCGAAGAACCCCGTGGACGTGCTGGACCTGCCCGTGTTTGGGCGCAAGGCCAGCCCGCTGCTCAACGCCGAGCAGCGGCAGATCTCCGACAACGCAGTCGCGTTCGCCGACACTTCCCGCACGGTTGCGATGTTCGAGGCCCCCGGCGATCCCGGTCACGGCAGCCACGGTTCGCACGGCAGCCACGGTTCGCACGGCAGCCACGGTTCGCACGGCAGCCACGGTTCGCACGGCAGCCACGGTTCGCACGG